>JBAWFG010000273.1:0-7430 GCA_049591655.1 Solirubrobacteraceae bacterium
AGGACGGGGATCGGCGGCTCGATCGTCGTCCCTCCCCCGGTGGCCACGATCGCCGTGCCGAGCGCGAAGAACTCGATTACGTGGCTGCCCCAACCGTGGCTCTTCTCTGACAGCGTGACGCCGACGATCCCCTCGGCGCCGAGCTCCTGGGCCTCGGTCTGCATGCGCTGCATGGCCAGCTCCCGCGCGTCGTACAGCGCCTGGGTGAAGTTGGGCAGCTCGACGTTGCGCCCCGTCTGGGCCATCGTCTGCAGGGGGCCGCGACGCCCAACGTGGTACACGCAGCTGCCCATCACCATCCCCACCGGACGGTGGCCGGTGCGCAGCAGTGTCCAGAACTCCTGGCCCGACAGATCGCTCTGAAATGGCCGGCCGTTGGGTGCGCGGTGCAGCTCCCCCTCCCGGTGCTTCACCGCGGTGCCGATCGCGATGAACTCGGCCATGTTGGCACCCCACTCATAGCGTCCGATGTCCAGGCGTACGCCCACGATGCCGTCGGCGCCCAGCTGGTCGGCCTCCTCCTCCATGCGCGTCATCGCGAGGTGCCGCGCCGAGTACATCGCCTGCGAGAGCACGTCGAGCTCCCGGCTGGTGGTCGGACCCGTGACCTGAAAGCCGATGTGGAAGATCGAGCTACCGACGACGAGTCCCACCGGGTCAAAGCCCGCCTCGCTCACGAGCAGGAACTCGTTGACGCTGAGGTCCGATGTGTACAGACCCTGGCGGTTCTGCTCCAGGCGCTCGCGCCCGGACTGCGGGATCCCCTCCAGCGATGTGGGGTCGTACTCGGTCATCGGCCTCCCATCCGGACTGTGGTCTTCGTCGTCGTGGGCACCGGCACGCTGCGGGAGTGGATCGCGGTACCCGCCGCATGCATCGTGATCACCCAGCCGCGGCGCTCGGTGTCACCGTGGCCCGAGACGTAGTACGGGATCCCCAGTCGGCCCTGGTGCCAGCCCCGGCTGACCGTGGACTGCAGCGACGCGGCGAGTGAGAGCTTCTCCTGGCGGACCGTGTGCGCAAACTCGACGCCGACCGCGCCGACCCCCTCGGCGTCGGAGACCTGCCCCTCCAGCCGGGCACGTACGGTCTCACGCGCGGCGTGAAAGGCTCGGCTGACCTCGTCGAGCTCCTGGTTGCGCTGCTGGGTACGAGCGCGCCGCAGACGGACTGACCGCGCGGCGGAGGCGAACACGACAGAGGTCGTGGCCACCAGGCCGGCAGGCTGATGGCCGGCGCTGAGCAGCCGCCAATAATCCTGCACCGAGAGGTCTGAGAGCAGCGGCCAGACGCTGCGGTCGCAACCAGGAAGCCGGATCGCCGTACCGGTGACCACGTACTCGATCACACCCGCCCCCAAGTCGTGGTCGCCCCGATGCAACCGCACGCCGACGACGGCGTCGGCGCCCACCTGCAGCGCCTCCTCGCGGAGGCGGTCCAATGCCCGCCGGCGAGCCAGGGACCACGCGTCGGTGAGCACGTCGAGCTCGCACACCACCTCGTTGTGCCACAGGTAGTTGCGCACCTGGGACGGCGAGGGCTCGGTGTAGACCGAGCCCCGCCAGCCGTTGATGATCGGGGCCCCATAGTTGCCCGAGCGTCCCAGCATTGCCTGCCCCGGCGCCAAGGCCGGCAGGTACTGCCAGCCGGGGCGAACCACACTGGCGCCCATCACCTGGGCCAGCGGCTGCGGGCCAAGGCGCCCCAGCAGCGCGAACTCGCGCACCGACAGGCCGCTGGTGAACAGCGGGCTATCGGTCCCGAGCGCCCTCAGTCGCGCCTCGGCGGCGAGCGGGATGCCGCCGGCTTCGATCCGCGCCCGGTCCCGAGCCTCCGGCTGATCGGCATCGGCATCGGCCTGCTCATCACGGTAGAAGAAGCCCACTGCCTACACCACGTCCGGTTGCGCTCTCTCCGACCCCGCCTGGGACTTTCGCACCTCGCCCGCGGGGGGTCAAACACCCGTGCTAGCGCGCCGGCATCTGAGCCGAGACCCGCTCGCTCATCGACGCGCCCGCCGCTCCCCGCTCGGCGACCTCCTCGCGGAAGACGCGCTCCATCTCCGGCGCCGCCGCCAGCTGATCGCGCTCGAACAGGGTCGTGGTGATCAGCGGACGCAGGTAGTGGGCGATGGCGACGAACGGCGGCGTGCAGATCCGCCGCCGGCGTTTGGCAAAGCCCGCCACGATGTCGTTGACGGCGCGGTCGACCGGTTGGGTGCGCTTGAACGGCGGGCGCAGGGAGGCACGCAGCACCTGGAACGCCCGCTGGCTGCTCTCGCCCTCCCGGACCATGTCGGTGTCGATCCAGATGGGGTGGATCGACGCGACATCGACCCCGTGGTGGGCGACCTCGATGCGCAGCGAATCGCACATCGCCTCCACGCCAGCCTTGCTGGCGCTGTAGGCCGACATCAGCGGTGAGTGCCCGAACGATGCCGCCGACGCCGTGACCGCAACGTAGCCCCGCTGGGCGATGACCGCATCGAGCCCGGCCCGGACCGTGTTGTAGGCGCCGATCAGGTTGACCTCCACGGTCCGGCGCCAGGCGTCGGGATCGGTGAGCCCGAGGGGGCCGATCGAGCCGATCCCGGCGTTGGCCCAGACAACGTCCAGGCGACCGAACTCCTCAAGCACGTGAGCGACGGCAGCGTCGCAGCCGGCCGGGTCGGTGACGTCCAGCGTGATCGTCAGCGGGGTGGGCGAGATCGACGCGGCGGTTGCGGCCAGCGCCTCGGCGTCAAGGTCGGCCAGCGCCAACCGGGCGCCGCGGGCCGCGAGCTCACGCGCGGTGGCGGCACCGATGCCCCGGGCGCCGCCGGTGATCAGGAACACCTTGTCGTCAAGTGACCATTGCGCCATCGCTGCCTCCTGTTCGTTTACATCACCGGGTCAGACAGGACCGCGCGCTCGGCGTCGGTGAGGGCCCGCTTGCCCCGACGGGACGGGTCCCAGGCGACGATCACCGCAGACCCCGACGCGGCGAGCGTCCCGTCGAGATGACGCACCTCGTGGTGGAGGGTGAGGCTCGACGTGCCGACGCGCTCCAGGCTGACGATCACCTCCACCTCACCGTGGTCCTTGCGGACCTCGGCGTGGTAGTCGAGGTCGACGTGAGCCATGACGAACGCGCCGCCGTCCCGCGCGTCCCCGAGACGACCGATCAGCTCGCTGATCAGCCCCGCGCGCCCCTCCTCCAACAGCTCGTGATAGACCGACTGGTTGAGGTGGCCGAGCATGTCCATATCGCGCCACCGCAGGGGCACGCGCTGGCGAAACTCCAGAACCGGCGTCACGACGTCGAGGTGATGGCGAACTCGCGGGCCCGCGTCGCGTTGGCCAGCAGCAGACCGAGGAACCGGTCGAGCGTCTCAGCCTCCAGGGACTCCAGTGGGAGCTCTCCGCACACGAAGACCTCGCCAGCCATGTTCTCGGCAAACGACACCAGCGGCGACTGCCGATTCCAGTAGAGGAGCTGATGGGGATTGATCACCTCGGGGGGCAGCACCGCCGCCTGCGCGCGCAGCAGACCACCTCGGACCACGAGACCTACGTCGAGCACGTAGCCAGCCGCGTCGAGCACCATGCCCCACTGGCCGGGCGCGACCTCGCGCACCTCGGTGTCCAGCGCCGACAGGAAGCGGGCGACGACCTCGGTGGCGGACTCCATGGCCGCACAGGATAAGGCACCGCTTTTTGCGGGTTGCGCTACCTGGTCCTCAGCCGGTAGGCGACGGCGGGCTCGATACCGGCGACCACGACCAGGTCACCGGCATGTAGCTGCCGCCCGCGGCGCAGCTCCGGCTCGCCGTTGACCGACACCCAGCCGTCAGCGATCAGCGCCTTGGCGTGGACCCCGTCCTGCGCGGCACCGGACAGCTTGAGCAGCTGACCGAGCCGGATCATGTCGCCGGAGATCTCGACGGGTTGCTCCACGCACGGAGTGTCGCAGCCGCCCGCGGGCGTCGTCAGTTCTGCACTGCGACCCCGGCCTCGGCCAGCTCGGCCAGCGCGCGCTCGGAGTCCCCGGGCTCAACGTCGACCCCTGCGATGGCTCGCCCGTCCACCGTGACCTGGAAGCCGGCGCGTACCGCGTCAAGTGCCGTGTGCTTGACGCAGTAGTCGGTGGCGAGACCGCACACGGTCACGGCGTCGATGCCGCGGTCACGCAGGATCGTCTGCAGCGACGTGCCGTCAAACGCCGAGTAGCCCTCGGTGACGGGATCCTGGCCCTTGTCGAGCACGATGTCGAGACGATCCCGGTCGAGTGCTGGATGCAGCTGCGCGCCCTCGCTGCCCGCCACGCAGTGCACCGGCCACACCCCGCCCTGTGCGGAAAATGAGCCATGGTCGGGTGGATGCCAGTCGCGGGTGGCGAGCACCAGGTCAAATGCACCCGACGCGGCGAGCGTGTTGATCCGCGGTGCGAGCTCATCGCCATGCGGCACCCCGAGCGCCCCGCCGGGGGTGAAGTCGTTCTGGAAGTCGACGATGACGAGAGCCGTGGCCATGACGCCGGTCCGGCGAGGCTCAGATGGTCACTGCGGAATGACGGGCTGATCCACCGAGTCACGCATGAACGACAGCACCGACTCCTGGTCAGGGGTCACGTGATGATCAGCCCCGGCGGCGACGATCGTCTGGCGTTGGGCGTTGCTCAGCAGGCGGATGTCCGGGCCACCGTCGGCCGCCACCTTGGCCATCGCCCACCGACCGAAGGTCCGCCCCGGCACGGTTTCGGCCCGGAGAAGAGTCACATGCTCGTGGCGTGGGTCCTCGCCGATCCGTGCGTACAGGTCACGCACGACCTGCTCGTCACCCTCCAGCGCCTGCGAAAACGCGTCCTCGGAGACAACCAACGCGCCCGTCACTCCGAGCGCACGGTTGTTGCGGCGGGCGGTGGTGAAGATCTCGCCCAACTCCGACGGGGTGTCCGCGGCGGGGATCCGGCTGTGACTGCTGTAGATGAGCCGGAAAACCGGCTCATTGTCATGTTCAGTATCTACTCGCTCGTACATGCCACCTCACAACCGGTTGAACATTCACCATCCGGATCGGTGACATGTGACGTTCGGTCCCGATCCGCTATGTCGGACAACCTTCGATAGCAGACATCCCCAGGAGTGTCCAGAAAGCGGCGACTCTCCAGCTTTTCAACCGCACTACAGTGGCCGGCGATGCCCAGAAATCAGCCTGCTGCAAGCGTGACCGATCCTGAGGTTGCCACCGTGCTCGATTGGTGGGACCGTCATGCTCGCGAGGTCCCATGGCGGGCGACCCGAGACGTCTATGGCGTCTGGGTGGCGGAGGTGATGTCGGCACAGACGACGCTCGCGCGTGCCGCCGATGCCTGGGTCGGCTGGATTGCACGGTGGCCGACGGTCGATGCGCTGGCTGCGGCATCACTCACCGAGGTCCTCGTGCAGTGGCAGGGTCTCGGTTATCCGCGCCGGGCCCGGGATCTGCACCGCTCGGCCCGGATCGTCAGCGACGCGGGATGGCCGGACGAACTCACCGAACTGCCTGGGATCGGCCCCTACGTGGCCGCCGCGATCCGCTGCTTCGCGCTTGAGCAGCCGGTGCTCCCCCGTGACGTCAACGTGACCCGGGTGCTGGCCCGCCGGTTCCCGGGCGGGATCGATATCTCCGGCGATCCGTGGCGCGCCGGCCAGGCGCTGATGGAGTTCGGCCAGCAGGTCTGTACGGCGCTGCCACGATGCGGGCAGTGCCCGGTGCGAGCGGGCTGCGCCGGACCCAACGAGGCCCGGCTGCCCGGCCGCCCGCCACAGAAGCGCTTCGCCGGCAGCGTGCGCCAGCACCGCGGGCGGCTGCTGGCCCGAGTGCTGGCCGAGGGCGGCGTCGCCGTCGGCGACGCGCATCCCGACGCCGCCGCGGGGCTGCTCCAGGACGGGCTCCTTGTGCTCGACGGAGAGCGGCTCCGTCCGCCTGCGTGAGGGGCGAGACTCTGCCCGGCCTGTGGGATCAGCGGGGGCGGCTGTAGCCGCCGCGCGAGCGCCGATACAGCCACACGAGCAGCATCGAGAACGCCAGCGAGAGGATCAGCCCGGCGCCGTGACGGTGCAGCACGTACCACGAGAACAATCCCGCGATGAACGTGCCCGCCAGGCCGATTCCGGCCGTCATGAAGATGCCCATCGGGTCTGGGCCAGGGACGAGCAGCCGCGCCACCAGGCCCACCACGATGCCCATCACGAACAGGATGATGAGGAATGCGAGGAGACCCATTGAGTTCAATCTACCCCCGGACGGCGCCCGCGCAACCGTTGCCCCGGCGAGAGGGGCGGCGCCCCGCGCTCAACGCACGCCGTAGTGGTCGCGCGTATCCCGGAACAGGCTGCGGAGCACGAGCCGGTTGATCGGGTTGGCGAGCGCCACGGCCGGCTGAGCCTCGATCGCGATCGTCCACGTCAGGCGGCACGCGGTCTCCCCGGCTGGGTCGATGACCACGTCCTCGGCGAAGCGGCGAAACAGCGGCGCGGTCGTCTCGGTGACGGCGAATGAGTGCCGGTGACCCTCCTCCCAGCGGAAGAAGCGTTCCCTGAACACCGCGGCCCCGCCGAGCACACGGACCGACCGTGTCGACCCGACGCCGAACGGGCGGGGCGACGTCCAGGTGACTCCACCAAGGATCCGACACCAGGACAGCGCCTGATCTCCGGTGAGCTCGGCCCATACTCGCGTCGCGGGTGCGGGGATCTGGAAGCTGTCGGACAGCAGCAGTGGCGCGGTCTCAAAGATCGCCTCGTCGACCGGCCGGGTCGTGAACCAGGGGCGTCGCACGGCGGGCAGTCTATGGGCTGGCGGCAGGAGGGACCGCCGCTCAGGCGGCCGACTCCAGCAGTGGGCGCGGGGTCAGCATGACGCGCAGCTCCCCGGACTGGACCGCGACCGGCCGCCCGCCCCAGGCGGTCTCCGGCGCCCGGCCGTCATCAGGGCGCAGCGGGTGCACGCCGTGGAGCCGGTGGGCGTAGCGCATCGCGTGAACGCGCAGCGCCCGCTGAGCATGCAAGACGCTGAGGCGCCAGCCGGCAGCGAGCAGGCGTGGCCCGTGCCACAGCTCCCATCGCCAGCGCCGGAACGCGACCCCGCCGGGCGGCAGCAGATGCAGGTCGTAGGACAATTCTATCGGCTCGATCATCGTCTGCGGGGTCAGGTGTCGACGGCGGCGAGTCGCCGGCCGCCTCGGGTCATCTCCGATCCTACTTACCAGCCCCGGTGAGTCGATCGTGACGCCGGGGCGGCATCATTGGAACCCTGATGGCCAACGTCCCGGCGCAACTGATCAACCCCGTCGCGGTCGAGGAGGTTCCCGACTGGACCCGGGCGATGGCAACGACGTTTCACGGCGATCCGCAAGGCCCGGCGATGGCCCGGCGGATCGATGTGCTGCGCCGCGCGTGGGATCCCGAG
>JBAWFG010000274.1:0-2193 GCA_049591655.1 Solirubrobacteraceae bacterium
GCGGCATCGGCAGCCGTCAGCAGCCGGTCCTCCGGCGCCTCGATCCAGCTCATCGCCTCCTCGACGAACAGCGAGGCGATCGATGTCGACGGGGCCAGGGTCTCGTGGACGACCTGCTCAGGCGGCAGGTGTGCGTAGCCGAGCGGGAGCGTGACGGTGAACTCCGAGCCCTCCCCGAGGGTGCTCGTTGCCGCCACCTCACCACCATGCAATTCGGTGAGCTCCTTGACCAGCGCCAGTCCGATGCCGGTCCCCTCATAGCTGCGCGCGACGGTGCGGGCGCGGTGAAACCGCTGGAAGAGCCGGCCGAGCTCATCCTCGGGGATCCCGGTGCCGGTGTCACGGACCGACAGGCGCACGCCGCCGTCGATGGCGACGAGGCCGACCTGGATCTCGCCCTCAAGCGTTGCCTTGAACGCGTTGGAGATGAGGTTGAAGACGATCCGCTCCCACAGATCGCGGTCGACGTACACCTGCTCGGTTGGGACGTCGCAGTCGATAACGAGGACGAGGCCCGCGCGGTCGGCCGCCTCCTGGAAGGTCCCGGCGAGCTCGGCGGTCAGCTGGCACAGGTCGGTGGGGCGAAACTCGGCCCGCAACCGCCCGGCCTCGGCGCGGGAGAAGTCAAGCAGCGAGTTGACGAGCTTGAGCAGCCGCAGCGCGTTGCGATGCACGAGCTCGGTGCGCTGGTGACCGAGCGTCCCGGACCCCGACAGCGCGTCCTCCAGGGGACCGAGCATGAGCGTCAGCGGCGTGCGGAACTCGTGGCTGACGTTGGAGAAGAACGCCGTCTTGGCGTGGTCGAGCGCCTCGAGCTCGGCGGCACGGCGGCGCTCGGCGTCGTAGGCCCGGGCCGCGGCGATTCCGGCGGCCATGTGCTGGGCGATGAGCGAGACGAACGACAGGTAGTCGTTGTCGAGCCCGCAGTAGCGGTTAAGACCCGCGACGAAGAAGCCGTAGGCCTCGGGATGCGCCGACTCCGGGATCGGAAGCACGAGCGCCTTCTCCGGTGGCTCGTCCCAGGCCCCGGTGGGGAGGTCCGCAAACCGCGGGTCGGACAGGTCGACGATGACCGGTGCGGCCGCTCCGAGCCGGTCGGCCGGCCATGGCTGTTCGGGGTCGTCGAGGTCGATCACCGACGGCGCCGCCAGGTGCCCTGAGGAGATCCCACTCGTGCACGCCAGGCGGGCCATACCGTCGTCCTCGAACAGGTAGACCATCGTGAACGGCAGCGAGAACACGTTGCCCCTGAGCACCTCGCCCGCGCCGGCCAGGAACTCGGATTCGTCCTGGACTCCGGAGGCGACGGTTCCCAGCTCGCGCAGCGTCGACATGCGCCGCTCGCCGATGACCCGCTTGGTGTCCTCGCTGACGACGCACAGCATGCCGACGGTGGCGCCGGAATCACCGGCGAGCGGGCTGTAGGAGAACGTGTGGTACGTCTCCTCGCGGAACTCCGAGCGCTCGAGGATGAGCATCAGCCCCTCGTCCCAGGTCGCCACTCCGGTACGCATGACCGTCTCGATCCGCGGGCCGATCTCCGGCCAGATCTCAGCCCACACCTCGCTCGCCGGGCGCCCGAGCGCCCACGGGTACTTCTTGCCCAGCGTGTCTCGCCGGTAGGCGTCGTTGCACAGGAAGGTGAGCTCATCCCCCCACGCCATCCACATGGAGAAGCGCGAGGTGAGCAGCATCCGCACGACCGTCCCGAGGCTGTTGGGCCACGTCTCGACCGGCCCCAGCGGCGTCGCGGCCCAGTCGACGGCGAGCAGATCCTGGCCGGCCTGGCCGCCGGCCCCGGTGGCGAAGAACTCCGTCAGGCTGCCACGCGGTGCGTCAGCGGTCACCGCCGGCACCCCGCGCACGCAGCCGCCACCGCCGGGACGGGGCAATTGGCCTCGACGCTGGGATTCAGAATGGTTGAAGCGCGCATGGTGGGGTCCCGACAACCGCGGCTGTCATCGCCGGGAGCGATGCTACAGGCCACAGGGGCCACCGCCCCCCCGATCGGTGTACAGTCCCGGCCTTCAGCCGAGTCTCCGGACCGCCAATCCGTAGAACGGGGGACCCAAGTCGTTGGGGCGAGTTCCGCGGTGATCCGTGGAAAGCGCCAGCCGGCCTCACCGGTCGGCTTGCGCGAGCCCGTCAGCTAACCCCGCAGGCACATGGCTCATATCCACGGTGCGCTTGCCG
>JBAWFG010000275.1:0-1556 GCA_049591655.1 Solirubrobacteraceae bacterium
GTCCCCAGGTTGGCCCGGGAGCGGTCGGTCCAGGCGCGGAAGTTGTCCAGGGTGAAGAACCCGGGATCCTGAGCCACCCGGCGGCCCATCTTGGTGGCCACCGTGAACTCCGCCCCCGGGTTGCCGGCCAGGAACTGGCCGATGATCCGCTCGCTGCGCCCGTCGCCGTACACGTCGGCGGTGTCCAGGAACGTGATCCCCGTCGCCGCGGCCGCCTCCAGCACGGCCAGCGCATCCTTCTCGCCCACCTCGCCCCAGTCAGCCCCGAGCTGCCAGGTGCCCAGGCCGACGACCGAGACTGCCCTGCCTGTCCTGCCCAGAATGCGCTTCTCCATAAGGGCTGAGTGTAGTGAGGCCCGGTCCCGGTCCGTGCGGGTCGCTGGATCAGGCGGCCGGGCAGCCCTCCGCGTCCTCCGGGGTGGTGGCCGCCTGGGCCAGGATCGCGGCGCTGATCTTGTCCAGCTGCCCGAGCTGTTCCGGGCTCAACGCGTCGAACAGGACCCGGCGGACCTGCTCGACGTGACCCGGGGCGGCCGCGCTGAGCGCGGCGAAGCCCTGGTCGGTGAGCATGGCGATCTGGCCGCGGCGGTCGGTCGGGCAGTCCATGCGGCGAACCCAGCCGCGCTCCTCCAGCCGGGCCACCGCGTGCGACACGCGGCTCTTGCTGGACGAGGAGGCTTCGGCGAGCTGGGTCATCCGGAGTGAGCGGTCCGGCGCCTCGGACAGCCGGACGAGAATCTCGTAGTACGCGAGCGGCATCCCGGAATCGCGCTGCAGCTGGGCGTCGACGGCGGCAAGGAGCCACTGCCAGGCCTCGATGGCGTCACGCCAGGTCTGCTGCTCGTCCGTGCTCAGCCAGCGCGGTCCAGGATCGTTCATGGCCCCAGCATACCCGGAATAGTTGAACGCTTGACAACGCTAGACTGGAAGTGATACTCGTTGAGTATTCAAATATGAACGACGCCACTATGAACGACAGGAGTATTCCCCATGACAGCTAGCACTGACGCCAGCACCATCCCGGGTTACGTCGCGGGCACGTGGGAGATCGACCCGGTCCACTCCGAGGTCGGCTTCACCGCCCGGCACATGATGGTCAGCAAGGTCCGCGGCCGGTTCACGACCTTCTCCGGCGAGCTCGTCACGGGCGAGAACCTGCTGGACTCGTCGGTCACCGCCACCATCGACCTGACCTCGATCAACACCGGCAACGAGCAGCGTGACCAGCACATCCGGTCCGCCGACTTCTTCGAGGTCGACAAGTACACCACGATGACCTACCGCTCCACCGGCCTGCGGGCCGAGGGTGACGACTACATCCTGGACGGGGAGCTGACCCTCAAGGACGTCACCAAGGAGGTCCCGCTGACGGTCGAGCTCAACGGCTTCGGACCGGACGCCTACGGCGGCACCCGGGCCGGCTTCACCGCCACCGCGGAGATCAACCGCCGCGACTTCGGCGTGAACTTCAGCGCCCCGATGGAGACCGGCGGCGTGGTCGTGAGTGACAAGATCGGCATCCAGCTGGAGATCGAGGCCGTCCTCAAGGCCTGAGG
>JBAWFG010000276.1:0-10638 GCA_049591655.1 Solirubrobacteraceae bacterium
GGAGCCGCCGCTGCTGCGGCGAGATGCCAGGCTCGATGATCGGCCAGGCGCGCCTCGCCACCGGCCTGGGCCAGTGCCGCATGCGCGGCGCGCCGGGCGGGGGCACCGGCGGCGTGGTAGACGGCGGAGCGCACCAACGGATGGCGCCAGGCAAGCGTGCCCTGGGTGATCGTGACCAGCCCCTCCTCCTCGGCCGCGTCAAGTGCCCCGGCGGGGAGCCCCATCACCTCCAGGGCGGCGAACACGGTGTCGGTGGCGCCGGTGTAGCTGGCCGCCGCGACGAGCAGGGCCCGCTGGCAGGGCTCCGGCAGCGCGGCTGCGCGGGCGGCGAAGGCCTCCTCCAGGCGCTGGCCGACCGGCAGCGGCTCCTGCAGGACGGCCCGGCCGGCGCGCTGTTCGGCGCTGAGGTGGCGCGGGATCTCGATCAGGGCCAGCGGATTACCGGCGGTCTGTGACCACAGGCGCCGGGCGACCGGGCGCGTCACCCCCGCCGAGCCACGCGCGATGAGCTCCAGCGCCGGCTCCTGAGTCAGACCGGTGAGGCGCACCTCCGGCAGCCCCGTCTCGAGCACATTCTCCCCCGCGACATCACGGATCGCCATGACGAACACGACCGGATCGGCAGCCATCCGTCGCGCCGCGAACAGCAGCGCATCCCGCGAACCGGCGTCGAACCACTGGATGTCGTCGGCGACGACGAGGAGCGGTCGGGTGCTGGCGGCCCCGGCCAACAGGCTGACGACCGCCGAGTGGCAGGCGAGCCGTTCCACCTGATCCTCGGATGCGAGCCCCACCGCCGCGCGCAGTGACTGCGCCTGGATCAAGGGCAGCTCGCCGATTTCGGTCAGCACGGGCCCGACGAGCGCCGCCAGCGCTCCGAACGCGAGGTCGGACTCGACTCCGATCCCGGCTGCCGACAGGATCGTGAAGCCGTCGGCGGCCGCAACCGTCGTGCTGAGCAGCAGCGACTTGCCGATCCCCGGGTCGCCGCGCAGGACAAGCGCGCCGCCCCGGCCCGCCCGTGCCCGTTGCAGGAGGTCCAGGAGCCCGGCGAGCTCAGGATCGCGTCCGAGCACGACATCGGCTCCAGGCGCCGAGGCGCTCATGCGCAGCCCGCGCCGACCACGCCCGCGCTGCCGTCCCCCGGCTCGAGCCCCACGACCACCACGTACCCAGGATATTCGCTGCGCTCCACGCCCGGTCCGGTATCTGGTGGACAGCTGTTCGACCTCCATCACGCCGATATCCGGTGGGTTCTCAGCATCTCGCGGGTCGCGGAGGACCGCCCCCAGGAGCGCGGCTTGGGTCGACGGCCGGTCAGGCCGATGACAGGGACATGCACCGCTTCGCCGCCGGGCTGTGCGCGCTTGCCTGCGCGCTGGCCCTTCCCAACACCGCCTTCGCCGCCCACCGCCTGAGCTCCACGCCCGCCGGGATCGTCCACGGCACCGCGTCGGGGACCGTCATCGCCGTGAGCGGCACCACGGTCACGATCCAGACCGCCGGGCGCCGCACGGGCGTCATCAACGCGCTCATCGCGGCGGCCAACTCCGTCACCAAGGGCGATTACCCCTATGTGTGGGGCGGCGGCCATGCGGTCGCCGGCGTTGCCAGTGTCGGCATCCGGGGCCCGGGCTACACGGGCCACAGGCGCGGGCTCGACTGCTCTGGCGCGGTTGCCGCGGTGCTCTCCGGCGGGGGCCTATGGCCGGCCGGCGGCTCGGTGCCCAATGACGCCGGCGTGATCGCCCAGTTGCGCAGCCAGGGGCTGCTCGCCAGAGGCCCCGGCAAGGCGCCGAGCGAGGTGACGCTCTACGACGACCCCGGCGTGCACATCTTCATGAACATCGACGGTCGCTTCTTCGGCACCTCAGACGGTGGGGCGGGCAACCCCAGCCAGCGCCGCGGCGGCGCCGGATGGCTCAACGACACCGCCTGGGATGCGACGAGCCGCGCCTACCACCAGTGGCACGTGCTCACCCCGGTGCTCCATGACCGCACCACATACGGCCACGAGTACACGTTCGTGCTCGATCCCAGCATCCCCGCATTTCAGTCGGTGGCAGTCGGCGACGCAATCCGGGTGAGCTATGCCGAGACCCCGGCAGGCAGCCTGAGCGCGTCTGACGTCACCTACCGGGGTGCCCGCACGACCACCGGCACCGTCCAGACGATCGCGGGCTCGACGGTCACGATCCAGACCGCCGCCGGGGCCACCCAGACGTTCACGGTGCCCGCCGGCGTCGCCGCCGCGCTGGCCGGCTCGCTCGCCGTCGGCGACACGATCCAGGTCACCTACACGTCGGCCCACGGCGTGCTCACCGCGCGCCTGATCACCGTGACCGCCACGCCGGCGCCGACCGTCCCCACCACGCCGACACCGACGACGACCACGACCCCCACGCCCACCGGTACCGGTCCGGGCTACGGGTACCCGGGCGGTGGCAACGGCGACGGGGGCAACCAGGGCGGCGGGTACCCCTCCGCCCGGTAGCTACCGAGATCGCCGAGTCACAGCGGGGGCGTCCGGGCCGGCCGCCGGACGGCCGAGAGTAGCCTTGGCGAAGTCGGAGTCGGAGTCGGAGTCGGAGTCACGCGTCGGGGGAGCCGGAATGTCCGAGCTGTTGCAGTGGATCGGAGCGATTGTCTGCCTGGTCGCCTTCGCGCTCTCGCAGCGTGGCAGCTGGCGGGTGGCCTCCTATCGCTACCTGGTCTGCAATCTGATCGGCGGCGGGATGCTCTCGGTGGCCGCCGCGCTCACCCATCAATGGGGGTTCGTGCTCCTGGAGGGCGTCTGGGCCGGTGTGGCGGGCTGGAGCCTGGTGGTGCGCCTCCGGGCCGGCCGATCCGCCGGCCCGATGATCCCGATCTCCCCGGTAGGATCGGCCGGGGCCGGGGCCGGACCGTTTCACGACCTGGAGGGCGAGGATGGCTGACAAGCCGACGTTGTACGTCTGCCACGGCGACGACGGTGGCCCCCGCGTGCATCCGTGCCGGCGTGCCCAGGAGGCGTTGCGGGCCGCCGGTATCGATTACGACAAGGTGATCGCCGCCCACGGCAGCCCGATTCCGTTCCTGCGCAAGGGATCCCGGGAGGAGCTGAAGGCCGCGACCGGCTCCGAGAAGCTCCCGGCCCTCCAGTTGCCCGATGGCACGGTCATCACCCCCTCACGCGCGATCATCGCCTGGGCCAGCAGCCGCATTGACCCTGGCGCTGGGATCGCCGAAACGCCGGTGAGCGAGAATCAGTGATGACGGCGGCGGGCGCCTCGGCGCTCGGCCGCGAATGAGAACGAAAGGAGCAGCCGATGCCGGCCAAGGGAAACGCTGAATGGAAGGGCGAGCTCAAGACGGGAAGCGGGACGTTCACCGCCGGCGACGGGATCAGTGGCGAGTACTCGTTCAAGTCGCGTTTCGAGGACGGCCCGGGGGCCAACCCCGAGCAGCTGATCGCCGCGGCGCACGCGGCGTGCTTCTCGATGGCGCTGTCGGCCGCGCTGGCCGAGGCGGGCACCCCGGTTGACTCGGTCAAGACCGACGCGAAGGTGACGCTGCGGATGGTCGACGGAGCGCCCACGATCACCTCGATCGCGCTCTCCACCGTCGGGCAGGTGCCGGGGATCGACGCCGCCGCGTTCCAGCAGGCGGCCGAGGGCGCGAAGGCGAACTGCCCGGTGAGCAAGGCACTGGCCGGGGTGGGGGAGATCACCCTGGAGGCATCGCTCGCCTAGATGTAAGTTCCGAGGGACGGCCGCTCGCTCGGCGAGCGGCCGCGCCCGCCCGTCACGGCTCATTCGGCAGGCGGGGTCCGATCCGATGGGAGTCATCCCGACGAGTTTCTGATTCACGGCACTCGACGACCGGCTCGAGCAGCTCGGCGTGTTCGTCCTCCGGCGGGTAGCCGTACACGTAGACGAGCAGATCCTCATCGCCGTGGTTGGCACTCTGCAGGGGCGTGCGAGCGTCGACGTGGATGAGCCCACCGCTGGCGACGTCGTGTCGCTCGGGTGGGTCACCGAGATACATCGTCAGTGTCCCGGACAGCACGACGAACGTCTCCTCCTGCAGCGGATGCCGGTGCCGGCGCCCGCGTGCTCCCGGTTCATAGCGCCACAGGTTGGCGCGGGTGTGGGCAAAGCCGACCCGTTCGCTGAGCTCGGCCACGTGACGGGCCGGTTCGCCCGGCTCGTGAGGCCGGGTGATCCAATCCAGATCAGCCGACGGCTGGATGACTCGGTAACCCATCCGCGGAGGGTAACTCAGCCCCCGCCGAGGGCCTCGAGGACCATGTCGACATCCCGCTCGTCGTTGTAGACGTGCCAGGAGACCCGGAGCCGGCCGCCGCGCTCGGCGGCGATGACGCCGGCGGCCCGCAGTCGCTCGGTCGCGTCCGGGACATCGGCGCAGACGATCGCGCTGTCGCTCGGCGCAAGCCCGAGCCCGGCACGGAAGCGGTTGGCCAGCGTGACGTTGTGATCGCGGATGGCATCCACGCCGATCGCCGCCACCAGTTCGAGTGCCGGGGCAGTGCCCACCCAGGAGAACCACGCCGGCGACAGATCCAGCCGGCGGGCATCGCCGGCCAGGCGCAGCGGCGGCCCGAAGTAGCTGGCGTGGACATCGGCGCCGGCATACCAGCCGGCGCTGTGGGGCACGACGCGTTCCAGCATCCGGTCAGACACCGCCACGAACGCGCTGCCGCGGGGCGACATGAGCCACTTGTACGCGGAGCACACGACCGCGTCAAAGCGGCCGGCGGCCAGCGGCAGCCAGCCGATCGCCTGGGTGGCGTCGCACACCGTGATCGCTCCCGAGGCCTGCGCCGCCTGTGCGATCGCGTCAAGGTCCGCGACCTCCCCGGTGCTCATCTGCACCGCGCTGAAGGCCGCCGCGTCCGCGCCGTCCGCGATCGCCTCAGCGAGACGGTCCGCGGGCACGAGCATGACCTCGAGCCGCTCCTGGACGAGCAGGGGGAACAACGTCGAGGTGAACTCCACCTCGGGGACCACGACGCGGGCTCCGGCGGGCAGGGCGGTGATCACCGAACCGACGAGCTCGGACACCGTGGAGCCGACTGCGATGCGGCTCGTGCCCACGCCGACCAGTTCTGCGAACGTGGTGCGGGCGCGTTCGACGCTCTCGCCCCAGTGTTCCCAGCTCGTCGCCCCGCCGTGCCAGTCGCGAAGGGCGGCCTGCAGCTCCTCCCAGGCCGGGGCCGGGGGAAGCCCGTAGCTGGCGGTATTGCAATAAACCCCCGCGGGTTGCCACAGGAGGCGAGCGTCGGAGATCAGCATCTCACCATGATCGCTGACTCCTGGCTTGGCCGCGGGCAGTTGCGGATGTCCGGCTGCAACGGTGATACGGGACACCGTTCGGGGTAGCTAGCGACCGTCACCGGACACACCCTCGCCTGTCAGCCACGCTGGGAGCGACCGTAGGACCGGGGATGATCACACCGGCGCACCCAACGAAGCATTTGAGAAGGAGCATCACGGGACCATGGAACGCGAAGAGCTTCAGGGCCACATCCGGGCGGTCACCGACCGTCCCGAGGATCGGATGACGGGACTCACCTATCGGATCGTCTCCACCTGCTGGCCAGGCGGGCTGCAGGACCGGACCGATTTCGCCGCGCTGACCTGGCTGCGCCGCTGGCGGCCGGAACCGATCGGCACCCAGATGCCGGTCTGCGCCTGCGTCACGGGGCGCTGCACGATCTGCAACTGAGGGCCTGAGCCCCCACCGCGGCTCAAGTCGCGGACCGCGGTGCCCGATCAGGTAGCTATGCGTCCTGATCAGGCAGGCATCGCGGCTCCTATCTCCATTGGGGCCGATCACGATCCCCCCGCGAGAGCCCTGGTGGTGGTCGAGCCCCCCGGGGCAGGTGGCGAGGAGCTGCTGCCTCGCCTGCGCGCCAGCGAGGAGCAGTTCGAGGCGGTCGTCGAGAGTCTGCCCGGCGCGGTCTTCCGCTGCGCCTGCGACGCCGACTACGAGGTCCGCTTCATGTCCGACCACATCGAGCGGATCTGCGGCCATCCGGCATCGGACTTCGTACGCAGCGCGGTCCGAACCTACGGCTCGGTCATCCACCCCGAGGACCGCCCTGCTGTGCGCACCCAGATCGACGACGCGATGGTGCACGGCTCCCTGTACTCGTTGCAGTACCGGGTGCTGCATGCCGATGGCACCGAGCGCTGGGTGCTGGAGCGCGGACGCGGGGTTCTCGGCGACCGGGGCGAGCCGCTGTGGCTCGACGGGGTCATCCTCGACGTCACCGACCAGACGCTCGCCGAGCAGGACCGTGACCGGGCCGAGCAGGCGCTGCGCCGCCAGGCGGAGATCAACCGCCACCAGGCGATGCACGACGCGCTCACCGGGCTGCCCAACCGCGTCCTGTTCCAGGACCGCGTGCGCCTGGCGACGCTCGCCGCGCAACGCGGGCGGGGGCAGCTGGCGGTCCTGGTCATGGACCTCGACCGCTTCAAGGAGATCAACGACACCCTCGGGCACGCCGCTGGAGACCGCTTCCTCGTGGAGGCCGCCGACCGGTTGAAGGCGACGCTGCGCGGTGCCGACTCGATCGCCAGGCTCGGCGGCGACGAGTTCGCGATGCTGCTGCAGCACACCGGCGCTGATTCGGTGGCGGCCGCCGCACAGCGCATCCGGGAAGCGTTCGACGTGCCGTTCACGCTCGAGGGGCTGCCGCTCCAGATGGAGGCGAGCATCGGCGTTGCGATGTACCCATCAGATGCCCGCGACGTCGAGGGGCTGATCCAGCGCGCCGACGTCGCGATGTACAACGCCAAGAAGGACAACACCGGCTGGGCGATGTATGACCGAGCCGCCGATCGCAACGAGCTCGGACGTCTGTCGCTGATCTCCGAGCTGCGCCGGGCGATCGACGAGCGTGAGCTCGTCCTGCACTACCAGCCGCAGATCGGCCTGCCGAGCGGGGAAGTCGTCGGGGTCGAGGCGCTCGTCCGATGGCAGCATCCCACGCGCGGCCTGATCGGGCCCGATGCCTTCATCGACATCACCCAGGAGACCAGCCTGATCAAGCCGTTCACGCTCTACGTGATCGACGAGGCGCTGCGCCAGTCCCGCGAGTGGGAGCGCCAGGGCCGGTCGCTGGCGGTGGCGGTCAACGTCTCAACACGCAACCTCATCGACACCGACTTCCCGGCCCAGGTGGGCGACCTGCTGCGCAAGTGGGGGGTCGAGCCGGAGCGGCTGGAGCTGGAGATCACCGAGTCGGCGATCGTCGCTGACATGTTCCGCATGCGCAGCGTGCTCGAGCGCCTGGGGGAGATGGGACTGCGCCTTTCGGTCGATGACTTCGGCACCGGGTACACGTCGCTGGGCTATCTGCGCCGGCTGCCGATCAACGAGCTCAAGATCGACCGCTCGTTCGTCTCCAACATGACGACCTCCGAGGAGGACGCGGTGATCGTCCGCACGACGATCGACCTCGGACGCAACCTCGGCCTTGAGGTCGTTGCCGAGGGCGTCGAGGATCCGGACGTGTTCCGGCGTCTCGGAGAGCTCGGCTGTGACGTTGCCCAGGGCTTTCTGATGAGCCGTCCGGTGCCGGCCGACGAGCTGGCCGCGTGGCTGGCGCAACTGCCCGGCGGCGACGAGCGCAGCGTCTGGCGCCCCGAGCCCGCTCCCCAAGACACCATCACGGACGTCGCCGGGCCCGCGAATGCCCTCGCTGCGGCGCTCGATCGGGCCGAGACAGCGCTTGCGCAGCTACGGAGCTCAGCGACCGCCGCGGCATACGAGCCGGCGGATCCACGTGTCCGGCGCGCCCTCGCTGACGCCGCGACGACGCTCCGGGAACTGGCGCAACCAGCCTCCGCGGTGGTTGCCGGGCGCGTCCGCCCGGGGCCCCGTGAACAGGGTTAGAATCGCCGCATGGGCTTGGAGGAGCACACCAACGAAGCGGCCGGCGAGCGCTGCGAGGAATGCGGCGCCAAGCTGACCGAGGCCGAGCTGCAGGCGGTGCTGGAATCCGGCGGTCCGACGCTGTGCGCGATTCACGCCGCCGAGGACGAGCCCGGCCTCGAGGCCGAGGAAGCCGGATTCACCGAGCAGTGAGCCGGCCCGCCGCTCGGCGTGCCGGGCGGGCGGGCCTACTCTTCTGAGTTGGCTACTTGCGCCGGCCGGCGACCGCGTTCTTCAGCGTGGCGCCCGCGGTGAACTTGGCGTTCTTGGACGCCTTGATCTTGACCGGCTCGCCCGTCTGCGGGTTGCGGCCGGTGCGAGCTCCGCGCTTGGCGACCGAGAACTTGCCAAAGCCGGTGATGGCGACGTCGTCGCCCTTCTTCAACGTCTTGGTCACGGTCGTGAGCAGCGAGTCGAGCGCGCGTGACGAGTCGGCGCGGGAGAGCCCGCTGTCTTTGGCGATCGCGTCGATCAGCTCGGTCTTGTTCATCCTGACTCCTTCGGTCTGTCGCGTGTGGGTGCGGGGCCAGGGTAGCCGTAAGGCAGGCGGACAGGCGAGCGATCAGTCCGTCGCCGCGGTCGACGCGTCGAGATCGGGCAGCAGGTCGGCGATCGAGTCGACGATCCGCGAGGCGCGAAACGGATGGCGTTCGGCCTCCTCACGGGTGGTCAACCCGCTCAGCACGAGGATCGTCTCCATGCCGGCTTCCAGGCCGGAGACGACATCGGTATCCATCCGGTCGCCGACCATCGCGGCGGTCTCGGAATGGGCGTCGATGGCGTTGAGTGCCGAGCGCATCATCAGCGGATTGGGCTTGCCGACGTAGTAGGGATCGACGCCCGTCGCGCGGGTGATCAGCGCGGCGACCGAGCCGGTGGCGGGCATCGGCCCATCGACACTCGGTCCGGTGGCATCGGGGTTGGAGGCGATGAACCGCGCCCCGCGGTCGATCAGTCGGATCGCCTGGGTGATCCGCTCAAAGCTGTAGGTCCGCGTCTCTCCGAGCACCACGTAGTCAGGGCTGCGCTCGGTGAGCGTGTAGCCCGCGTTGTGCAATGCGGTCGTCAGCCCCGCCTCGCCGATCACGAACGCCGAGCCGCCGGGCCGCTGGCGCTCCAGGAACTTCGCCGTCGCCAGCGCCGAGGTCCAGATCGCCTCCTCGGGAACGTCGATGCCGCTCGCGCGCAGCCGAGCGGCGAGATCCCGCTGGGTATAGATCGAGTTGTTGGTGAGCACCAGGAACCGGATCCGCTGGGCCTTGAGGCGGGCGATGAACTCGTCGGCGCCGGGGATCGCCTGCTCCTCGTGCACGAGCACGCCGTCCATGTCCATCAGCCAGGAATGGATCTCTCGGCGGGCCATCGGCCCCCTATGGTGGCGTATAACGCAAACGAAAGCGGGCATGATCTGCCGGCATGGGGCGCGCGACAGCCAGGTCATCGTCGGATACGGCGTGGGCGGTCGCCGTCGCGGCGGCGTGCCTGGTGCTCGACGGGCTCGTCAACGCGCTGTTGCGCCACCAGGTCGGCCTGTCGGGCGACGAGCCCTACTACTCGCGGATCGCCGCCCATCCCGCCGGACCGCACAACTTCCCCTACGCCTTCCGGATCGGCGTGCCCTACCTGGTCCACGTGCTCCCGTTCTCCTACGCGTCCTCGTGGAAATGGGTGGCGCTGGTGGCCGGGGCCGCCGCCGCCGGCGCCCTGTACGCGCTGATGCGCAGCTACGAGGTGGGGCGGGGTCTGGCGGCGGGACTTGCCGCAGGGTTCTCGCTCTCTCCGCCGCTGCTCGTGGTGCTGTTGCGCAACGGGCGTGAGGTCGATCCGGTGGCGATCCTGGTGATCGTGCTCGGCACGCTGTTCATCGTCCATCGCCAACGCGCTGCCCTGGGCGTGACGCTGCTGGCCGGGGCGTTCGTGCACGAGTCATGCCTGTTCCTCATCCCGCTCGCCTACGCGGTGTGGGCGCAGCGCCCGATCGACGCTGCCGCGCTGCGGGACCTGGCGCTCGTCGCGCTGGTGCCGGCGCTCGTCTACGTCTACCTGCGCCACACGATCGTCGCCGTCGGCGAGAGCTATCAGCCGGGCTACAACGGGCCGTTTTTCACCGAGCGGATCGACGTGCTGCGTGACGCGCTGCGCAACGGCGGCTGGCACGGCGAGCTGCGGCGTATGGCGCTCGTCTACGGGCCGCTGTGGCTGGCGGCGCCGTTCGCGCTGTCGCGGCTGTCGTTCGCCCGGCGCTCCCTGGTGCTCGTCGCGCTGTGCGTGGCGTCGATGACATTTGCGCTCGACTGGGGGCGGATGATCTTCTTCGCCGCCCCGGCGTTCTACGTCGACGCCGGCTTCGTCCTGCGCCACCGCCGCCGGCTGGCGGTGGCTGCGGTCGTGGGGCTGCTGGCGGTCGATGTCGGCTACGCCGTCTACATGCAGGTCCACGGGGTCGTTCACGGACTGGACAGCACCGCCCCGCCGGCCCGGGGCCCGGTGGCCTGAGCCACCGGTCCCCCGGGAGTTCGCTCACTTCGGCGAGGTCAGGTCATAGACGATCTGGCCGTCGATCGTGACCGCCCTGTAGTGGGCCTTGACCCAGGCGGTGATCTGGCTGCTCGACCCTCCGGCGCCGCCCATGGCACCCGGGGCATGCCCAAAACCGCCCGGGGCCCCCGCGGGTCGCGCCGAGCCGGAGGGCAG
>JBAWFG010000277.1:0-14342 GCA_049591655.1 Solirubrobacteraceae bacterium
CCATCACGTACTCGGCCTGACCGCCGATCCAGCCGCCCATGTCCACGTACCCGTAGGCGCCCCCGGGCTGGGCCGGGTTGACGGTGAGACACACGCCGGTGTTGCGTTCCTTGCAGTTGCGACAGCGTCCGCAGGAGATGTTGAACGGCGCCGAGACAAGGTCGCCCTCCTTGATGAACTCCACGCCGGGCCCGGTCTCAACGACCTCGCCAGTGATCTCGTGGCCCAGGATCAGCCCTTCCGGCGCCGTCGTGCGGCCACGAACCATGTGCTGGTCAGACCCGCAGATGTTCGTCGAGACCAGCTTGAGGATCGCGCCATGGGGCAGCTTGCGGCCCACGCTCGCCGACGGTACCCCCGGGCCGTCCTTCATCTCCCACGTGGGGTAGTCGATGTTCTGGATCTCGACCTTGCCGGTCCCGAGATACGCGACTCCACGGTTGTCAGCCATGAGCTCTCCTCCGCTCGTTTTCAAATATCCCTCTAGGAGAGGGCTACCCGCCGACGCGATCTGAAACCGATCGCCGCGTCCGACTAAAGCTCTCAGCGGGGCTGCGGCGCCCGGCCGTAGATGGTGCCGATGAAGAGCTGCGCGAGCGGATCGACGACGCTGCCTTCGTCGATCAGCGTGGGATGGTCACCGCCGAAGGCGACATGGAGCGTCCGCTCGGCGCTCCACACCAGCGTCGCGGCGAGCGCCTGGCTGTCGGCACCCGCCGGCGCGATCCCGGCCGCGCGGTCGCGGTCGATCATCTCCGCCAGGCGGGCGGTGACGAGGCCGAGCGTCTGGAACCACAGCGTCCGCAGCCGGGGCGTGGCCGGCCACTCCTCGGCGACCGCCACCAGCAGCGGGGCGTGCCGGGCGCCGGACCGCACGAGGTTGGCGATCCCGGCGCGGATCGCCTCATCAGGCGAGCGGCCGTCGCGCCGGAACATCGGCTCCATGTCCCGCGCCGCGTCATCCCCGATGGTCTGCACGAGTCTCGCCACCACGTCGTCCTTGGACGTGAAGTGCTCGTAGAACGACGTCCGACCAACGCCCGCGCCGTCGAGGATCTGGGCGACGCTGAGCTCCGCCAGGGGCGTCGTCTCCAACAGCCGTGCGGTCGCGTCCAGCACCGCGGCATAGGTCCGGGGGCGGCGCCCCCGGCGGGGGCGGGCGGCGTCGTCGGGGCGGTGCCCCGCCGCGTGGCCGGCCTCCATCGCCACGACCGCTACACGCCGAGCGAGCGCCCGACGATCTCCTTCATGATCTCGGTGGTCCCCCCGTAGATGCGCGTCACCCGGGCGTCGACGAACGCACGGGCGATCGGGTACTCCAGCATGTAGCCGTAGCCGCCGTGCAGCTGTACGCAGCGGTCGACGACCCGCCCCTGCAGCTCGGTCGACCACCACTTCGCCATCGCAGCGTCCTGCGGGGAGAGCTCACCCCGGTTGAGTGCCAGCACCGCCTGATCGCAGAACGTCGTCGCCAGTTCGATCTCGGTGGCGATCTCGGCCAGCACGAACCGCGAGTTCTGAAACGAGCCGATCGGCTGCCCGAACGCGCTGCGGTCCTTGACGTACTGCAGCGTCGCCGCCAGCGCGCCACGCGCCGCCCCCACCGCCGACAGCGCGATGCTCAGCCGCTCCTGGGCCAGGTTGGCGGTCATGTAGCGAAACCCCTGACCGACGTCGCCGAGCAGGTTCTCGGCCGGCACCCTGACGTCGTTGAAGAACAGCTCCGCAGTGTCCTGGGCATGCTGGCCGATCTTCTCCAGGTTCCGGCCCCGGGTGAATCCGTCCATGCCGCGCTCGAGAATGACCAGCGAGATGCCGGCGTGGCGCTGACCGGGATCGGTCTTGACGGCGGTGATCACCAGATCGGCGTTGATGCCGTTGGTGATGAAGGTCTTGGATCCGTTGACGATGAAGCCGTCGCCGTCGGGCGCGGCCGTCGTACGCAGCCCGGCCAGGTCAGAGCCCATTTCCGGCTCGGTCATCGCCACCGCGGTGATCAGCGTCCCATCGGCCATCCCCGGCAGCCACCGCTCCTTCTGCTCGTCGTTGCAGAGCTCGGTGAAGTACGGCAGGCAGATGTCGTTGTGCAGCGTGATCCCCAGCCCGCTGCCGGCCGCGCCGGCGATCGCCAGTTCCTCCCCGACGATCTGGTTGAAGCGGAAGTCGCCGATCCCGACGCCACCGTAGGCCTCGGGGACCTGCATCGCCAGCATCCCCTTCTCCGCTGCTGCAGCGAACAGCTCCCGGGGCACGATCCCATCCCGCTCCCAGGCGTCCTGGTGGGGCGCGACCTCCTCGGCGACGAATCGCGCCACCGATTCCCGGAAGTCGATGTGGTCGGTCTCGAACAGTGTTCTGCGCATCGCGCCAGTGTGCCATCCATGCCCCGGGCGCCACCCTTTAAGCTCCCAACGGTGTCGTCCGCTGACCTCCAGGCCCGGCCGGCCGGCCGAGGCAGGGCCGAGACGGCCATCCTCGCCGCCACCGAGCAACTCCTGCGCGAGCGGCCGCTGCACCAGCTGAGCGTCGCCGACATCATCGCCGCCGCCGGCGTGTCGCGGACGAGCTTCTACGCCCATTTCAACTCCAAGACGGCGGTCATCGCGCAGGCGCTACGCGGGACGATGGACCAGGTGACGGTCGCCGTGGAGCCGTTTCACTCGCGGGCCGGCGACGACGCCGAAGCAGCGATCCGGCTCAGCCTCCGCGGCTGGGTGGAGGTCTGCCGGGTCCACGGTGCGCTGTTGCGCGCCGTCAGCGAGGAATGGCCCCACGACGCCGAACTGCGGGAGCTGTGGTTTGACCTGATGGAGACAGTGACCGCCGGCACCGCCCGGATCATCCGCGAGGCGCGCCGCAGCGGCGAGGCCCCTCCGGGGGCCGACCCCCGGCGGCTGGCAGCGTGCCTGATGTGGGGATTTGAGCGGGTGCTCCACGTCGCCATCGTCGGCGGCGCCCCGGGGCTGCCCGATCCAGACGCGATCGTCGAACCGCTGAGCCAGATGATGCTCGGCACCCTGTACGGCCGCGCGCCCTCCGGGCACTCCGCCGACGCGTAGCATTCAACACACCGTGCGCGTCCTGGACCCGAAGCGGCTCGGCGAGCACCTTGACGCGATGTATCGCGCCGGGTGGGCGCTGTGCGGCTCGCGGGAGGACGCCGAGGACCTCGTGCAGGACACCTTCGCCCGGGTCCTCGCCCGGCCACGGGTGATCAAGGGCGACGAGCGCGGCTACCTGATGCGGGCGCTGCGCAACACGTTCTACTCGCGGCTGCGCACTGCCTCGCGCCGCCCGGTGACCGTCGCCACCCCCGACGACCTGCAGCCACCCGACCCGCGCACCGGCCGCCAGCCCGAGAGCGCCGCCGAGGTGGCCGAGATTCTGGGGGTGATCTCTCAGCTGCCTGAGGACTTCCGCATGGCGATCGTCGCCGTGGACATCATCGGCCTGTCCTACGGCGAGGCGGCGCGCGCACTGCAGACCTCGGAGGCGACGATCACCTCTCGCCTGTACCGCGCCCGGGGCCGCGTCGCCCGGCAGGTGTCGGGCGATGCCGGAGGCGGCGGCGGGCGATCGCCGGGGGCCAGGGAAGGATCACGCCAGAAACGGAGTCTTGCCTGATGTGTGGTGCGTGCCCGATCCACCCCGTTGCGCCGTGAGCCGTCATGGACGATGAGATGACCGACGACGTCCAACCCTCAGAGGCCGAGCTGACCCGCTTGGCCGACGGGACGCTGCCCGCCGCGCGGGCGGATGAGCTGCGGGCACAGGCGCAGCGCTCTCCCGAGCTCGCCGCCGAGCTGGCGCGCCAGCAGCAGGCGGTGGCGATGATGCGCTCGCTTCAGACCCCGGCCCCGGCGGCGCTGCTCGCCCGGGTGCAAGCGCAGACGGCCGGCGGCCGGCGGCGCCGTGATCGCGGCACGACCCAACCGCGGCGCCGCATCGCGCTCACCCCGGGGCTGGTCGCCGCCGTGCTGTTCGTCGTCGTCATTGCCGCCGAGTTGATCGTCGCCAACCAGGGGCCCACGCCGGCGAACATCGGACAGGCCGCACGCCTGGCGCTCGCCGCGTCGACTCAGGGGCCGCCCGCGGCCGACCCGTCGCAGCCCGGCCGTCTGACCATCGCCAACGCCGGTCTCCCGTTCCCGGACTGGACAACCGACCTCGGCTGGCGGGCAAGCGGTGCGCGCGTCGACACGCTTGGCGCCCGCCGGGTGGTGACCGTGTTCTACACGGGGCGCGACGGAACCCGGGTGGGCTACGGGATCGTGTCCGGCGCACCGCTGCGATCGGTGCGTGGCACCGTCGTCAACCGCTACGGCGTTCCGTTCACGCTTGACCAGATCGGTTCGGTGCGGCTGGTCACCTGGCGCCGCAATGGCCACACCTGCGTGATCGCCGGGCGGTCGGTCGCCTATCCGGTGCTGCTGGCACTGGCGGGAGCCGACGAGCACACTGCTGCGACGTGACGGGCCGCCACCCGGCACACTTGCCGGGATGAGCGTCATGACCCGGAGAGCGGTGCCCCTGGTCACGCTGATCCTGACCGCGCTGCTGCTCGCCGGCTGCGGCGGCAGCGCGGTGTCACGCTCTGACGTCATCGCCCGGGGTAACGCCCTCTGCGCCGCGGCGCTGCGCCAGATCCGTACCCTGGCGCCGCCGACAACGGCGCCCGCCTCGTTGACGGCAATGTCGTCGTATCTGCACCAGATCGTGCCGATCGTCGAGAAGGAGATCGCCGGGCTGCGCAAGCTGCCCGTACCCGATAAGGGGCAGCGGCTGTTCAACAGCTACATCCGTTCGGTGACCGTGACCGCAGCTGATTACCGGACGCTCGAGCACGCCGCGCAGGCGGGCGACCAGACCGGCGTCGATGCGGCACTGTCGGCTCTGAGCACGAGCTCGGCGAGCTCACTGGCCGCGGCCTACGGGTTCGGCCAGTGCGCGACCGCCGCCGGCACCGCCGTGGCCTGAGCGTCCGCGTCTCTTCGCATGGGCAGTGCCTATGCAGACTGTATATAGTTGCGACGTGCGCATGACTTGGACGCGTCTATGTCGATCACTCGTCCTGGCTGGATCCTGCGGGGCCCTCGCCGCCTGTGGATCATCGAGTTCGTCCAGTTCGAGCGCTGCCGATCCGGCGGCGGGACCGCCGACCGTGCTCGCCGCCGCCTCGCTGACCAAGGTTCTGCCCAAGATCGGTCCCGGAGCGCGCTACACGTTCGGGGGCTCGGACTCACTCGCGGTCCAGATCGAGCAGGGCGCTCCTGCCGACGTCTTTGCGGCGGCCAGCCCCAAGCAGCCGGCGGAGCTGTTTGCCAAGGGCATGGTTCTCAAGCCGGTCGAGTTCGCCACCAACACGCTTGTGCTCATCGTGCCGCGGAGCAACCCCGCCCACATCCACAGCGTCAGCGACATCACCAAACCGGGGGTGAAGCTGGTCATCTGCGGCGCTTCGGTGCCATGCGGCGACTACGCGCGTAAGGCGTTTAGCAACCTGGGCATCACCCGCTCGGCGATGCACAACGTCGTCAGCCAGACGACCGACGTCAGTCAGACGGTGGCCGAGGTAGCCCTTGGGCAGGCGGATGCCGGCTTCGTCTACATCACCGATGCCAAGGCGGCACAGAACAAGGTCTCGGTGATCAAGCTCCCGGCCCAGGCCAAGCCCGCCGCCAAGGATTACATTGCGGTCGTCAAGTCCGGCCCCCATCGCGCCGCGGCCCAGGCGCTCGTCGCCCGCGTGTTGTCGGCCGCGGGGCAGGCGCAACTCCAGGCGGCCGGCTTCGGCAAGCCGTGACCGCCGTCGCGGCGATCAAGGCACGGGCACGCACCCTGCCGAGTCTTGCGGGAACGCGCGTGCTGCTGTGGCTGGCGGCGGTCACCACAGTCGTCGTCGTACTCGCCTTTCTCCTCATCCCGATCGTCGCGCTCATCACCTACCAGCCGCTTCCGGACCTGTGGAGCGGCTTTGGGGCCACGGTCGCCACCGACGCCATCCGGGTCTCTCTGGAGACCAATGTCATCGCCTTCGCGGTGATGATCGTGGTCGGGACGCCGTTCGCCTACATCCTCGCCCGGACCCGCTTCCCGGGCCGCAGTGTCGTGCTGACAATCGTCGAGATCCCGCTGGTGATGCCACCCGCCGTCGCCGGCCTCGGCCTTCTCGCCGCCTTCGGCCGCTTTGGGCTGCTGGGAAGCCCGCTCACCGCGACCGGCATCAACCTCGCGTTCACCCGGACCGCCGTCGTGATCGCCATCCTGTTCGTCGCCAGCCCGTTCTATCTCCGTGGTGCGATCGCCGCTCTCGAGGCGGTCGACCCTACGCTGATCGATGTCGCCGGAACACTCGGCGCCGGACCGATACGGCGCATGCTGCGCGTCGCGATCCCGCTGGCCCGCAATGGGCTTGCGGCGGCCGCAGCGGTCGCCTTCGCCCGCGGCATCGGTGAATTCGGCGCCACGATCCTGTTCGCCGGCAGCTTCCAGGGGACGACGCAGACGCTGCCGCTGGCGGTGTACTCCCTATTTGACGCCAATCTCGACCAGGCCATCGCCGTCGGCGTGCTGCTGATTATCGTGAGCGCAGCAATCCTGTTGGTCTCCAAGCTGTTGATGCGCTCATGGACTTCCTCGACGTCGACATCACCCTCCCGCGGAGGACGTTCGATCTTCGCCTGGCACTGAGTGTCGGGCAGGAGACGGTGGCGCTCATGGGCGCCTCCGGCGCCGGCAAGACCTCCGTGCTGAAGGCGGTGGCCGGGTTGGAGTCACCGTCCGGCGGCCGGATCACGCTCGGCACGGAGATCTGGTTTGATCGGGCGACCCACATCGATCTCGGCCCCGAGCATCGCCGGGTCGGCTACGTGCCTCAGGATTACGGGCTGTTTCCCCATCTGACCGTGGCCGACAACGTCGCGTTCGCCGCTCGACGTGAGCGACCGGATCTCCTACGGCGGGTGGGAGTGGAACATCTATCCGGCGCCCGTCCGCAGCAGCTATCCGGAGGCGAACGCCAGCGCGTGGCGCTGGCGCGCGCCCTGGCCCGCGAGCCCCGTGTGCTGCTGCTCGACGAGCCGTTCGCTGCGCTTGATGCCATCACCCGGTCTCAGGTACGCACCGAACTCGGCGCCTTCCTCGCCCAGCTCGAGCTGCCGACGATGCTCGTCACACACTCGTTTGAGGACGCCTCTGCACTGGCCGGCGTCATCGGGGTGGTCGAGGCCGGCCGCCTGCTGCAGCTGTCAAGCGCCGCCGATCTGCTGGAGCGACCGGCGGATGCGAGGGTCGCCGCGCTCACGGGAGCCAACATCCTGGACGGAGTCGCGGCGCCCACCGCGGACGGCTGCCGCGTCATGCTCGAAGCGGGGGGGCATCTCATGAGCTCCACGCGCGAGCAGGGGCCCGTACGGCTCGCCGTTCAGCCCTGGGACCTGCGGCTCGGCCCCGCGGAGAGCAGCCCGGTCGCCGACCGCGTGCTCAGCGTGCGCCAGAGCCAGGGGGTGATGATCGCCCAGCTGGATCGGTTCACCGTCCATTGCGACCGCTCCGAGGACATTCTCGTCAGCCTTCTGCCCGGGCAGCTCGTCGGTCTCGACGCTGCGCCTGGGGCCGTGCGCATCTTTACGGCCGGTCAGGACCGGTCCGCAACCCGGACGGGCTCCGCCCGGGCCCCCACCGCCCCGGGCGCAGGCGCTTGACGCGTTTGGGATGCTCGGAACATGAGCGAATCGGAGGCGAGCTGCAGCCATCTGGACACGATCACGGTCACCGAACTGCCCGCCGCAGTCGACGGCTGCGAGGACTGCCTGCGTGAGGGCGGGGTGTGGCTGCACCTGCGCATCTGCCTCGCCTGCGGCCATGTCGGCTGCTGTGACGACTCTCCCGGCCGCCATGCCAGCGCCCATGCGGCAGCGACCTCACACCCGATCATCCGCTCGCTGGAGCCCGGCGAGGAGTGGTGCTGGTGCTTTGAAGACGAGCTGGCGATGCTGATCCCCGACGTCACCGGCGTGACCCGGATCCCGCGCTCGCCGATGTTGAGCTAGCCCCGGATGGAGCCCCGCCGCGCCGCGATTCTGGCCGTCGACGACGAGCCAACGGTGCTCGCCGCCGTCGCCCGTGACCTGCGCCGTGGCTTCGGCGAGCGCTACCGGATCCTGCGTGCGAGCTCCGGCACCGAGGCGCTGGAGCTGCTCGGCGAGCTGCGCCGCCGCGGCGAGGTCCTGGCGCTGATCATCGCCGACCAGCGCATGCCCGGGATGGAGGGCACCGACCTGCTGGTCAAGGCGCGTCAGATCTACCCCGACGCCAAGCGGGTCCTGCTCACCGCCTACGCCGACACCCAGGCGGCAATCGCTGCGATCAACGAGGTGTCACTCGACTACTACCTGCTCAAACCGTGGGACCCACCGCAGGAGCTGCTGTTCCCGGTGCTGGAGGACCTGCTCACGACGTGGGAGGCCGGAGCGGCGCTCGAGGCAGGCGGCGTCCGGGTGATCGGCCACCGCTTCTCCAAGGACACCCACGATCTACGGGACTTCATCGCGCGGAACCGGATACCCGGCCGATGGCTCGACGTCGAACGCGACAGCGAGGCCCGGGAGTTGCTCGTCGTCGCCGGGGTCCCCGACGAGCGCCTGCCGGTGGTGCTGATGGAGGACGGCTCGGTGCTCGAGCGCCCGACGGTGCTCGAGCTGGCCGAGCGGCTCGGCGTCGCCGTGCGCCCGGCCGCCGACCACTACGACCTGGTGATCGTCGGCGGCGGCCCCGCCGGCCTTGCCGCCGCGGTCTACGGTGCGTCTGAGGGGCTGCGCACCGTGATGGTCGAGCGCGAGGCCCCCGGTGGGCAGGCCGGGCAGTCGAGCCGGATCGAGAACTACCTGGGCTTCCCCAACGGCCTGTCGGGATCCGAGCTGGCCCAGCGGGCCACCACCCAGGCGCGCCGGCTCGGAGCGGAGCTGCTGACCGTCTCTGACGTCGTCGCCCTCAAGGTGGAGGGCGCCGGGCGGATCGTCGAGCTGACCGGTGGGGTGCAACTCAGCGCCAACACGGTGCTCGTCGCGTCCGGGGTCTCCTATCGGATGATGCCCGCCCCCGGCTTTGCCGATTTCACCGGCGCCGGTGTGTACTACGGCGCGGCGCTCACCGAGGCCCGCTCCTGCTCGGAGCAGCACGTGGTGGTGATCGGCGCCGCCAACTCGGCCGGCCAGGCCGCGGTGCACTTCAGCGGCTACGCCAGCCGGGTGACGATGCTCGTTCGTGGCGAGTCGCTCACCAAGTCGATGTCGGCCTACCTGATCGAGCAGATCGCGGCGCTGAAGAACGTCGAGGTGCTCACTCACACCGAGGCGATCGCCGCCGAGGGCGAGAACGGACGCCTGGAGCGCCTGCGCCTGCGAGGGTCCGACGGCGAGGAGCGCACCGAGGAGGTGGACGCCTGCTTCGTATTCATCGGCGCCCTGCCCCGGACCGACTGGCTGGACGGAGTCGTGGCCCGTGACGAACGCGGGTTCATCCTCGCCGGCACCGATGCCCGCACCCACGACTGGCCGCTCACGCGTGAGCCCCGCACGCTGGAGACGAGCGTCCCCGGGGTGTTCGTGGCCGGCGACGTCCGCGCCCGCTCGATCAAGCGCGTGGCCAGCGCTGTGGGCGAGGGCTCGATGGCCGTCTCCCTGATCCACGAGTACCTGGCCGAGGCATGAGCCACCCGTCCGTCGCCGAGCTGCGCCCGATGGACCTGTTCACCGAGCTCAGCGACTCCGAGCTTCAGGTCTGGTGTGACGCCGCCGAGGCGCACGACGTCCCCGCCGGCACCGTAATGGCCAAGCAGGATCAGACCAGAACCGGGTTGGTGCTCGTCCTGGAGGGAACGATCGAGGCACTCGTCCAGGACGGCACCGGCGATGAGCCGATCGGCGATCACGTCGCGCCCACGTGGATGGGCGCCATCCCGACCCTCGTCGGGGGTCCATCGGCGGTGCGCATGGTGGCCCGCGACGACGTGCGCGTGGCGATCATCGAGCCGGACCGGTACGTCGACCTCGTGCTCGCTCATCGCACCGTGTTCCGTCGGGTCATGGCGATGGTGCGCCCGGTGGTCGGACGGATCACCGCCCGCGAGCAGAACCGCGAGCGGCTGGCGTCGCTGGGGACGATGTCGGCCGGCCTCGCACACGAGCTCAACAACCCCGCCGCCGCGGCCAAACGGGCCGCCTCGGATCTGGCCGAGACGCTCGACGTGCTGACCGACACCGTCGGACTCCTGGTCGAGTCCGGGATCGAGCGTGATCAGGCCGCCGAGCTCGTCGTTCTGCAGCGGGAGGCGGCGGCGATCGCGGCCTCGCACACCGCCCTGTCGGCGCTCGATGCGGCCGACGCCGAGGATGCTCTGTCCGACGCGCTGAGCGATGCCGGGGTGTTGGAACCATGGCTGATCGCCGAGCCCCTGGCCGGAGCCGGCATCGACCCTGCGTTCGTGAGCCGGGTTGCCGCCATCGCCGGGCCGGCGACGGTGGCCACGCTGCGCTGGATCGCCGCGTCGCTGGCCGCACGTGAGCTGTCATCCGAGCTCGGAGAGGCGACCGACCGGATGGCGAAGCTCGTCAAGGCGATCAAGGCCTACGCCTACATGGACCGGGGCGAAGTGGTGCAGGTTGACCTCCACGAGGGACTGGAGACAACCCTCGTCATCCTCGGCCACAAGCTCAAGCACACCCAGATCAAGGTGCAGCGCGATTACGACCGGACGCTGCCCCAGCTGACCGTCCACGGGGCCGAGCTCAATCAGGTCTGGACCAATCTGCTCGCCAATGCGATCGACGCGCTCGGCGACACCGGCCAGATCGAGATCACGACCCGGAGAGACGGCAGCTGCGTCGAGGTCGACATCGCCGATGACGGTCCCGGGATTGCGCCGGAGATCGCCGACCGGGTGTTCGACCCGTTCTTCACCACCAAGGAGGTCGGCAGCGGCACCGGACTGGGCCTCGACGTCGCCCGCCGGATCCTCGTCAACCGCCATCACGGCAGCCTGACGCTCGATTCCCGTCCCGGGCGGACGGTATTCAGAGCGCGCCTGCCGATCAATGGCAGTCGCGATGGCGATGGCGGCGAGAGCTGAGCCGATCACCGGCTCGGGCAAGCGCCTCGCTCTGGTGGCGGCGATCCTGGCCTCGACGATCGCCGCCGTCGACTCCTCGGCGGTCAACGTCGCGCTGCCGGCGATCGGGAGGGATCTCGGCGGCGGATTCGCGGCCCAGCAATGGGTGTCCAACTCCTACCTGCTGACGCTGAGCGCGCTGATCCTGCTCGCTGGGTCGCTGACCGACCGGCTCGGCGAGCGGCGCGTGTTCACCGCCGGGGTGGCCGGCTTCGGGATCGGGTCGGCGCTCTGCGCGGTCGCGCCGTCGATCGGCATCCTGATCGTCGCCCGCGCCCTGCAGGGGGTCTCCGGCGCGCTGCTGACCCCATCGGCGCTGGCGATCATCGTCGCCGTGTTCCCCCGCGACGAGCGGGGCGGCGCGATCGGCAAATGGACCGCGTGGGGCGGCATCGGCATCCTTGTCGGCCCGCTGCTCGGTGGACAGATCGTCGACACGGCCTCGTGGCGCTGGATCTTCGTGATCAACGTCCCGCTGGTGCTGATCGCGCTCGGGCTGGCCCGGGTTGCCGTCCCCGGCCGTGCCGGCGAGGCGAGCACCGCGCACATCGACTGGCGGGGCGCCGCCTACGCCGCGGTCGGATTGACGGGGATCTCGTTCGGGCTGATCGAGCAGCCGGTGCTCGGCTGGTCTGATCCGGGAGTCTGGGGGGCGCTGCTCATCGGCGTGATCATGCTCGCCACGTTCGTCGCCCATGAGGCCCGCACCCCGGCGCCGATGCTCCCCCTGGGGCTGTTCGCCCACCGCAACTTCTCGGTCGCCAATGCTCAGACGTTCGTGATGTACGGCGGCATCGGTCTGCTCGGTTTCTTCGTGACGATCTACCTGCAGGAAGTGGCAGGGTGGAGCGCACTGAAGTCCGGAGTGACCGGACTGGTCCCGACCGCGGTCATGTTCCTGCTGTCGGCTCGCATGGGCCGGCTCGCCGACCACTACGGGCCCCGCCCGTTCCTGACGGTCGGCCCGCTGTTGGTGGCCGCCGGGTTCGGGCTGATGCAGCGCTACGGGACCACGGTGTCGCTCGTCACCGACGTACTCCCGGCGCTGTTGGTGCTCTCGCTCGGACTGGCCCTGACCGTGGCACCGCTGACCGCCACGGTTCTCGCCGACGCCAGCGAGTCCGACGCCGGGATCGCCTCGGCCGTCAACAACGCGATCGCGCGCACCGCGGGCCTGATGGCCGTCGCCGCGGTGGGCGCCGTCGTCTCCTCCTACTACGGCGCCCTGCTCACCCAGCGGCTCGGCCACCGCCTGCCGGCGAGCAGCCAGGCGGCGTTGCGTGAGGCCAAGCGCCGGACGTTCGGCAAGCTCGACGCCGCCGCGGTACCGCCCGCCGACCGCAACTTCGCTCAGCGAGCGACCGCAACCGCCGCCGAGGACGCCTTTCACGTGGCCGTGGGGATCGCCGGCGGCCTGCTGGTCATCGCCGGGATCGGCGGACTCGCGATACGGCCGAAACCGAGGACCCCGGTGCACGCGGAGGACTGCGCCGGTGGCCAGATGGCCGGGGCGCCGCTGGCCGCCGGAGATTGCGAGCCGCTATCAGTGAGTGTGGTGGCGGTGAAATGAATCAGGCGACAGGAGACGCGATGCAGATCGGGATCATCGGAGCGGGACGGATCGGCCAGGCGGCGGCGACACGGCTGGTGGCGGCGGGCCACGAGGTGACGATCGCCAACTCCCGCGGGCCGCAGACGCTGGCCGAGCTCGTTGCGTCGCTTGGCGCCGGCGTGCGGGCCGGCACCGCCGCGCAGGCGGCCGAGTCCGGGGACGTGGTGCTCGTCGCCGTCCCACTGCACGCGATCGGCGAACTGCCCGCCGCAGAACTCGTCGGCCGGATCGTGATCGACGCCAACAACTACTACCCCGACCGCGACGGCCGGATCGCCGAGCTCGACGCCGGCGACACCGGGTCCAGCGAGATGCTCGCCGCGGCCCTGCCCGGCGCCCGGGTGGTCAAGGCGTTCAACACCATCTACTACGAGCGACTGGCCCACGAGAACCGCCCTGCCGGAAGCCCTGACCGACTCGCGATCCCGTTGGCGGGGGACGATCCCGAGGCCAAACGGATCGTCGCCGGACTGATCAACGACATGGGGTTTGACCCGGTCGACGCGGGCTCGCTCGCCGATGGGCGCAATCAGCAACCCGGGACGCCGGTCTACAACCAGCCGGTCGGCGCCGACGGGGTGCGAGCCGCACTGGGAATCGGCTGACCGTCCGGCCCGCGTGCCCCGGGGGCCCTGAGGGCCCTGGGGCCCTGGGGCCCTGGGGCCCTGGGCCTGGGGGCCTGGGGGCCTGGGGGCCTGGGGGGCCCGATCAGGCCACGAGGTCGGCGTACCGCGGGTTGCGCTCGATGTAGGCCGCGACGAACGGGCACACCGGCCGCACCGCCAGCCCCCGGGCGCGGGCGTCGTCGAGCGCCTGCGAGACCAGGCGCGAGGCGATCCCCTGCCGCTCCCGCACCGGGTCGACCTCGGCGTGCAGGAAGGCGATCACCCCCGGCGAGAGCCGGTAGGTGACAAATCCGGCCCACTCCCCGTCGGCGGCGATCTCATAGCGCGCGGCGTCGGGATTGTCGGTGACCGTGAATTCGGGAGTCATGCCAGCGATGCTAACCCGGCCTGCAGCATCGCAATCATGGCGCCGAAGCTCTCGTCGAGATCGACCGGCAGCGCGAAGCCCCCCTCATGCTCGAGCGTCACGAACCCGTGCAATGCCGCCCGGACGGCGCGTACGGCGTGGATCTCGACGGCCGGCGCCAACCGGTAGCCACGCAGCGTCGCCACCACCAACTCGAGGACCTCCCGGGCCGCCGCCTCGTTCTCTGGCCGTGCCGACGGGGTCTGCATGGCGGCGTAGGTGCCGGGGTGAGCGCGGGCATAGCCACGGTAGGCCCAGGCCACCGCCTGCAGCGCGTCGGCGCCGGCCCGTCCGGTCGCGGCGTCCCTCAACACGCGAGCCAACTCTCGGGCGCCGCGTTCGGCGAGCCGAGCCCGGAGCTCACCGAGCCCGTCGACATGGGCGTAGAGCGATGGCGTCCGGACCCCGAGTCGCGCCGCCAGAGCGGCCAGCGTCAGCCGCTGCAGGCCGTCCTCATCGGCGAGTCCGGCGGCCGCGGCGACGACCGCGTCGGTGTCCAGCCCCGCCCGCGCCATCAGCGTGACGCGCGAG
>JBAWFG010000278.1:0-5602 GCA_049591655.1 Solirubrobacteraceae bacterium
GCGGCATCGAGGAATGCCAGCTTGCGCGGGAACTCGGGGCTGTCCAGCGCCCGGCCGTTGGGGGCATAGACGCTGATGAAGCGGATCCCGGCGATCGTCGCCTCACACCAGCGGGCCTCCTCGGGCACGGGGTCACCCGGCAGGCTGAGCTGCGGCTCGGTCATCTCCAGGCCGGCGTGGGCCAGCAGCGCAACGCCGGCCCAGCGCCCGCCGGAGTGGTGGACGGAGGCGTAGCCGGCCCCGGCCAGCTCGCTGGCTGGGAACGCCTCGTCGGTGGCCTTGGTCTCCTGCAGGCAGACGACGTCGGGCCGATGCTCCTCCAGCAGCTCGAGCACCCGCGGCAGGCGGGCCTTGAGCGAGTTGACGTTCCAGGTGACGATGCGCACGCAGTGGGGGCGCCGCCGGCCACGGACGGCCGCCGGACGCCGATGAGCAATCCTACTTACGCAGGTCCTGACCACCATGTCGCCCGACAAGCTCAACCGCTACCGCGCCAAGCGCGACTTCGATGCCACGCCCGAGCCGGCCGGCGCCGACGGCGCGCCGGCGGCAGGTGCGCGGTTCGTCGTCCAGGAACACCACGCCACCCGGCTGCACTGGGACCTGCGCCTGGAGCACGACGGTGTGCTCGCCTCATGGGCGATCCCCAACGGGATCCCACCAGATCCCGCCGACAACCGGCTCGCGGTCCACACCGAGGATCACCCGCTGCAATACCTGGACTTCCACGGTGAGATCCCCGCCGGCGAATACGGCGCCGGGACGATGACGATCTGGGACCAGGGAACATTCGAGACCCACCTGTGGGACGAGCACAAGGTCGAGGTGACCTTTCACGGGGAGCGGCTCTCCGGCCGCTACGGGCTGTTTCCGATCGGGCGCAGTGGCGAGTCGGACAAGGACTGGATGATCCACCGGATGGATCCGCCCGCCGACCCGGGCCGCGAGCCGATGCCCGAGCACCTGGTGCCGATGCTGGCCGGCTCAGGCGACCTTCCGGCACACCAGGACAAGTGGTCCTTCGAGGTCAAATGGGACGGCGTGCGAGCGATCGCCTACATCCGGCCGGGGCGCTTGCGGCTGGAGAGCCGCAACCTCAACGAGATCACCGACGCCTACCCGGAGGTCCGGGGCATCCTCCGTGATCTCGGCATGCGCGACGCGGTGCTCGACGGCGAGATCGTCGCCTTTGACGAGGCCGGGCGCCCGAGCTTTGAGCGCCTCCAGCGCCGGATGCACGTCACCGCGCCGAGCGCGGTCCGTCGCCTGGCCAAGAGCACGCCGGTCGTCTACGCGGTCTTCGACCTGCTCTACCTCGACGGCCACTCGCTGATGGCGCTGCCCTACGCCCAGCGCCGCGATCGGCTGGAGCAGCTCGCTCTCTCCGGTGCGGCGTGGCGCGTGCCGGCCGCGCATCCCGGCCGCGGGCAGGGCCTGCTCGACGCCACCTCCGCCCAGGGGTTGGAGGGGATCGTGGCCAAGCGACTGGACTCCCGCTATGAGCCGGGCCGGCGCACCGGGGCCTGGATCAAGATCAAGCACACCCGCCGCCAGGAGCTGGTGATCTGCGGCTGGCTGCCGGGGGAGGGGCGGCGGACTGACCGCATTGGCGCGCTGCTCATGGGCTATCACGAGGACGGCGCGCTCCGGTACGCCGGCCGGGTCGGCACCGGCTTCACCGAACGGACGCTGATCGATCTGGCGGCGCGCCTGGCACCCCTGCGCCGTGACGAGAATCCGTTTGATCTGGCGCCCAAGCTCCCGCGCAATGCCGTGTTCACCGAGCCTGAGCTCGTCGCCGAGATCGAGTTCCGGGAGTGGACGGCCGAGGGCGTGATGCGGGCCCCGTCCTACAAGGGCCTGCGCGACGACAAGCCGGCGATCGCGGTGGTGCGCGAAAACGGCGCTGGGGCGTCGCCGGCCGCGGCGCCCGCCCCCACCGACGCTCCTGCCAACTCCCCGGAGGCGCTGTTCGACGAGGTCGAGCAACTCCCCGACGGCGCCCTGTCGGTGCTCGCCGACGGCCGCCGGCTCAAACTCACCAACTGGGACAAGGTGCTGTTCGACGCCGCCGGCTTCACCAAGGGCGACCTGATCGCCTACTACGCCCGCGCCGCCCAGGCGGTCCTGCCGCACCTGCGCGACCGGCCGCTGACCCTCAAGCGCTACCCCAACGGCGTGTCAGCGCCGTACTTCTATGAGAAGCAGTCGCCGTCACACCGCCCGGAGTGGGTGCAGACGGCGCGCGTGGGCTCGATCGATTACACGCTTGCCCAGGACCGCCCGACGCTCATCTGGCTGGCCAACCTCGCCGACGTCGAGCTCCACACGTCGCTGGCGCTCGCCGTCCATCCCGACCGTCCGACGATGCTCGTGTTCGACCTCGATCCCGGCGCCCCGGCGGGAATTGTCGAATGTGCCGAGGTCGCCCTCGTGCTGCGCGGGCTGTTCGCCGCGCTGGGCATGGAGAGCGTCGTCAAGACCTCGGGCTCGAAGGGCATGCAACTCTACGTGCCGCTCAACACGCCGGTCACCTATGCGCAGACCAAGCCGTTTGCCCGGCGGGTCGCCGAACTGCTGGAACAGCGCCTGCCCGAGCTCGTCGTCTCCCGCATGACCAAGACCCTGCGCCGCGGCAAGGTGCTCGTCGACTGGAGCCAGAACGACGAGCACAAGACGACCGTGACCGTCTACTCGGTGCGTGCCCGGGAGCGCCCGACGGTGTCGGCGCCGGTGAGCTGGGAGGAGGTCCAGGAATGTCTCGACGCGCGTGATCCGGGACTGCTCACGTTCGAGACCGAGGCGGTCCTTCAGCGGGTGACACGGGACGGCGATCCGTTCGCGATGCTGCTCTCCACGCGCCAGGAGTTGCCGCGGGTCTGACCCGTCTCAGGGCTGCGCCCGGCCGCTTACGCCTCTGGGTAGGATCATCGGTTGCCATGGATCAGATCGAGATGCGCAACCGGCTGCTTGTCGCCACCGGGATGTGGAAGGAGGCAACCGGGGAACCGCTCCCGCGCATGGCGCCGGGCAATCCTGCTGAGCAGATCCAGAGCTTCGAGATCAAGCTCGTCGACCGGCTGTGGGAGAGCGCGACGCCGGAGAACGCCCGGGAGATCGCCGACCGGACCTGGGACCTCGTCCACGACCGGCCTGACAACGATCCGGTCAAGCGCCGCGTGGTCGAGTGCCACGAGGCGCTCGCGCGACTGACCCGCCTCGGCGACTGATCTCTAAAGCGACGTCGCCGATGCGTCACCGGCGCCACTACACCCTGCAACAGGCGATGGCCGTTCGCGGCTGGGTCGTCGAGCGGGTGCGGTGGGTCCGTGACGCCCAGGCGCGGCTGGTGGCGATCGGCCCCCGCGCCGGTGAGGCGATGGCCGAGCTGGACCCCGATCTCGGCGGTGCCTACCCGGGACGCGACATTGCGCGGTCGCTTGTCGAGCTCAGCCGTGCCGCCGGGGAGCTGGAGGCGGTCGAGATCGTGCTGCGCGACGTGCAGCGGGGGTTGATCGACTTCCCGGCGCTGCGTGACGGCGAGGAGGTCTACCTCTGCTGGCTGTGTGACGAGGAGGAGGCGATCGGCTTCTGGCATGCGCCGGAGGCCGGGTTCGGCGGGCGTCGCCCGCTGTAGAGACGGGCGCTCAGGGCTCCACGAGCGGTCCGACCTCCGCCGCGTGCTCCACGATATCCGGGCCCAGGCCGGCGGCCTCATAGGCCTCCTTCTGGTCCAGCGTCTCGTGGGCGAGCAGCTCGGCGACCAGCGCGTCGAGGTTTGAGCGGTGGGCGCGCAGCACCTCGGTGGCTTCGTCGTGTGCGGTGTCGACGATCCGCCGCACCTCCTGGTCGACCAGCTGCTGGGTCTGTTGGGAGGTCTCGCTGACACCCGGCAGCAGCGGGCTCTGGCCGTCGGCGGGCAGCACCGCCACTGGTCCGATCGCCTTGCTCATGCCCCAGCGCCCGACCATGCCGCGGGCGATCCGGGTCAGCTGCTGGATGTCTGACTCCGCGCCGGTGGTGAGGTCGCCGAACACGACCTCCTCGGCGACCCGGCCGCCGAGCGCGACCTTGATCTGGGCGGTGAGATGGCGCTCGTCGAAGTTGAAGCGATCGGCATCGGGCGCCGAGAAGGTGACGCCGAGCGCCATGCCGCGGGGGATGATCGAGACCTTGCGCACCGGGTCGGCGCCCGGCGTCAGCATGCCCATGATCGCGTGGCCGGCCTCGTGGTAGGCGGTGCGGCGGCGGTCCTCCTCGGAGATCATCACCTTGCGTGCCGCGCCGAGCACGATCCGCTCCAGCGCGTCGGTGAGATCCTGGCGCGCGACCGAGTGGTGGTTGCGCTTGGCGGCAAGCAGCGCAGCCTCGTTGGCGACGTTGGCGAGGTCGGCGCCGACCATTCCGGGCGTCGCGGCGGCGATCGCGCCGAGATCGACGTCGGAGTCGAGCGGCACCGAGCGAGTGTGGACGCGCAGGATCGCCTCGCGCCCCGCGCGGTCGGGTGGGACGACCACGACGCGCCGGTCAAAGCGGCCGGGTCGCAGCAGCGCCTGGTCGAGGACCTCCGGGCGGTTGGTTGCCCCGAGCACGATCACGCTCTCCCGCGGGCTGAAGCCGTCCATCTCGGTCAGGATCTGGTTGAGCGTCTGCTCGCGCTCGTCGTGACCGCCCGACAGGTTCGGGCCGCCGCCGGCCCGTGAGCGCCCGATCGCATCGAGCTCGTCGATGAAGATGATCGCCGGGGCGGCCTCCTTGGCCTGGTGGAAGAGGTCACGCACGCGTGAGGCGCCGACGCCGACGATCATCTCGACGAACTCCGACGCCGACATCTGAAAGAACGGTACGCCCGCCTCGCCGGCCACCGCACGCGCCAGCAGCGTCTTGCCGGTCCCTGGGGGGCCCGAGAGCAGCACGCCGCGGGGGATGCGCGCGCCGAGCTTGAGGTACTTGTCCGGCGACTTGAGGAAGTCGACGATCTCGGTCAGCTCCTCCTTGGCCTCGTCGATGCCGGCCACGTCGTTGAAGGTGACGTGCTGGTCGGAGGCTTCCACCCGCCGCGCCCGCGAGCGGCCGAAGGACATCAGCCCGCCGGCCCCGCCGCCGGCCGCCGAGCGCCGAGCGATGAACACGAACAGGGCGATGAACAGCAGGGTGGGCCCGAAGCCGAAGATCAGGCTCTGGGCCAGCGAGGCCCCGGTGCTGGGGTTCTGGGCGTTGATCGTCGCACCACTGTTCACGAGCTTGGTCTCCAGGGCCGAGCCGTTGGCAAACGACGGGATCTGGGTGGTGAAGTTGACCGACGGCGTCTGGGTGGTGTCGTTGGCCGGATAGCGGATAGCGGTCTTCAGCGTTCCGGTGACCGCGCCGTTCTTGGTGTTGACCGACTGGACGTTCTTTGAGTCGATCTGGGACAGGAACGTGGGGGAGTAGGGAATCTTGACCGGGGCGTTGGGCTTGAACGCCAGCGACGAGAGCCAGTAGTTGAGCGCGAGCAGGCCGACGACGACCGCCGCGATCCACCAGCGTGACCGCGGCGAGGTGGGCGGGCGCGAGGGGGTGCGCGCGCCGCGGCCGTCCGGCGCCGGGGTCACCTTCCACC
>JBAWFG010000279.1:0-7785 GCA_049591655.1 Solirubrobacteraceae bacterium
GCTGCAGCTTGCGGACGGGGCCGGCGGCGGACCGGCTGAGCGCGCCGCCCGCGCGGTGGCCGCCCATTGCCGGCTCGTGCTCGACGCGGCCGCCGAGCAGTGTGTGGCGGTCAAGCCCCAGGTCGCCTGCTTCGAGCGCCTCGGTGCTCCGGGGTGGGCGGCGCTGCGGGAGGTCGTCGGCGATGCGGCACAACGCGGCCTGATCGTCATTGCCGACGCCAAGCGCGGCGACATCGACATCTCGGCCCGCGCCTACGCGCAGGCCTTCTTCGGCCACACCGAGACCCCGTTCGGTGACGTGGACGGGCTCGGCGCCGACCTGCTCACCGTCAACCCGCTGCTCGGCCGCGACGCGCTTGCCCCGATGGTGGACGCGGCCCGTGCCTGTGGCTCGGGCGTGCTCGTGCTCGTCCGCACCTCCAATCCCGGCGCCGCTGATGTGCAGGATCTGGAGGTCGCCGGCGGTGGATCGGTCTCCGAGGCGATCGCCCGGCTCGTGGCCGAGCTCGGCGCCCCCGGCGTCGGGCGATCGGGCCTGTCGGACGTCGGTGCGGTCACCGGAGCCACGGCGCCCGAGCGGCTTGAGGCCCTGCGGGCGCTCATGCCGCATGCGGTGTGTCTACTGCCGGGGATCGGCCCTCAGGGAGGCAGCGGCCGTGGGCTGGCGGCGGCGTTTACGCCGGGCCGCGCCGGCGGGCTCGTGTCGGCCTCACGAGCGATCGTCTATGCCCACGAGAGCGACGATGCTCGCGCCGCCCGGCCGCCCGGCGGCGGCTCGCCTGCCCCGGATGTGTACGCTCGAGACGCGGCAGCCAAGCTGCGCGAGCTGATCTGGGACCTGTACGCCTGACGCCAGCCTCTGCCGTAGACAGCGCCCACTGAGGGCGGTGGCCGACCGTCGGTCAACCGTCCGGTGTGGTCGGCGCGCACCAGTATGATCGCCGTTGCATGGTGGGAAAAGGTGCGCGCTTCCTGGCGCCGATCGCTCTTGTGGCGGTCGCCGTGGGGGTCTATCTGCTCGTGCATTCCGCATTCGCTCACCACGCCATGATCTCCAACTCCACGACAGCCGCCGTCGTCAACACCCGCCGCGGGGGGCGCTCCGGCCACCATCGCCTGCAGCGCATCTACGTCGTCCGGGCCGGCGACACGCTGAGCGCGATCGCGGCCCGCACCGGGGTGCCGGTCTCCCAGATCACCACGCTCAACCCATCGCTGGCCAACTCGCCCAACAGCCTGCAGACCGGGCAGCGGCTGAGGCTCAGACGGTGAGGCGCCGCCTCGCTGCGCACCTGGTGGCGCTGGCGGTGTGCGGCGCGGGACTGCTGGCGATGCTGCCGGCCGGCGCCGCGGCACAGTCCGCCCCGCGCCTGTCGGTCGCCGCTGCCGCCCTGTACGCGCCGCAGACCGGCCAGTTGCTGTCCGGGATCAACCCGCACCGCCGGGTCCCGATCGCCTCGGCCACCAAGTTGATGACCGCTTTGATCACACTCCAGCACGTTCATTCGCTGAGCACGGTCTTCACCCAGAACGATTACTACGCGGCCGGGGCCGACTCGCAGATCGGGCTCGTGCCGGGGGAGCGCATGAACGTGCGCGACCTGCTGCTGGCGCTGATGCTGCCCAGTGCCGACGACGCCGCTGAGGATCTCGCCTACAACGTCGGGCAGGGATCGGTCGCGACCTTCGTGGCGATGATGAATGCCGAGGCGCGCAAGCTCGGACTCACCGACACTCATTACTCGACTCCCAGCGGTCTCGACACGCCTGGCAACTACTCAAGCGCCGCCGACCTCACGCGGCTTGCCGAGTACGACCGGGCGCACTCGCGCTTCTTCGCCCGGATCGTCGGCCTGCGCGCCGCAGTGCTCCGCACTGGGCGGATGGTGCGCGACGTCACCAACCGCAACGACCTCGTCGGCCGCTACCCCTGGATCGACGGGGTCAAGACCGGTCACACGAGCGCGGCCGGCTACGTGCTCGTCGCGTCCGGGCACAAGAACGGCATGCGGCTGATCAGCGCGGTCACCGGCACCGACTCACTGGAATCGCGCGACGCCAACACCCTGGCGCTGCTCGATTATGGGTTCAGCACCTTCACGATGGTGCACCCGGTCCGGCGCGGGGAGACGCTGACGCGGTCCCCGGTCCAGGATCAGCCGGGGCTGCGGGTGCCGCTGCTCGCCGCCGGTGGTCTCACCGAGGTGGTGCCGCGGGGCGCCCGGCTGACCCTTCGGCTGCGTGTGCCCCACCAGCTGGTGGGACCGCTGCCGGCGCAGGCGGTGGTCGGGACCGCCGCCGTGATGGATGGAGGGCAGGTCCTGGCCCGGATCCCGCTCGTCACCAGCCGGCGGCTTGACGCGGTGAGCGGCCTGACGCTCGCCGTGCGATTCATCACCCACCCGCTCACGCTGCTGGTGATCGTGGTGCTCATCGGGCTCGGCGCATTTCTCTGGCGGGACGCACGCCGGCGGCGGCGACCCCGTCGACCGGGAGCGGAACTGGAGGCAGCATGATCATCACCGTCACGCTCAATGCCGCGATGGACAAGACCCTGGAGGTCCCGAGCTTCACGCCCGGGCGCCGGCACCGGACGGTCGACCAGACAACGATGCCGGGCGGGAAGGGCGTCAACATCGCCCGGGCGATCAAGCGCCTCGGGCAGCCCGTGATCGTCACCGGCCTGGCCGGCGGCCCGACCGGGAGCCGGATCGTGGAGGCGCTCAACGACGAGTCGATCCTCAACGACTTCGTCCGGATCAGCGACGAGTCGCGGACCAACACGGCCGTGCTCGACCCGACCACTGGCCTGCAGACCGAGATCAACGAGCGCGGGCCCGCGGTGTCGGTCAAGGAGATGGAACTGTTCCACGAGAAGCTGCTCTACCTGGCCCAGGGGGCGAGCATCTGTGTGTTCGCGGGCAGCCTGCCGCGGGGCGTGGAGCCCGACGTGTACTACACGCTGATCCGTGATGTCCGCCGCCTCGGCGTGACGACCATGATCGACACCGACGGTGAGCCGCTGCGACTGTCGATGCGCGCCGAGCCGGACCTTGTTTCCCCCAATGAACTCGAGGCCGAGGAACTGGTCGGCCATGAGTTCAACGATTCCGACGACCGCGCCCAGGCGGTGGCCGAGATGACCCGCCAGGGAGCGCGGGAGGCGATCATGACCGTCTCGGACGGCTGCTATGCGCGCATCTATGTCGCGGGCGCCCCGGCGCTGTTCCGGGTGCGCGTCGAGGAGCAGGAGGCGCGTTCGGCGGTCGGCTCCGGCGATGCGTTCCTGGCCGGTTACGTGGCGGCTCGCTATGCCGAGCGAGACCCCGAGGAGTGCCTGCGATTCGGGGTTGCGTGCGGCGCGGAGTCAACGCAGCACTTCGGCGCCGGGATCCTCGATTCGGCGCGCGTCGACCGGCTTCTGGGCGAGGTCGAGTGCGAGCGTCTGCGGGAGGGCGCGGAGATCGGCTGAACGGCCGGTGCACGCCCTCGTCCGGTCGGGGGAGCGTGATGGGGGAGGCTGCGTCCTTCGGCCAGGTGACGGCGCATCCCGCCGCGCGATGATGCCGCATCCTGGGGTAAAAACCGGATCTCTCAGGGCGCTTTTCCGGTCCGGCCCACTGCTACGATCGATGGCTCGGCGGCTGCCGCCAGCCGACCGCTCGAATCGTCCGCCGCGAGTTCTAGGATGCGTATATGGAAGTAGAGATCGGCCGCGGAAAGAAGGCCCGCCGCGCTTATGGTTTCGACGACATCGCGATCGTCCCTTCACGCCGTACCCGTGACCCCGACGACGTCGACATCTCGTGGACGCTCGGCCCCTACCGGTTCGATCTGCCGCTGCTCGCGGCGGCGCTCGACGGCGTCGTCTCACCCGACACCGCCGGCCTGCTCGGCAAGCTGGGCGGCCTCGCGGTCCTGAACCTCGAGGGCATCTACTGCCGCTATGAGGATCCCGAGGAGCAGCTCGAGCGGATCGCCAGCTTCTCGCGTGACATCGCCACCCGGGAGATGCAGGACATCTACTCCGAGCCGGTCAAGCCGGAGCTGATCGCCCGCCGCATCCAGGAGATCAAGGCCCATGGCGTCGTCGCGGCCGCGTCGCTCACTCCGCAGAAGGTGCGCACGCACTACGAGACGGCGCTCGAGGCGGGATTGGACATCCTCGTCATCCAGGGCACGGTGGTCTCCGCCGAGCACGTCTCGCGTGACGAGAGCCGGCCGCCGCTCAACCTCAAGGAGTTCATCCGTGAGCTCGCGCCGATCCCCGTCGTGGTCGGCGGCTGTGCCTCCTACCACACGGGTCTGCACCTGATGCGCACCGGCGCCGCCGGTGTGCTCGTCGGTGTCGGTCCGGGCGCGATCTGCACGACCCGCGGAGTGCTCGGGATCGGTGTGCCCCAGGCGACGGCGATTGCCGACGTCGCAGCCGCCCGGTCCCAGCACATGCTGGAGACCGGCGACTACGTCAAGGTCATCGCCGACGGCGGCATGCGCAACGGCGGCGACATCGCCAAGGCGGTCGCCTGCGGCGCCGATGCGGTGATGCTCGGCTCGGCGCTGGCGCGCGCCTACGAGGCGCCCGGCCGCGGCTACAACTGGGGGATGGCGACGTTCCATCCCACACTTCCCCGCGGAACGCGGGTCTCGACCACCCAGAACGGCACGCTCGAGGAGATCATCAAGGGACCGGCGCGTGAGAACGACGGCACGTTCAACCTGATGGGCGGGCTGTGCACGTCGATGGCCACGTGCGGGTACCGGGACATCGCCGAGTTCAACCGTGCCGAGCTGATGGTCGCGCCCGCGCTGCAGACGGAGGGCAAGCACCTCCAGCGTGAGCAGGGCGTCGGGATGGGCGCTGGCGGTCGCGCGGCCGCCGTGGGTGTCGCCGATTAGCCAGTCGTCGGCTGCCGCGGCACTCCAGACTCTCGAGGAGTCCGGTGAGGTCCGCGGCGCGCCGATCGACGACGGTCTCGAGGACGTGCGCGCCGCCACCGACGAGGTGGTGGTGCTCGACTACGGCGGGCAGTACTCGCAGCTGATCGCGCGTCGCGTGCGTGAGTGCGGGGTGTTCTCCGAGCTGCTGCCCTACCACGTCGGCGCCGCCGAGGTGGCTCGTCGCAAACCCAAGGGCGTGATCCTGTCCGGCGGCCCGGCGTCGGTATATGCCGACGGCGCCCCGCCGCTGGAGCCGGCGCTGCTGGAGCTCGGCGTTCCGGTGCTCGGCATCTGTTACGGCATGCAGCTGATCGCGCTCGGGCTCGGCGGCAAGGTCGAGGGGGCAGAGGTCGGCGAGTTTGGCCGTTCGGCCCTCACCGTGGCCGAGCATGGTCGTCTGCTCGCCGACACCCCCGACGAGCAGACCTGCTGGATGTCACACCGGGACACCGTCTTCTCCGCCCCGCCGGGATTCACGCCGCTCGCCTCCTCGACGGCATCGCCGGTGGCGGCGTTTGAGTCAAATGAACGCTCGATCTATGGGATCCAGTTTCACCCCGAGGTGGTCCACACCCCCTACGGGCAGAAGGTGCTGACCAATTTCCTCTCCGACGTGTGCGGCTGCGACCTGGGCTGGAGCGCCGCGTCGGTGATCGAGGACCAGATCGCGCGGATACAGGCCCAGGTCGGGGAGCACGGCAGGGCGATCTGCGGTCTGTCGGGCGGCGTTGACTCGAGCGTCGCCGCGCTGCTCGTGCACCGCGCCATCGGCGACCGGCTGACCTGCGTGTTCGTCGACCACGGGCTGATGCGCAAGAACGAGGGCGAGCAGGTCGTCGCCGCCTTCCGTGACCACTTCAAGGTGCCGCTCGTCGCCGTCGACGCTGCGGACCGCTTCCTGGAGCGCCTGCGCGGCGTCTCGGACCCCGAGCGCAAGCGCAAGCTGATCGGCGCCGAGTTCATCCGCGTCTTCGAGGAGGAGGCGGCGCGGCTCGAGGACGTCGAGTTCCTCGTCCAGGGGACGCTGTACTCCGACGTGATCGAGTCCGGCGGGGGAACGGGTGCGGCGACGATCAAGTCCCACCACAACGTCGGCGGCCTGCCCGAGGACCTGGAGTTCAAGCTCGTCGAGCCGCTGCGGGCCCTGTTCAAGGATGAGGTCCGCGCGGTCGGAGCCGAACTCGGGTTGCCCGAACGGCTCGTCTGGCGCCAGCCCTTCCCCGGCCCCGGCCTTGCGATCCGCATCGTCGGCGGCGAGGCGACCCGTGAGCGCCTGGACATTCTGCGCGAGGCCGACGCGATCCTTCAGAACGAGATCCGCAGGGCCGGTCTATACCGGGACCTGTGGCAGTCCTTCTGTGTGCTGCCGGATATCCGCACCGTCGGGGTCCAGGGCGACGAGCGGACCTACGGAAACGTGATCGCGATCCGCGCCGTCACCAGTGACGACGCGATGACCGCCGACTGGGCCCGGCTCCCCTACGACCTGCTCGAGCAGATCGCCAGCCGGATGATCAACGAGATCCGCCCGGTGGGACGTGTCGTGCTCGACATCACGAGCAAGCCGCCCGGGACCATCGAGTGGGAGTGAGTCCCCGCCCGCCTTAGGTGGGCCGGGCCGGGGCTCGGGCGAGGATGGGGGCCACGTAGGGGCCGAGGTCATCGGGCAGCGCTTCGCGGTCAAACCACTCGACGCTGGCCAGTTCGACACGGTCGATCCGCAACGCGGGCTCTGACAGCTCGACGGTGAAGCAGTGGATGGTGTCCCGGCGATGGGCGACGTTGCCGTTCACCGCGCCGATCGGCGTCCAGTCGGCCCCGTCGAGCCCGAGCTCCTCGCTCATCTCCCGCTGGGCGGCCGACAGGGGAGACTCGTTGCGCTTCATCGAGCCTCCCGGGATATCCCACGCCCGCGGCCCGTACGTGTGCCGGACGAGCAGCACCCGCCGGCGGTCGCAGACCAGACATTTGACCCCGTGCTTGTCCGGGCGGGTGAGGAACCAGAGCAGCTGCAGGCCCCGATAGGCAAAGCGATAGCCGAGGCGGCGAAGCGTCAGCATCGAGGGCACGCCAGAGAGATTAGGCCGCGGTCATAACGGCCGGGGAGGGGCACTGACCAGCCGTCGCCGACGGGGGTGCGCTACCTTCAGTCCCGGCGCCGGTCCCCGCAGAACGAGTTCCCGCGGGGATTGACTATCATCGACGATCGGTTGCGCCACCTCAGCGCGCAACTCGTGCATGCCATGAAGACCTACGTAGCCAAACCCACTGATCGCGAGCGCAACTGGCTCGTCGTTGACGCCTCGGGCCAGACCCTGGGACGGCTGGCGACCCAGATCGCCGACGCCCTGCGCGGTAAGCGCAAGCCGACCTACACGCCGCACATCGATACCGGCGATTTCGTCGTCGTCATAAATGCGGAGAAGATTCACGTGACCGGCAACAAGCTCGCCGCCAAGCGCTACTACCGGCACTCGGGATATCCGGGTGGCCTGAAGTCTCGCTCGCTGCAGGAGATGCTTGACCGCCGCCCTGAAGAGGTCATCCGAATCGCCGTCAAGGGCATGCTGCCCCGCAACCGGTTGGCGCGTAAGCAGATCACCAAGCTCAAGGTCTACGCCGGCCCCGAGCATCCGCACGCCGCCCAGCAGCCGCAACCGATGGAGATTTCGCAGTGAGCGACGCAGAGCATCCCGAGGACGAGCAGCGCAACGAGGCAGCGGACGCGAGCGTCCCGGAGGAGCCCACCGCCGCTGCGGAGGAGACCGAGACTCCGGAGCCTGCTGAGGCTCCCGAACCGGCCGAGACGCCAATGGCTGAGGAGGCTCCGGCGGCTGAAGAACC
>JBAWFG010000280.1:0-10366 GCA_049591655.1 Solirubrobacteraceae bacterium
GGCCCGGCCCGCGGGCGCCCCGATCGGCGCCACGCGCCGCGTCCACGCCGGCGGCTCGACGCTCTCGGTGACGATCGGAGCGGTGCTCGCTCTGCCCGGCAATGCCGCGGCCCTGCCGCCCGGCACCCGGCCGGTCGGTGTGGCGCTGACGATCCACAATGACGCGGGCGCGACCTACGACAGCACGGCGTCGGGAGATGTCTCGCTGACGACGTCGGCCGGCCCCGCGGCGCCGCTGTACGTCCGTCGGGGCCGCTGCGAGACTCCGCTGACCGACTTTGAGAGCCTGATCGGAGCCGGCGAGACCCGGTCGGGCTGCGTCGGGTTCTCGGTGCGACGCGGTGCGCGGATCCTGTCGGTGCGCTTCTCACCCCACTCCAGGGCCCCTGGCAGCGTCGCCTGGCGGTGACGGCTCAGCGGCTCGGCCCGCAGGCGGCGGGCTGCCAGCCCGTCAGACGCTGCACCGACGGCTGACCGGAATGTCCTCGCCGGGCACCGGCGGCTCGTCGTGCTTGCAGTAGGTGATCCGATGAGCGGCGGTGTCGACGACGCCGAGAAAGCGATAGCCCTGACCGTTGGCGACCACCGTGCAGCTGAAGCCCTCCCGCGCTGCCCGGCGCCCGGCCGGCCGGCACGATGCCCGCTGCAGCGACCCGGCGACGAAGCCGGTGTTGATCAGCCGGGTCATCACGGCTTCAACGACATGCAGCATCTGTGCCCGCGCGCCGGCTCGTGGGACGGACGTGACAACGTGGGGCGCCTGATCCTGGGCGGTGACGATCGCCGCCTCGCGCTCGGCCCGGGCGGTCGCCGCGGGGCTCTGTACCGCCAGACTGTCGGTGTTGTGCGCGTTGACGAACGCGATCAATGCCACCAGAAACGCAATCGCCACCGCGAACGGCAGCCCCCAGCGCAGCCAGCCGCGGCGCATCTCTCGTCCTACACCTCGGCGCCGGAGAGCACCTCGGCCAGCGCGGTGAGATCGTCCTCGCTGGGGCGCCAGTGTGCGGCGGCGGCGTTGGAGCGCACCTGCTCGGGCTTGGTGGCTCCGGCGATCACCGACGAGACGACGGGGCGGGCCAGCAGCGCGCCAATCGCCACGTCGGTGAGCGTCACCCCGCGCTCGGAGGCGTAGTCCTCAAGGGCGGCGACGAGCCGGAACTGCTGCTCGGTGGCGATCTCGTCGCGGCCGGACAGCCGCGCGCCGGCGGGGCCATCCTGGCCTGGGCGGTACTTGCCGGTGAGCAGCCCGGAGGCGAGCGGGAAGAACGGCACGAAGCCGATGCCGAGCTCCTCGCAGGCGGGCAGCACGTCGCGCTCGGCGTCCCGTACGAGCAGGCTGTACTCGTTCTGGACCGCGGTGAACGGGGTGAACCCGTGCTCGACGGCCGCCGCGGATGCGTCGCGCAGCTGCGCGGCATCGAAGTTGGAGGCGCCGATCGAGCGGACCTTGCCCGCCTGGATGAGCTCATGGAGGACCTCGAGCGTCTCGACGATCGGGGTCACTCCGTCGGGGCGGTGATACCAGTAGAAGTCGATCACGTCGGTGCGCAGCCGCCGCAGCGAGGCGTCGACCGCGTGCTCGATGTAGGCGCGCGCGCCCCGGGGTCCACGCCCGTCGCCCATATCCATCCCGAACTTCGTCGCCAGCACGACCTGGTCACGGCGGCCCTGCAGGACCTCGCCCAGGAACTCCTCGCTGGCTCCGTTGCCGTAGATGTCGGCGGTGTCGATGAAGGTGACACCCTCGTCCAGGGCGGCGTCGACGACTGCGCGGGTGGCGTCGATGTCGATCCGACGCCCGAAGTTGTTGGCGCCCAGGCCGACGATCGAGGTCTGCAACCCCGAGTTGCCGAGCGGGCGAGTCAGAAGTTCAGCCATGGCGATCAGGCTAGTGGCTCCCCGACCGGGCGCCAGGGGCGTCGCGTGCGCGCGGCTCAGCGCAGCCGATGATCGTCGCGGCGCAGGGCGTCGGTGAATCGCCGCGGGACCGCGGCATCCTCGCCCTCCTCCCACAGGGTGGTGACGACCAGCTCGTCGCGCTCGGGCCGGCACACGTAGACGAGCCCGGGCCGGTCGACATCGCGAACGAGCAGCGCGCCGCGCTCTCCGGGGGTTACGCGGCCGGCGGCGTGGGCCCGCGCCACCCGGGTCATGATCTCGGCCCGCTCGTCGAGCGTTCCGCGCACACGCTGGCGGAAGCGCTCGGCGGCGTGGTTGGTGACGGCGATCAGCATTCTGGGTGCACACCGTAGATCAGGACTGCGGAAGCGCCCGCGCCCGCCGTCCGATCCCCTTCCAGGCGTCGCCCTCGCTGCGCACCCGCGCGGCGGCGTCGGCGATCGTCCACCGGTCGGGCGCCAGCCGCGCGTCTGACAGCTCCTCCCAGGCGATCGGCATTGCCACCGGTGCCCTCGGCAGCGGGCGCACCGCGTAGGGCGCGACCGCATGCTGGGCGTAGTTGATGCGGTTGACGTCGAGGTAGATGCGCTGCCCTCGCTCGGCGCGATGCCACTCCAGCGTCAGGCGCCGCTCGTCTTCGGCGACCATGCCCTCGGCGATCACTCGGGCGAACCGATGAACCTCTGAGAACGATGGCCCGCGGCGCAGGGGACAGACGACGTGGATCCCGCGAGACCCGGTGACCATCGCAAACGTGGCCAGTCCGGCGTCGCGCAGCCGGTCCCCGGCGTCGCGGGCGGCGGCGCGAACGTCGGAGAACGTCACGCCGGGGGAGGGGTCGAGGTCGATGATCAGGCGGTCGGGCTGCTGCGGGCGGTCGGCGCGCGAGAGCCAGATGTGGGGCGTGACGACGTTCTGGCCGGCGAGATAGACGAGCGTCGCCGCGTCGCCGGCGAGCGCCTGGGTGAGCGTGCCGCCGCGCTTGGGCACGGTCGCGGTGGCGATCCAGTCCGGGTAGTAGCGGGGGACCGATTTGAGGAAGAAGCCCGGCTGCTCGATCCCATTGGGAAACGCCTGGAGCGCGAGCGGCCGGTCGCGGACGTGGGGCAGCATCGCCGGCGCGACCTGTTGGTAGTGCTCGGCCAGGCGCCGCTTGGTGATCGGCGGGTCGGCGAACAGCAGCTTGTCGGGATGGCTGATGACCACCCGGCGGCGTCCCACGGAGATCGTCTCGGTCATTGCTCACGCACCACATCGGTGGCGGGTTTGTCATCACGCAGCCCTTGAAAACGGGGGTGGCGCAGCCGCCCGGCCGTGGTCCACTCGCTGAACCCCACCTGCGCGACGAGCTCGGGGTCCACCCAGGTGACACCGCGCTCGCGGATCGTGTCGGGATCGGCGAACGGCGAGTCGTCGCGGCGCCGCGACCGCAGTCCGGCACCCAGTGACCGCAGCGTGTCGGTGTCAAAGCCGGTCCCCACCTTCCCGGCGTAGCGCAGTTCTCCACCCTCGAAGTAGCCGACCAGCAGCGCCCCGAACTCGGTCCGCGAACCTCTTGGCGCGGTGAAGCCGCCGATCACCAGCTCCTGGCCGGCCTCGCATTTGATCTTGCGCCAGTCCCGCGAGCGCGCATCCCGGTACGGGCTCGCCGCCCGCTTGGCAACGATCCCCTCCCAGCCGTGCCGGCACGCATCAGCGAACATCGCTTCACCGTCCCCGTTGCGGTGCGTGGCGAGCCGAAGCGGCTCTGCGAAGTTCAGCGCACGGCGCAGCAGGCGCTTGCGGGTCCGCAGCTCCAGATCGCGGACGTCGTGACCGTCGAGCCACAGCACGTCGAACACGTAGAAGAACACCGGTACCGGCCGCCGGCTCCGCTGGGCGAGGGCCGCGAAGCTCATCCGGCCCCCCGCGAAGGCGACGATCTCCCCGTCGACGGCGAATCGCCGCGCGCCGGCGTCGCCGAGTGCCTGTCGGACCTCGGGATAACGCCGCGCCAGATCCAGGTCGTTGCGGGACAGCATTCGCACCGGGCCGTCGTCGCGCACGGCCAGGCACCGGACTCCGTCGAGCTTACGCTCGAAGATCCAGTCGGGATCGCTGAAGCTCTCCCGGACCAGGACCGCCTTCATCAGCTTCGCGCGTTGGGGCGCGGGCGCGGGGGGCGCCTGCTCCTGTTGGCGCTCGGAGAGGATCTCCAGGGCGGTCATGAGCGGGGCCCTGGAGCATCGGGCAGGTCGGCGCTAGACCAAGGTCGGGCGAGCCGGTGCCCGGGTGGGTCGATAGCGCCTATGGCATGTCCGCCACTCTGCACCCTGCGTCGCCTCCGACGGCGAGCCACACCCGGGGGAGTTGGCTGCACGGGACCGATGGGGTCGGTCCGGTGCTCATCATGGGACTGTTGCTGGCGCTCCTGGTCGGTTCCGGCGTGGCCGGCTTTCACGGCAACCTGACCGGGTTCGTGCGCTTCGGTCACGATTTCGTCGCCGCCATCCGGCCCCCGCACGGCGCCATCATCGACACCCACGCTGGCAATGACGGCCAGTACTTCTGGGTGTTCGCCCACGATCCGCTGATCCTGCGCGGCCACACGCTGGCGGCATTCGCGACCCAGACCTTCCGGCTGCAGCGGGTGGCCTATCCCGCGCTCGCCTACCTGCTCGCCGCCGGGCACGCCGGTCTCCTCCCCTGGAGCCTGCTCGCGGTCAACATCGGCGTCGTCCTGGGCGCGACGCTGGCCTTCGGCGTGTACGCGCGACGGCGCGGATGGTCGGGCTGGTGGGGGCTGGCGCTGGGGCTGCTCCCGGGGTTCGGCTTCGCGGTGCTGGGCGACTTCAGCGATGCGCTGGCCGTCACCGCGATGCTCGGCGGCATGATCGCCTGGCGCCACGGCCGCCCTCGCCCAGCTGCGGCCCTGCTGACGCTCGCCGTGCTCGCCCGTGAGCCGATGATGCTCGCCGTGGCGGCGATCGTGATCCAGGTCGCCCTTGATGCCCGGCGCCCGTCGGCTCCGGACCGGGTCCGGCGCGCCTGGGCGGCGCTGTGGCCGACCGCGGTCGTGCCGGTACTGGCGTTCGGCGCCTGGCAGGTCTACATCGCGGCCCGCGTCGGCGGTTCGACGTCGGCTCCCGGGACCGCGTTCGCGGCGCCGTTCACCGGCATCATCACTGAGGCAGGTCATGCGATGCACAACGACTCGGCGATTCACGGCGCCTGGGATCTCATGTACCTGGGGCTCATGGTGGTCGGGCTCGGCGTTGCCGCGGCGATGGTCCGCACCCAGCGCAGTGCCCCGGCGATCGCCGCGCTGCTGTTCGGTCTGACCCTGCTCGTGCTGACGTTCGGCTATGCGTGGAGCTATACCCGACTCAGCGCCCCGATGTTCGCCTGCCTGCTGCTGGTCGGACTCGAGCGCCGTCACCGCGTCGCATTGCCCATCTGCGTGGTCGTCGCCACGCTCGGCGTTCTGCTGCCGTTGGCGACCGGCTAAGTCCGCACAGCGGCGTTTGCCGCCCGCAGAGGTCCCCCGGGGGCCCGGCGTTTTGCGCGCCGGGTTAAAGCAATCGTGCCCGTGCGCCGACAACGTGTGTGTCAGGCCAGCCCGCCCCGACCGGAGACCACGCATATGTCAGCACTCGCCCAGCACGTCTACACCTCCGCCGGCGAGCCGGCAGCGACGCAGCTCAAGGTCCTCATCGCCGACGATCATCCGCTCATCATCGCGGGCATCCGGCGCACCATCGAGGACCTGGATGACATGGATGTCGTCGGTGAGGCGCACTCGGGCCCGGAGCTGACCCAGCTGATCGAGCGCCGCCGGCCCGACATCGTCCTGATGGATCTCCGCATGCCCGGTGTGTCGGGGACGGAGATGATCGAGATGATCCGCGAGCGCTACCCCGCCACCAAGGCGATCGTCCTGTCGGCCTGCGATGACCGTCCGACGATCGACGCCGCCCTGCACGCGGGCGCCAGCGCCTACGTGCTCAAGAGCGCCCACACCGTCGATATCGCGTCGGTGCTGCGCCAGGCGGCGAGCGGTGCGGTATTCCACGCTCCGGCCAGCGCCCCGGCGCGCCCGGCCGACCCCGACGTGCCGCCGGCTCCGTCGCTGACCGACCGTGAGCGCTCGATCCTGTCGGCGGTCGCGTCCGGTATGACCACGGCGGCGATCAGCCGCGACCTGTGGATCAGCGAGCACACGATCAAGTTCCACCTGACCAACATCTATCGCAAGCTGGGCGTCGTCAACCGAGCGGGCGCGGTTCGCTACGCCCTGGAGCACGGCATCGCCTGAGTCGCCGTCACCCTCCGGGGATGACCAGCGGCACCAGCAGGGTGAGCGCCGCGGCGGCGGCGCACAGCCCGAGTGCGGCCCGCGACCGTAGACCGAGGCCGGCGATGAGCAGAGCGCCGAACAGCGGCGCCCCATAACGGGAAACGCCCCACTGATCGCCGAGGAAGATCACGGTCAGCACTGCTGCGCTGAGCACGGCGGTGATCGTTGCGGCGCGCAGTCCACGTCGCAGCAGCCAGACCGCGGAGACCGCACCGAGTCCCAACAAGGCGACGTAGGCCAGCTCCCACGCCGCCGGACCAGCGGCGTCGTTGGTGAGCGAGCGTCGGATCTCCGTGACGAAGTCGCTGAACGGCGGCAGCGCCAGCGTGTCACTGCCGGCCACCGCATGGGTCGCGCGGGCAGCATGGGTCACGGCCGCCGCGGCATGCGTCGGAGCAGGCGGAACGATGAGCCCCCTGGTGTAGATCTGCCAGCCGATGAATGCGGCCACCGGAGCGAAGACGACCGGCCACGATCTGACGAGCGCGGCCCGGGCCGCGGGATCGCGCCGCGCCCGCCACAGCCCGGCGAGGATGTCGATCCCGACCGCCACCACACCGACGATCATCGGCTCGCGAGCCAGGACGGCGAGTGTCAGCAACGCCGCGCCCCACCACCGGCGCCCACGCTCGTAGGCGAGCAGCGCTCCGAGCATGGCAGCGACCGCGAGCGGGTCGCTGAGGTCACGCAGCGTGCCCATGACGAGCCCCGGGGTCAGCCCGGCGGCCAGCCCCCACCAGACCGATCGGCCACGCCGCCGCGCATACGCGGCAACGGCAGCCGTGATCCCCAACAGCGCCAGCACGTTGACCGCGAGCATCGTCCACGGCACCGCGCCCGGTTGACCGGCGGCCAGCACGTAGGCGAGGGCCGGATAGGCGACACGCTGCAGGTCATAGCCTCGCCCGCTGGCGTCGATGTCGCGCAGCGTGGCGGAGCGGAGCACGAGCGGATCTTGGGCCTGGATCCAGTAGAACTGCCCGTCGTAGCCGAAACGGGATTCGATGATGGCGTTCGGCGGAGGATGGGTGTGGGCGGCAAACTGGCGCCCGAACTCGATCAGCCCTGTCGGGTTGCCGTTGACGACCGATAGCCGTACGCCGATGATCAGCGCCAGGACGAGCGCGGCGACGACCACCGGTCCGGTGGGCCCGGTCGCCCGTCCGCGCGAGCGCAGGGCGGCGACGATCCCGTCTCCGGCGCGCCGCAGCCCGGCCGCCGACACCGATGTGCGGCCCGCGTTCGCAACGGGCGGGCTCAGAGCTGCGCTCCTGGCCACGCGGGAAGAATCGCGGAGATCAGCGTCGGGCCGCCGGGCCGGGACTCGATTTGGGTGTGGCCGCCGAGCATCCGCACTCGCTCGTGCATCCCGACAAGCCCGAGCCGGCCGGCACGGGCGGCGCGCACGAGCGTGGCCTCGGGGTCGAATCCGCTGCCATCGTCGGAGATCTCCACCCGGATTCCGTCAGGTTCGGTGCGGACGGCGATCGTCACCGATTCGGCGTTGCTGTGCTTGCGGATGTTGCTGAGCGCCTCACGCACGAGCGCCAGCAGCGCGATCTGTTGAGAATCGCTGAGCGCACCGAGATCGCCGCTGAAGTCGGTCCGGGGCGTGATCCCGGTCCGCTGGGCGAAGGCGCCCGCGAGCTCGCCGAGCGCGTCGTGGAGGGAGTTGGCGGTGAGAAATGGTGATTGGACCGAGGTCGAGAGCCGGCGCAGATCGCCGTCAAGCGCCACCAGCTGAGCTTCGAGGTCATCCAGGCGACCGAGCACACGGGCCTCGTCGGCGTCTCCGGCGATCATCGGGCGCAGCTGGTCCCGGAACAGCCGCAGATCCTGAGCGAGCAGGTGGACATCCTGCTGGGGGCCGTCGTGCAGGTCAAAGCGCAGCCGGGCCAGGCGACGCTGCACCGCGCCCCCGGCAGTCTCCTGGGATTGCGCGCGGTCGCGGAGGGTCTGGCGGTCCAGCGCCCCGGCCAACAGCGGTGCGGCAGCCGCCAGCAGCGGGCCGGGCTCAGGCGCATCGGGGTCAAGCCCGTGGGCGAGCAGCACAGCGGCCGGCGGGCGCAACGCGTCGATCCGCAACCCGACCGCAGCTCCGGCGACAACCGGAGCGCGCCCCCTGCTGCCCAGGACCGTGCGGACGGTGTCAGGCGCGCGGGGGTCGGGTCCGGAGGTGGCTCCGGTGTGGGCGACCTGGATCGGTTCCCCGGCACCGTCGAGCGTCCACAACGACACCTCCTGCGCCCCCGTGAAGGCCATCAGCAGAGCGAGCGACACCTCCACCGCGGTTTCGACGGTGAGCTCCTCAAGCCGCCCGCCGCGCAGCAGCTCCCGCCCGAGCGCCACCCGTGGGACCGAGGCCCGGGCCTCCAGTTCGCCGACCAGCCGCCGGGACTCCGCCGGGTGCGCCGCGAGGTCGACGGCGATCGCCCCCAGCAGTTCCGCCGCATAGCCCACCGTCGCGAGGGTCAGCCCGTCGGATGTTCCGCCGCACGCGGCCAGCAGCCCGAGCGCGTGGGTGTGCGCGTCCTCCCGGGCCCCATCGGGCACGGTGGCGCCGATGCGGGAGCCGTCGACGACGCGGAGGACCCGGTCAAAGGCGATCGTCAGCGCGCGGCGGTCCTGGGGCGAGGTCGTCACACCGCCATTCTCCCCGCTGAAGGCGGCGTCAACGGTCGTGCGCATGCAGGCTCAGCCGGAGGCAGTCGGTGGCCGGCGGGTCAGCTCCGTGGAAACGAGCCCAGGGAGGAGAGCGGCAGCGTCTGAGACATCGGGCGGGGCGAGGACCCCGAGCGGTGGAGGATGCGATGCACCGGCGCCGGCGGCAGCGAGCCGGGGGCGAATGAGTTGATCCCGAGCTTGGGGACGTGCACCTCGCGGAAGCCGGCGAGGTAATCGGCGGGGAGCTTGTCGACGCTGAACCAGCCGGCGCCGCCGCCGGGGCGGGCGAAGCCGCTGGTACCGAAGAAGCGATTGCCGATCCGCATGAATGTGTGGGTCGGGTTGTAGAAGATCGTGACCTGGCCAGGTCCGGTCGGGAACTTCCATAGTGCGATGTTGCCCGAGACGGTGGTTGGGACCTTGTAGCCGGCCTGCTGGATCACATAGGACACCGAGCCGCTGCAGTCAAACGGACCGAACCGCGCCGGCTGCTCGTGGCCGCCGCCCCAGACGTAGGGAAAATCGGCGGCGCTGACCATGTTGGCTGCGGCGATCAGCCGGTCGTAATGAGTCAGCACGCCACTGCGGTAGCTGACGATCGGCCGGCGGCGCAGACCGGTCGCGAAGTCGACTGAGAACGTGCCGCGACGCACCGCAGCCCGCTCGTACTGGACGTGTCCGGCGATCGCCTGAGCACGTGACAGCACCTCGTTCACGTACCAGGTGGCGTGGTTGTAGGCATAGACCGCGCGGGAGATGTCCTGCGCGGCCCCGGCCGCGGCGAGGTACCGGGCGGCGGAGAAGATCGCATCACGCGGGTCGTACGGGTTGGCGACGCTGTGGCCGTCGACGGCGACCCCGTAGCGCTGCCAGGTCGAGGGCTCGAACTGCATCCAGCCCAGGGCACCGGCGCTCGAGGTGTTGAGGTTGCGGCCGTAGTCGCTCTCGATCGCGTTGATGGCCGCCAGGACCTCCCACGGGACGTTGTAGCGCAGCCCCGCCTCCATGTAGATCGGGATCAGGAACGACGGCGGCCGGTTGCCGTCCGACAGCAGCCCGGACAGGTTGTCCACCGCCCCGGTGAGTGCCGGGTTGGCGGTCACGGTGCCAGTCCATGCCTTGGGTCCCAGGAAGCCCGGCGCCCACGTTGACAGCGTGGTTACGGGGGTCGCGACCGGAGCGGGTTGCACGACCGGCCTGGGAGCGGGCCGCGTCAGTGCCGCGCCACCGCTGCGGTCGATCGTGGGGCGGCGATGACGACGGGCGGTGCTGGTACCGGTGCCGGTCGGGGCGATGCTCGGGGCGGGGGTGCCCGCCGGGGACATGCGGAGGGTGGCGCCCAGCGGTGCGTGCTGGCCGGAGCCCGCGGGTGAGGCGGCCGGCTGGTTGCCGGCGGGGGCGGCGCAGTGCCGGTGGGCGACCGGGCTTCCCGCGGCGTAGGCGATCGCCACGCTGTGGGACCGG
>JBAWFG010000281.1:0-18237 GCA_049591655.1 Solirubrobacteraceae bacterium
TCTACAAGAACTTCGACCCGCGGGCCAAGATCATCAAGAAGGCCGTGGATGATGTGTTCGAGGTCACCGGCAAGAACCCGCTGCTGCAGATCGCCACCGAGCTGGAGAAGATCGCGCTGGAGGACGACTACTTCGTCAGCCGCAAGCTCTATCCCAACGTCGACTTCTACTCCGGCCTGATCTACGAGGCCCTCGGGATGCCGGTCGAGATGTTCCCGGTCCTGTTTGCGATCGGCCGTACGAGCGGCTGGATCGCCCAGTGGCTGGAGATGATCGACGACTCCGAGCAGAAGATCGCCCGCCCGCGCCAGATCTACACCGGCGGCCGCGGGCTCGACTACGTGACGATCTCCCAGCGCTCGTAGCGCACTCCGCCCGGGGCCGCACGGCTCCGGGCCACCCGGGCCACCCGCAGTTGCGTACCGCCCGAACCGATGCTCCCAGCGGAGCGATGTCGGCAGCGTGATCGCCCCCACATAAGCTCTGGCTACGGCGTCGTAACTTACGGGATGTGGATCTCTGTGCCCTCCCGAATGGACGTGTCGTCACGATCCGCGCGATCCGCCCCGACGACGCCGAGCGGCTGACGCTGCACCATCAGCGCCTGTCGCCCGAGTCGGTCTACCGGCGGTTCATGGGATCCAAGCCGACGCTGACGGCCTCCGACCTCCGGTACCTGGTCGACATCGACGGCTGCGATCACTATGCGCTGGTCGCCACCGTCGCCGAGCCCGACGGCGAGGACATCGTCGCCGTCGCCCGCTTCGTGCGACTCGGCCAGGGCTCTGACAGCGCCGAGTTCGCGATCGTCGTCGGTGACGCGTGGCAGCGCCAGGGCCTGGCCGGCGAGCTGCTGGGCCGCCTCGCCGACGCCGCCGTCACCCGCGGCATCGATCGCTTTCACGCCGTCGTGTTCGCCGACAACGTCCCGATCCTGCGGCTGATCTCCGCGCTCGCGGTCGGTCCGATCACGCGCCGGCGCGACGGCAACGCGATCGACGTCTCCTTTGAGATTCCCGCACGCCGCGAGCAGGCCGGGGAGCCTGCGATGATCGCGGCGTGGGCTGGAAGCTGACCGTCCGCGCGGGCCCCGCGGTCAAGCAGTACGACTTCGACGCGCTCGAGCCGGCGTTGCGGGCGCTGCAGGAACGCGGCCTCGAACTGGCCGACGGTGCGCCGGGCGCCGGATACGACGCCAAGTTCAAGCGCTTTGAGCCCGGAGAGCGGGTGGTGGCGCGCCTGGAGTTGGCCGGCCCCGAGCGGTTTCTCGCCAGCCGCCGGGGTGGTGTCGACGTGCGCGGCGACGGCTCGGTGGAGGCCTACCGTGGCCGCGTGCGGCGGCGGGTGATCGAGGCGCGCCGTGGCGAGAGCGCCTACGCGGCGCTGGGGCGAGCGCTGTCGCAGGGCTGACCTGGCCGACCCCCGGCCGACCCCCACATCGGGCCGCCCGCATGTCCGCGCCGTACCCGCGCTCACAGGACGAGCGTCTGCCCGTGGCGGCGCAGCCACCGGGAGTGCTCGCGGTAGTCCGGACACCAGCGCGCCAGCAGCGACCAGAACCGGGGGGAGTGGTCCATCACCTCCAGATGACAGACCTCGTGCCAGACGACATAGTCGAGCACCGGCTCGGGCGCCAGCAGCAACCGCCAGTTGAAGCTCATCGCGCCGGTGCGTGAGCAGCTCGCCCACCGGGTGCGCTGCCCGCGGATCGTCAGGCCGGTGTAGGAGCTCCCGGCCAGTCCGCAGGCGCGGTCAAGGCGCGGGGCGATCTCCTGCCGGGCAGCGCGGCGGTACCAGCGCTCCAGGGCGGGCTCCTGCTCGGCGCCAACCGGAGCGAGCAGCACCCCGTCGCGGAGGTGAACGCGGCGGCGGCCCGGCTCGCCCTGGACCGGCAGCAGGCGACCGAGGTAGGGGACGGCGTCGCCCCGCTGAGCCACGGTCTCCCGGGCGTGGTCAAGCTCGCGCTGGCGCCGGCGGATCCAGGGACCGAGCTCCCGGACAGCGGCTGCCGCCTCACGCTCGGCCGCGCGACGCGGCAGCACGACCTCGACCCCGTGGGTGTCGACGGTCACTCGCACGCGGCGGGCGCGCTCTGAACGGCGGATCCGATACGCGATCTCGGTCATCGGTCAGGCAGAGTACGGTCCAGTCCCGACATGCCGTCCTTCCCCGATCTCAACGCGCCGCTGCGTGGCGACCGGGTGGCGTTGCGGCCGGCGGCCGAGCGCGACATCCCGGAGGTGCTCATCGCCCACCAGGACGACCCTGATCTGCACGTGCGACTCGGGCTGCGCCGCCCCCCCAGTGGCGCCGAGCTGGGGCGTCGCGTCGAGGGCGGTCCTGCGGATCGAGAGGCCGGGACGGCGGTCTGGCTGACGATCGTCCGACTCGGCGAGGATGACTGCATCGGTCAGATCGACGTCCACGAGGTGGATTCCGACCACGACCGTGCCCAGCTCGGCATCTGGGTGGCCCTGGGTGAGCGCGGGCGAGGGTTCGGTGGCGAGGCACTCGGGCTCGCCGCCCGCTGGTTGCTGACCGACGGCGGCCTGGAGCGCGTGCAGCTGCTCACCGAGCCCGGCAACATCGCGATGCTGCGGGCCGCCCAGGCGGCCGGGTTTGCCCGCGAGGGAGTCCTGTACGCCTACCTGCGTGAGCGGGGGGCGCGCGTTGACTGCGAGATGCTGTCGCTCATCACCGCCGATGTGGGGGCGAGATGAAGGAGTGGCGGGTGGCGCTGCCACCGGGCGTGGGCGAGCCGTTTGAGGTGTACGTCAACGGTGTGCGTCAGGAGCTGGGTTCTGACTACCGGGTGGCCCAGGGGGAGCTCGTGTTCGAGCGTGAGCTCGTCGCCGGCAAGCTCAGCGGCTGGGCCTGGTTCATGGGCTTCTGGGGGATCGGGACCTACAAGCGCAATGACGAGGTTGACGTGCGCTACGAGCTCGACGGGCGCCCGATGCTCGCCCACGCGCTGCCGATCACGCCGCCGTCCTGACCACCTCTCGCGTGACCCACGGGCGCAGCAGCTGCAGGGCCGACAGGATCGCCCGGGTCGCGTGGGAGCGGTTGAGCGTGTAGAAGTGGATTCCCGGCGCGCCCCGTGCCAGCAGCTCGGCGCACTGCAACGTGGCGTAGGAGACGCCGAGCTGGAGCACTGCATCGGGGTCATGGGAGCGCCACTCAAGCGCCTCATGCAGTGGCTGCGGGATCGTCGCGCCGCACATCCCGGTGATCGTCTCGATCTGGCGCAGATCGGTGATCGGCATGATCCCTGGGAGGATCGGGACCTCGATCCCGGCCGCGCGGGCCTCGTCGACGAACTTGAAGTACAGCTCGTTGTCGAAGAACAGCTGCGTGATCAGGAACGAGACGCCGCTGTCGACCTTCTCCTTGAGAAAGCGCAGGTCGTGGGCCAGGTCAGGGGCCTCGGGGTGGACCTCTGGGAAGCAGGCCCCCCCGATGCAGGTGTCATAGCCCTGGCGGATGAGGCCGGCGAGCTCGGTCGAGTAGCTCAGGCCACCGGGGTGGGGCTTCCAGTCGCCCTCACCCCGCGGCGGGTCCCCCCGGAGGGCCAGGATGTTCTCGACTCCGCCCTGGTGCATGTCCTCCAGCACCGCGCTCAGCTCCTCGCGAGTGGAACCGACGCAGCTGAGATGGGCCATCGCCTCGATGCCCAGCTCCTGCTTGATCCACTTGGTCAGCTCCAGCGTGCGCTCCCGGGAGGTGCCGCCGGCCCCGTAGGTCACCGACACGAACGCCGGGGCCAGCTGGCGCAGCGACTCAAGCGCCAGACCGAGCACGCGCTCACCGGCGTCGCTCTTGGGCGGGAAGAACTCGAAGGAGAAGATCGGCTCGGTGGCCTCTTCAATGATCTGGTCGATCCGCATCGGCGGGTAGCGTACCAACCTTGACACGTTCATGTCAACGTTGCTCCTGGGGAGCGATCACCCGTGCGGTCAGTCGACCGCCGCCCAGTGGTCTGCGCCATCGCGCGATTCGCTGCGCACCCGGCCCTGGCGCTCGAGGTGACGCAGGTAACAGAGGGTCTGGGCCAAGAACCACGACGCGTTGCGGACCGTCAGTTCCTCCGTGTAGACATGGGGGACGATCTCGACGACGGTGCGCGCCGGCCCGCGGACGGCGCTCAGCACGGCCTCGAGTCGTTGCGCCACCAGTCGCCGGTTGCCCTCGATGTGGGCGTGGACGTCGGTGAACGGCTTGCCGTGACCCGACAGTGCCAGGCGGGCGTCGAGTGCGTCGACGCGGTCCAGCGAGGTGAGAAACTCCCCCACCGGATCTGGGCTGTAGCCGTAGTCGTAGTAGAGCGAGATCCGCCCCAGGACGTGGTCACCGGAGATCAGCAGCCGCTGCTCGGGCGTGAACAGGCAGACGTGGGAGGGGGCATGCCCGGGGGTCTCATACGCCGTCCAGGTGCCGAGGTCGGTTTCGATCGACACCCCGTCGACGAGCGCGCGATCAGCTTCGACAATGCGGGCGATCCCGGACGGGAACGCCCGCGCGGCCTTGGCGTACTCGGCCAGCGCGGCCTCGCTCACCCCGCTCTGGCGTCCGACCTCCAGGCGCCGGTTCAGGGCCGCCTCGGGGTCCTGCGCGCCACGGGTGGCCTGAGCGTGGTTGGGGTGCATCCACAGCTCGCATCCGGCGCGGTCGATCACCGGCCCCGCCTGGCCCCAGTGGTCGGAGTGGGCGTGGGTGCAGACGAGCAGCCGGACGTGCTCGAGGCGCAGGTTGACCTGGTCCATGGCCCGTTCGAGCTGGGCCAGCGAGCCGGGCTCGTGCATGCCGCAGTCGACGAGCACGATCCCGGACCCGGCGGCGATCGCCCAGGCATTGCAGTGTGGCACTCCCGGCCACGGGAGGGGCAGGCGCAACCGCCACAGTCCGGGGAGCACCCGCTCGCCGCGGCCGAGCTCTCGCTGACGCGTCATACGGCGCACGATATTGGTGGCGCGTAGACTCCGCCGCTTCAGATGGCCTCGACCGCGGACATCGTCAGGCGCTACTTCACCGCGCTCGCCGAGCAGGATCTCGACGCTGCCGTCGCCTGCTGGAGGCCGGGCGGCATCGACCGCTTCGTCGGCGCCCAGCAGCTGATCGCTCCGGATGGGATCCGGGCCTACTTCTCCGGACTGTTCGCCGCCTTCCCTGACTTCCGTTTCGAGATCCTCGACGTCACCACCAGCCGCAGCCGCAGCGCCGTGCGCTGGCGGGCAACGGGGACATTCGCCGGCCCCGGGCGCTTTCAGGGCTTTGCGCCGAACATGGCGCGCATCGAGATCGAGGGCTGCGATGTGGCGACGGTCGAGGACGAGCTGATCGTCCACAACGACGCCTACCTCGACAGTGGCGACATCGCGCGGCAGCTCGGCCTGCTGCCCCCGGCCGGCTCGTCCGCGGAGGCCCGGCTCGCCACGTTCGCCAATCTGCGTACCCGGGCGGTCAACGCCATCCACGGCGTCGACGTCGAGCCGATCGCCGATGGCGTCTGGATCGTCCGCGGCGGCTTCCCGTTCAAGACGATGAACGTCTATCTCATCCGCGACGGAGACGGGGTGACCGTGTTCGACGCCGGGATCGAGGCGATGGGGCCGGGACTGCGGGCCGCCTGCGCCCGCCTGGGTCCCGTGACCCGGGTCGTGCTCGGTCATGCCGATGCCGACCACCGCGGCGCGGCACCGGCCCTCGGCGCTCCCGTGTGGTGCCACCCCGCTGAGCGGGCCGCGGCCGAGTCCGACGCCGCGTTTCGCGACTACTGGCATATGGACCGGCTTGACCGCCACGGCCGCCTACTGCTCGGCCGCCTCATCCCCGCCTGGGACGGCGGCGCGGTCACGGTGGCCGGCACCGTCGCCGAGGGCGACTCGGTGGCCGGCTTTGAGGTCGTCGGGCTCCCCGGTCACGCGCCGGGCCTGATCGGACTGTTCCGAGCCTCCGATCGGCTGGCGCTGGTCTCGGACTGCATCTACACGCTTGATCCCCAGACCGGGCGCAAGGGTGGCCCGCGGATCCCCCACCCGGCCTTCGACGCCGACATCGAGCAGGCACGCAGCTCGATCCGCAAGCTTGCGGCCCTGGATCCCTCGGCGGTTTGGGCCGGCCACGCCGATCCGGTGACCGGTGACGTCCGCGCCGCGCTGGAGCAGGCGGCCGCGGCCCCGGTCTGATTGTGGGTCGCCGCAACCGCCAGCGCACCAAGCTCGTCGCCGAGACCTCCGAATATCGCGATGGCGAGGGCAACGTGCTCACGCTGCGCGGCGCGCTCACCCCGCCGACCCGTCGCCGCTACGCCGACGTGCTGGCCGGCGGGTTGGAGCGTGAGGACGCCCGCCAGCGCGCGATCGAGATGCTGTTCGAGCACCTGGCGGTCGCCTGGACGATCTCCGGGCTGGTCATCGATCGCCAGAAGGAGCTGATCGGGCGCTACCGGATGGCGTCCGCGGCCGAGCGCACGTTCGTGCTGGAGTCCCTGCGCACCCACGTCGCCGAGCACTTTCCGGAGCTGGAGGTCCCATGAGCATGGGACCTGACCCCGAGGCGTTCGCTGCGCTGCTGTGCGACTGGTGCCTGCAGGTGGCGCCCGGTGACCGGATCGGTGTGCGGTCCACGACGCTGGCCCAGGAGCTGGGGTTGGCACTGCACGCCGCGATCCTGAAGCGCGATGCCTGGCCGCTGATGCGCCTGGAGCCGGCCGGGACCGGAGGCGACTTCTACCGCCACGCCGGCGCCCGGCACCGGCGTGAGCTCTCCCCGATCGACCGCGCGCTGGCCGAGGCGGTCGATGCCTCGCTGACCATCGACGCCCCGGCGAGCACCACGGAGCTCGCCGACATCGATCCCGCGCTCGTCGCCGAGGTCGCCGCCGCTCGGGCTCCGCTGCGGGAGATCGTGATGTCACGGCGCTGGGCGGGCACGCTGCTGCCGACGCCGGCGCTCGCCCAGCAGGCGGGGATGGCGACCGCCGAGTACGCGGCGTTCGTCACCCGCGCACTGTTTCTCGATCGACCCGACGCGGCGCAGGCCTGGCGGGACCTCAGTGACCGCCAGGCCCAGCTCGTCTCCCGGCTGGCCGGCGCCGAGCAGATCCGGATCGAGGCCGAGGGGACCGACGTGACGCTCGGCGTTGCCGGGCGCACCTGGATCAACTCCGACGGCCGGCGCAACATGCCCAGCGGCGAGGTGTTCACCGGGCCCCACGAGCGCTCGGCGCACGGCACGATCCGCTTCACGGTGCCGACCGGTCCGGCCGGCGTCACCGTGACCGGTGTGGAGCTGACCTTCCGTGATGGAGAGGTCTCAAGCGCGCACGCCGAGCGCGGCGACGACTACCTGCAGGCCGCGCTGGGCACCGATGACGGAGCCCGCTTCCTCGGCGAGCTGGGCATCGGCACCAACGCCGGAATCGACCGGGCGACGGGCCACATCCTGCTCGACGAGAAGATGGCCGGAACCGTCCACCTCGCGCTCGGGCGCTCCTATCCGGAGACGGGTGGCACCAACGCCTCCGCGCTGCATTGGGACCTGATCTGCGACCTGCGTGACGGCGGCCGGCTGAGCGCCGACGGTGAGACGCTGCTGGCCGACGGGACGCTGCAGCTCTAGAACCAGGTGAGTCGGTCGCGGGGGTCCGACGCCCGGGTGGGGGGTCGCACACGGGCCGTTAACGAGCGACGCCTCGGCGCTTAGTAGGTTGAGGGGCATGCGCCGCACCAAGATCGTCGCCACCATCGGCCCGGCGTCTCGAGATCCGGACACGCTGGCGCGCATGGTCGAGGCAGGGCTCGATGTCGCACGCCTCAACTTCTCCCACGGCGACCGTGACCTGCACGCCGAGAACGCCGACCGGGTCCGCGCCGCGTCGGAGGCCGTCGGACGTCCGGTGGCGATCCTTCAGGACCTGCCCGGCCCCAAGCTGCGCATCGGCGCGCTCACCGACGACCGCGTCGAGCTCAAGCCCGGTGAGCGGCTGACGCTCGTGTGCGGCAGCACCGAGGCCGGCGACGGCCGGCGGATGTCGGTGTCGTGGCCCGGCCTCTCGGACGCGGTTGACCCGCAGGACGTCATCTACCTCGCCGACGGCGCCATCCGGCTGCGCGTTGAGGAGGTCCGCAACGACGAGATCGCGACCGCGGTGGAGATCGGCGGCTCGGTCGCCTCGCGGCAGGGGCTCAATATCCCAGGCTCCACCCGCGGGCTGGCCGCGGTGCCCGAGGAGGACCTCGACATGCTGCGGTTCGGCGAGTCGATCGGCGTGGACGTCGTCGCGCTGTCGTTCGTGCGCACTGCCGAGGACGTCGAGAGCGTTCGCCGCCACACCCGGCTGCCGCTGATCGCCAAGATCGAGAAGCCCCAGGCGGTCGACGCGGCCGAGGACATCATCCGCGCCGCTGACACGGTGATGGTGGCGCGTGGGGACCTCGGGATCGAACTGCCGATCGAGGACGTGCCGATCGTCCAGAAGCAGCTGCTGCGGATCGCGGGCCGCCTGGCCCGCCCGTCGATCACCGCCACTCAGATGCTTGACTCGATGGTCGCCTCCTCGCGTCCCACGCGCGCCGAGGTGGCCGACGTCGCCAACGCCATCCTCGACGGGACCGACGCGGTCATGCTCTCCCAGGAGACGGCGATCGGGGCCTACCCGGTGGAGGCGGTGGCGATGATGGCCGCGGTCGCCGAGCGGACCGAGAGCGTCCTCCCCTACGACGTGTGGAACGAGCAGCGCGTGCGTCGTGACGCGCGCGACCCGGCGTACACGATCGCCTACAGCGCCTGCGCGGCAGCCCGCGACCTCGGCCTGGCCGCGCTCGTGGTGCCGACGCTGTCGGGCCGGTCGGCCCGGCTCATCTCCGCCCACCGTCCCTCCGTGCCGATCTTCTGCCTGTCGCCCGGGCGTGAGACGGTGCGCCGCTGCAACTTCATGTGGGGCGTGCGGGCGGCGTGGATTGCCCGTCACGAGGTCACCGAGGAACTGATCGCCCAGAGCGCTCGCCGCGTGGTCGAGCTCGGTTGGGTCAAGCCCGGGCAGCGGATCGGGATCACCGCCGGGCTGCCGAGCGGCCGGCCCGGAACCACGAGCCTGTTCCAGGTCCAGGAGGTCTAACAGTGCTTCGCACGCACGAGTCCAGATTGATCTAGGCCGGGCCGCCGAACCGGCGGCCACCGTCACCGCTGCCACAACTACGCCGAAACCTGGGTGTTCAAGCAGACACGCATCCAGCGAAGGAGGCAGCAGATGAGCACCATCCGACGGAGGATCACACCGGCCGCGACCGCGCTGACGGCCGCGGTGTCGATCGGGATCGCGGCGGCATCGCTCGGCGCAACCGCCAGTGCGGCGCCGGTCGCGCCGACCGTGACGACCACGAACGCCGTCGCGGTGGCGACGTCCAGCGAGAGCATTCTGGGGACGGTCAACCCCAACGGGTCACCGACCCGGTACTACTTCCAGTACGGCCCGACGACCACCTACGGTTCGACCACGCCGACCCACGACGCGGGTTCCGGCTCGACCGCGCTCACCGAGGCCGAGAGTCTCAACGGCCTGACCCCGGGCAGCGTCTACCACTATCGGTTGGTGGCGGTCGGCCCGGGCGGCACGTCCCAGGGCGTCGATGAGACGTTCACGGCCGGTGGCACCTCGGCTGTCAAGGTGCTGGGCCGGGAGGGATTCGTCTCCCCCGGCGGCGTGATTGGCATCCAGATCGGCTGCTTCGGGGGTGTGAGCACCTGCACCGGGAACTTCACCGTCACCCACGGCTCGACCCTCGTGGGCGAGCACAGCTACTCAATCGCGCCGGACACCGGTGGCTTTCACAACTTCAAGCTCACGCCTGCGGGCGAGGTACTGCTGTCGCACAACAGCGTCAACAACCTCCTTGGCGTGACCGTGACCGTCAAGGACAACAGCGGACCGACGACCCAGTTCGTGGTTCACCTCGCCAAGTGGTTCTGGCACGCGTGAGTCAGCTACGCCGCCGCGTCGCTCATGCGGCGCGGCCGGCGTAGAACTCGGCCTCGGCCTCGCCGAGCCCGGTGCTCGGATCGTCGCCGTAGAACCACTCCCGCGCGATCCGGTGGAAGTTGCCGGTGGCCTGCAGCTGGGCGATGACCGCCAGCGTCAGCACCTCCATGCGCCGCCCGAAGATGTGGTCGGGCGGGGCCGACTCGTGGCGCAGGTAGCCGAAGTACTCCGAGCGCGGGTCGCTCATGTCGATCAGCACCTGGGTGGCGTACTCAGGAGTGAGCTCGACCTCGCGGTCTGACGTGTACCACGACGTCGCGGCACGGAAGTGGGCGAGGACGCGGTCGGGGTTGAACTTCGAGGGATCGCGGAAGAAGCCGACCTCGGTGCCGAGGCGCATGATCGTGTCGGTGTCGCCCTCGATGATCGCGCGGGCGACGTTGATCTCCAATGCCACCGCGCCGGGCGGCATCCGCTTGAACAGCCCGAAGTCATAGAACGCCATCCGGCCGTCGGCGAGCAGCTGGGAGTTGCCGGGGTGCGGGTCGCCGGAGAACTGGCCGTGGCGGTACAGGCACCCGAAGTAGAAGCGGAACAGGATTTCACCGATCCGGTTGCGCTCGGCGTCGCCGAGCCCGCGCAGCTCCTCGAAGCCGGTGCCCTGCATGAACTCCGAGACCATCACGCGCTCGTGGGAGAGGGAGGTGATCACGTCGGGGATCACGATGAACGGGTGCCCCCGGAAGATCCGGGCCAGCGAGCGCTGGTTGGAGGCCTCGAGTTCGTAGTCGAGCTCCTCGTGAACCCGGGCGCGGATCTCCTCGCCGATCGCCTTGGGATCCATGCCGGGGGCGATGCGCTTGACGAGGCGCAGGATGAGGCCGAGGTTCTGCATGTCGGCGCGCACCGCCGCGGCGACACCCGGGTATTGGACCTTGACCGCCACCTCCCGGCCGTCGGTCAGCTGGGCCCGGTAGACCTGGCCGATCGAGGCGGCGGCGATCGGCTCCTCGTCGAAGTCGGCGAAGACGGCGGAGAGCTTGTCGTCAAGCTCCTCCTCGATCACCTTGCGCATGTCGCGGAAGGTGACCGTCGGAGCGGCATCCCGCAACACCGCCAGCTTGCGCTGGAACTCCTCCCGGTGCTCCTCGGGCACCATCCCCACATCGAGGAACGAGAGCACCTGGCCGACCTTCATGGCCGCGCCCTTCATGGTCCCCAGCGCGGCGACGATCTGCTCGGCGGCCTCCAGCTGGCGGCGCTCAAGCGCGATCTGACGACCCTCCGTGGTGCGGGTGACGTTGGCAGCGCGGGTGCCGGCCTGCCGGATCGCCTGCCCCGCCGCCAGGCCCCCGATCTTGGCGGTCCGCCCCACGCGTGATGTGGGGATCTTGTCCTTGGGCACGGTCGCCGTCAGGCCTGTGCGTCGTCCTGACGCACCTGGGAGCCGGGCACGATGTCGTCAGAGCCGTCGGGCCAGCGCACCCACGCCTTGTGGCCGCCGTCATAGTCGTCGCCGAGCAGGATCAGCGTTGCCGCATCGCCCATCGCGGTGCATTGCTGCACGCCCTCCGGATCGACGCCGCGCCAGATGCGCACGAAGCGGTTGCCCTCCAGTTCGTCGGCGACGGTCGTCGGATCGGTGTGACCGGGATGGATCCGGGTGCTGGGATCGAGCGCGAGCAGCTTGTCCATGATCGACGACTTCAGGTCGGCATAGGTCGTGTGGCCGGGCGCGCGCACGCCCCCGACCGAGCCCTTGAACAGGGTGTCGCCAGTGAACACGTCCGTGCCGTCGACGAGCAGCGAGAGCATGCCGGCGGTGTGGCCGGGAGTGTGGATCGGCTCGATCCGCAGGGCGCCGCTCTCGATCAGCTCACCGGGAAGCATGTCTCCGGTCGCTGCGGGGACGAGCTCGCGCTCCAGCGGGTGGATCAGGACCGGCACGTCGGGGAACCGCTCGGTGATCGCGTCCAGCTCGGCGACGTGGTCGTGGTGGTGGTGGGTGAGCAGCACGTGCGTGAGCGTCAGCTGACCGCGCTTGAGGAAATCGAACAATGGCACCACCGGGCCGCCGGCGTCGATCAGCACAGCGCTGCCACCTGGCTCGTCGGCGACCACGTAGGTGTTGGACAACCAGGGATCGCTCATCGAGCGCTCGACAATCATGGGAGAGAGGGTATCCAGTCCCAGCCCGACGACTCGCCGCTTGAGGACTGTCGTGGCAGCGAGCGAGCAATGGGTAGCCTTGGATCGATGGGACTCATCCACACCTGCTACCGGATCCTCGACATCGACCGCTCGGTCGCGTTCTACGAGGCGCTGGGGTTCACCGAGATGCGCCGGGCGCCGATCCGCGACGAGGCGATCAACGTCTTCATGGGACTGCCCGACGACGGGCCTGAGCCCCGCCTGGAGCTGACCCACAACTTCGATCAGACCGAGCCGTATGAGATCGGCACCGGCTATGGGCACATCGCGATCACCACACCTGACCTCGATCGCACCCTCGGTCAGCTCGCCGAGCAGGGGATCGAGCCCGAGAAGCCGCCGTACACGGTGCGTCAGGGCGGCAGCCGCCTGTGCTTCGTGCGCGACCCCGACGGTTACCGCATCGAGCTGATCGAGCGAAGCTGACGAAAGGAGCCGTCCCCGCCCATGGTTGACAACGCCACGATGGGAAAGCTGTTGGAGCGCTTCGCGCAGGGCGTCGCCGCCCACGATCGGGAGAACCCCGACCACAACAGCTGGGGAATCGGGATGGCCAGCTTCGACATCGACCGCCTGGGACTCGAGGAGGGTGAGGAGATCCTGCCCGGGATCGTGCTCCAAGCCGACGGTGGCGGCACCGGCAACTTCCGGGTGCTCTGCGACGGTCAGCACGATGGCGCCGGCGAGATGGAGGAGGAGCAGGTCGTGGACGCGGTCGCCTCCGAGGAGATCGCCGAGCCCGTGTTCGCCGACGGCCCGGCCGAGCCGATCCGGCCGCCGCTCTAGCGCGACGGCACTGCGCCGGCGCTCAGGTCGCGCCGGCGGCGCGGGCGCGCAGGGCGACCCGCTCGGCCAGCCATTGCACGGTCGGGCAGCGCAGGCCGTGACGCGTTCCGGCTCGGATCACCGCGCCAGCGATCGCATCAAGCTCCGTCGGGCGCCCGGCGGCGATGTCGCGTTGCATCGAGGAACCCAATTCTGCGTGGGCGCCGTCGAGCTCGGCCAGCGTGTCGGCGGCATCGAGCGCCGCTCCGTCGGCGTTGGCCACGGCGATCGCCTCGTTGATCGCTCCCTCCAGCGCCGAGCGCCAGCGCGGGTCACTGCGCACATAGCCGATCGGGCTGTCAGCGGCGCTCGTCGTCAGCGCCAGGGCGCACAGCCGCGCCAGCTTGGACCACATCACCTGACCCTCGCTGTCGCCGATGCGCGCGTCGATCCCGGCAGCGCGCAGCCGGGCGGCCAGGGCGTCGAGGGCCGGCGACAGTGCCGGTTCAGACGCGGCCATGTCGATCCGCGCCGCCGGGCTCGTCTGCGCGATTACGCCAGGTGCGGGCCGGTCTGACTCGACTCGGATCACCGCGGCGGCGACCCGCTCGGCGCCGAATCGGTGGCGCAGCACCTGCAGGTGCTCCAGACCGTTGAGCAGTGGCACGACGAGCCGCGGCGTGCCTGTGATGCGTTCCAGGGCGGTCTGAAGGCCGGTCGCCTTGGTGGCGATGAACAGCACGTCGGCGTCCCGGGCGAGCTCGGTGACAGCGACGGGGCGAGCGGAGAAGTCACCGAGCGCCACGCTGTGCACCTCCAGGCCCCGGTCGGCAATCACCGCCGCCGTCGGCGGCCGGGCGACGACCACAACCTCCTCACCGGCACGGGTCAGCGCTGCCACGACGAAGCCGCCGACGCCCCCGGCGCCGAGCACCGCCGTCGAGCTCATCCTCGGGCTGCCATGGAGTCGATGTACACGTCCTCGGGTCCTCTCGCCGCTGAACCGTACCCTTGCCGCATGACCTACTCGATTGTGGCCCGTGACCCGTCCACCGGGGAGCTGGGCGTCGCCGTCCAGTCGCACTGGTTCTCGGTCGGCCCGATCGTGCCGTGGGCCCGGCCGGGGGTGGGCGCCATCGCCACCCAGGCCAACGTCGCGGTCGCCTACGGTCCGCGGGGACTGGACCTGCTCGCCGCGGGCCTTGACGCCCCGGACGCACTGCAGCGCCTCCTCGACGCCGATCGGCTGCGCGGGTCGCGCCAGGTGGCGATCGTCGACGCCCGCGGCGGCGTTGGGGCGCACACCGGCGCGGCCTGCATGACCTACGCCGGCGACGTCCAGGGGCCGGGCGTCTCCTGCCAGGCGAACATCATGGCCTCGGCGTCGGTGTGGCCGGCGATGCTCGAGGCGTTCTCGGCTGCGTCGGGGCCGCTGACCGGCCGGCTGCTCGCCGCGCTGCAGGCCGCCGAGGCCGAGGGCGGGGATCTGCGGGGCCGTCAATCGGTGGCGATCCTCGTCGTCCCGGCGACCGGGGATCCGTGGGACACCGTCATCTCACTGCGGGTGGAGGACCACCCGGACCCACTCGGTGAGCTGAGCCGGCTCGTGCGCCTCGACGGGGCCTACCGGCTCGCCGGCCGCGGCGACGAACACGTGGCCGCCGGGCGCCACGACGAGGCGGCTGTGCTGTACCTGCGCGCCTCCGAGCAGGCCCCGGAATCCGACGAGCTGCGCTTCTGGGCCGGGGTCGGGGCCGCCCAGGTCGGGGACCTGGACACCGCGGTCGGGCACGTCCGGGTTGCGCTGGAGGTCAACCCGGACTGGCTCGAGCTCCTGCGCCGGCTGCCCGTCGAGCTGGTCCCGGCCGCCCCCGCGCTGCTGGCGCGCCTGTAGCGTCGCGGTTCCTAGATGAGCACACCGGGGTTCAGCGCCCCGGTCGGGTCCAGGGCCGCCTTGGCCGCCCGCAGCGCGGCCGCGAACGGCTCGGGCCGCTGGCGGTCATACCAGGGGCGATGGTCGCGGCCGACCGCGTGGTGATGGGTGATCGTCGCGCCGGCCGCCAGAATGGCATCGGCCGCAGCCCGCTTGATGGCCGCCCACTGCTGCAGCTCGGCGCCGCGGCGCGCCGGCGCCAGCACCGTGTAATAGACGGCCGGCCCGTCGGGATAGACATGGGTGAAGCGGCAGGTCACGCCGCCCGCGCCGCACACATCGTGGACCGCCGCCCGGGTGCGCTCCAGGACCAGGGCGTGCAGATCATCGAAGCGGTCCCAGGTGACGGCGGTCTCGAACGTCTCAGACAGCACGCCGATCGCCACCAGCGTGTCGCGCAGGTAGGGCGCGCGCAGGAACGCGTCGCGCCAGGTGTCGACCGCCGACCCCGCATCCGCCCCGCCCGGCTGCCGGCGTGTCCAGTCCCCGCCGTGGTCCTCGCAGCATTGCCGCGCCTGGTCGAGGGCCGCCTCGCGGTCGCCCTCCGGAGACTCGAAGCCGAGCACCAGCAGGGTGTGGCGTCCGTCCCCGGCTCCGGTCAGGCGCGCCTCCTCGGCATCGATCAGGCGGCAGTTGGCGGGATGCAGCCCTGACTGCGACAGCGCCCGGACGGCATCGACGCCGGCTTGGAAGCTCGTGAAGCGAACCGCCGCCGACCCGCGCCAGGCCGGCCGGGGCCGGATCCGCACCCACGCCTCGGTGATCACCCCGAGCGCGCCCTCGGACCCGAGCAGCATCCGGTCAGGCGAGGGCCCGGCGCCGGAGCCCGGCAGCCGCCGTGACTCCCAGATCCCGGCGGGGGTCACCGCTCGCACCGACGCCACCAGATCGTCGATGTGGGTGTACAGCGTGGCGAAGTGCCCGCCGGCGCGGGTCGCGATCATCCCGCCCAGCGTCGCGAACTCAAAGCTCTGGGGGAAGTGGCGCAGGGTCAGCCCCTCCTCGGCCAGGCGGCGTTCGATCGCCGGCCCCGCGGCCCCGCCTCCAATCCGCGCCGACAGCGAGGTGCGGTCGACCTCGAGCACCGCATCGAGGTGGCGCAGGTCGATCGTGACCGCCCCAGTAAACGCGTCGCCGACGTCGGGTTCGACACCGCCGACGACGCTCGTACCCCCGCCGTAGGGGATCACCGCCGCGCCCGCCGCCAGCGCCCACTCCATCACGTCGGTCAGCTCGCGCTCGGTACGCGGGAGCGCGACGAGGTCCGGGGGATGATCGAACTGCCCGCGGAACCCGCGCACGACGTCGCGATAGGAGCTGCCGTAGGTATGGCGGGCGCGGGCGTGGGGGCCGGCCTCGCAGATGGGGGCCAGCGCCTCGGGCGGCCGCAACCGCGGGGTCGGCAGGGTCACTTCCGACAGCGGCACGAACGGCTCGGGGGTGCGGGAGCCGAACCCGAGGTGCTCCGACAGGAAGGCCGCCGCCTGGACGAGCTGCTCGGGGGAGGGCTGGTCGGACTCACGGCCCCAACCCCAGTGCTTGCGCCGGCTCTCGGTCACGGGGCGCAGAGCCTATGGCAGGCAGCGGCCCCGCGGCCGTCCGATCGCTGCTCAGCGGATACGGTTGTAGCCATGACGCTCGCGCCCGGCATTCTCGCTCGCGGTCCGTGGAATCCGGCGGACATCGAGGTGACCTGGAGCGATCAACCCTTCGCTCTGCCCCCGGCGGTCGTCGACGAGGCCGACCGGGCACTCGGCGAGCTGCGCGACCGCGGCTCGCCCAGCCATGATGGGCTGGCGGCGCGACTGGCCGGGTTCCAGGCCGCCGATCACCGCCTGACGCTGGCCTGCGAACCGGTGCGCTGGGCACTGCGGCTGCTCGACGGCGATGCGATGCAGAGTCTGTCGGCGCTGTGCGTCGTGCGCTCCGCGGATGGCGCCTGGCTGGCCGGCCGGCGGGCGCCGTGGCTGGCGACCTGGGCCGAGCGCTGGGCGCTCGGGGCCGCCGGGTCGGTGGAGGTCGGGGAGAACCCCGCCGAGACGCTCAGCCGGGAGCTCGCCGAGGAGTGGTCGGTGGCGGCCGATCGCCTCAGCGTCGAGGCCCTGCTCAAGCTTCCCAGCGGCATCGTGATGCTCGTCGGGATGGCGTGGCTGCCCGACGGGGCGCAGGTCACCCCCGACGCCGAGCACGACGACTTCGCCTGGTGGCCGCCGGATGTCGCTCGCTGGCCCGAGCATGCCGACGAGCCCCTGCGCCGCCTCGCCGCCCTCGTGCATGCCGCCTGAGTTGTCGATGCGCGCCGCGCCGCGCCGGATGGGTCCCGTCACCTTCCGGCGCCTGGAGCTGCTGTCGTTCACCCATTCGGTGGTCTACCTCGGGCTGCTCGTGTGCGCCTTCGCACTCAACAAGCCCCAGCCCGAGACGTTCGTGTTCGGCCTCGCCCACGGCGTGCTGTGGATCGGGATGTCGCTCGTCTGCATCGCCGCCGCCCGCTACCGGATCATCCCGTTCTGGCTGGCCGTGACGGTCGCCGTGATCGGCGGTCTGGGCCCGTTCGCGGGCTCCATCGGGTTCGTCGTTGCAGACCGGCGGCGTCCCGCGGCAACGCAGTACAGTGAGTGACTGACTGATGTCGGTCCAGACCAGCACTGTTCAAGTCGTCATGCCCGCGATGGGGGATTCCGTCGCCGAGGGCACCGTGCTCGAATGGCACAAGCAGGAGGGTGACTCGGTCGCCGCCGACGAGACGATCGTCGAGATCTCCACCGACAAGGTGGACGCCGAGGTCCCGGCGCCGGTCTCGGGCACGATCGTCAAGCTTCACGTCGCCGAGGGCGACACCGTCGCCGTCGGCGCACTGCTCGCCGAGATCTCCACCGACGGCGCCGCCGCCGCGCAGGCCGCACCCAACGGATCCGCCGCCGCGACGCTCAGCACCCCGGTCTCGGGGGAGTCGCCGCCGACCACGGCCGCCGAGGCGGTCGCCGCCGCGGGAACCGAGGCCGAAGGGGTGGCTGCCGCTCAGCAGGCGTCCGGGCAGACCGTCGAGATCGTCACCCCCACCGGCGGCGAGTCGGTGACCGAGGGGACGATCCTGGAGTGGTCGGTCAAGGTCGGCGACACCGTCTCCGACGGGGACACCGTCGTCGAGATCTCCACCGACAAGGTTGACATGGAGCTGCCCGCGCCCGCCTCGGGCACGATCACCGAGATCCTCGCCGAGGATGGCGAGACGGTCACCGTCGGCCAGGTGATCGGCCGGATGACCGTCGATTCCGGCGCCGGCGCGTCCGGCCCCGCGCCGAGCGCTCCGTCCGGCAACGGCGCTGCCGCTGCCGCGCCCACCGCC
>JBAWFG010000282.1:0-3963 GCA_049591655.1 Solirubrobacteraceae bacterium
GTCGGGCTCCGCGCCGTCGCCATCGGTGCCGGCCGCGGCCAGCGTCCGGGACACGGTCCCGCCCTGCGCGGCGAGCGCAGCTCTGAGCGCGGACACGCTCACAGCGCCTCAAACGCCTCGGCGGCGGCGGCGATCGTGCGCTGCACGTGCTCGCGCCCGTGCACCAGCGAAGGGAACCAGGCCTCGAACTGCGAGGGCGGCGGGTACACGCCGCGGCGCAGCAGCTCGCAGCACCAACGGCCGTAGGCCTCGGTATCGCACGCCGCGGCGCCGGCGTAATCGGTGACCGGCTCGGCGCTGAAGAACACCGTCAACAGCCCCGGAAGGAACTGGACCTGCACGCTCTGACCGGCGGCGCGGGCCGCGTCACGCAGCCCGTCGGCGAGGGCCTGCGTGGTGGCGCCCAGCCGCTGGTAGGCGGTGCCGTCCAGGCGCTGGAGCGTGGCCAGCGCAGCGGCGACCGCCAGTGGATTGCCCGACAGCGTGCCCGCCTGGTAGACGTCACCGGCCGGCGCGACGTGCTCCATCAGCGCCCGCGAGCCTCCGTAGGCCGCGGCCGGCAGCCCACCGCCGACGATCTTGCCCATGATCGTGAGATCCGGAACGACCCCGAACAGCTCCTGGGCGCCGCCGCGGGCCACCCGGAAGCCGGAGATGACCTCGTCGAAGACGAGCAGCGACCCGTGGGCGTCGGCCTCCCGACGCAGGAGCTCAAGGAATCCGGGCTCGGCTGGGACGAGCCCCATGTTGGCCGGCACCGGCTCGGCGAGGATCGCCGCCAGATCACCGGCGGCGCTCGCCGCCCGCAGGGCGTCGGCGTCGTTCCACGGGACGATCACCGTCGCTGCGGCGGCGGCCGCAGGTACCCCGGGGCTGGCCGGAATCCCCTGGGTGGCCAGGCCCGAGCCGGCCTGGGCGAGCAACCCGTCCACGTGGCCGTGGTATGCGCCGGCGAACTTGAGCACCTTGTCACGGCCGGTGACCGCCCGGGCAAGGCGGATGGCGCTCATCGACGCCTCGGTGCCCGACGAGGTCATACGCAGCATCTCCACCGATCCGACGCGCTCGGCGACCTGCTCGGCCAGCGCCACCTCGCCCTCGGTCGGAGCGCCAAAGCTCGTCCCCCGCTGCGCGGCGGCGGTGACGGCGGCGATCACCTCAGGGTCGGCGTGACCGAGGATCAGCGGTCCCCAGGAGCACACCCAGTCGACGTACTCGTTGCCGTCGGCGTCGGTGATCAGCGGCCCGGCGCCGGAGGCGATGAAGATCGGATCGCGCCCGATCGAGCCCATCGCCCGCACCGGCGAGTTGACGCCGCCGGGCAGGACCCTCCGCGCGCGCTCGTACAGCTGGGACGAGCGCGCCGTGCTGTCAGCGGCCAGCCCGCTCACGCGCCGGCGTGCTCGCGTTCCCAGGCGCGGTGTTCGTCGGTGAAGTACAGCAGCCGGATCTTCTTGAACTCCGTGGACGAATAGAGCGTCGAGCGCTCGGTGATCCCGGTATCGGCGGCGATCGAGTCAAGGATCGCGTCGCACTCCTCCTTGGAGCGGCCGTGGGCCATCGTGAACACCGAGTAGGGCCAGTCGGCGTAGGTCGGGCGCTGGTAGCAGTGCGAGATGCCGCGGAAGCAGGCCATCCGCTTGCCGAGCTCCAGGACCCGGTCGTCGGGAACCTTCCAGACGCCCATGCCGTTGGCGCTGAAGCCGGCCCGGCGGTGGAACAGGATCGCGGCGACGCGGCGCAACAGCCGGCGCTCGCGCATCCCCTCCAGGTGGGTGAGCAGCTCCTGCTGGGTGATACCCAGCTGCGCGGCAGCCGGCGCGTAGGGCTCGGAGATCACCGGCATGTCGCCCTGGAGGGCGCGGATCACCGCACGATCGAACTCGTCGTAGGGCTGGGCCTCGGTCTCTGCCGGCTCGGCGGCCTCGGCCACCTTGGACAGGGCATCGGTGCCACCCTCCATCTCCAGGTCCATCCGGATCTTGAACAGCTTGAGCGTGGGCAGTTGGCGCACGGACTCGGCGCCGGCGAGATCGGCCAGCACCTCAAGCGTCCCCTCAACACCGAGCGCGGAGTCGGGCTCGGTGGCGATCGTGAACCAGATGTTGAACTCGTGATTGCGCAGGTAGTTGTGCGACACGCCCGGGTGGGCGTTGATCACGTTGGCGGCGCGCCACGGATTCTCCGGGTCGACCTTGGCGGCCACGAGCATCGACGAGTACCCGAGCGCGCGGGTGTCGAAGATCGGGGTGACCTGGCGGATGATCCGTTCGTGCAGGAGCGTCGAGACCCGGTCCATCACCTCCTGCTCGGAGATCTGCGCCTGCGCGGCGACGTGCTGGTAGGGCCGGGGGGCGATCGGGAACTGCCCCTGCATCAGGTTGAGCAGGCGCTTGTCGGAGTCCGAGAGGACGATCGCGGCGCCGTGTTTGCGACTGCGCAGCTTGGGACCGAAGCCGGTCTGGCCGTCTCCGGTCGGCTGGATCCCGTCGGGGGTGGTCTGTGAGGTCTCTATTGGAGCCATCGGGCGGCATCCTTGGCGTGGTAGGTGATGATCATGTCGGCTCCGGCGCGGCGGATCGAGGTCAGCGCCTCGAGCACCGCGGTTCGCTCATCAAGGTACCCGGCCGCGGCCGCCGCCTTGAGCATGGAGTATTCGCCGCTGACGTTGTAGGCGGCGAGCGGCATCGAGGTGTCGTCCTTGATGCGACGGATGAGATCGAGGTAGGGCAGCGCCGGCTTGACGATCAGGATGTCGGCGCCCTCGGAGACGTCGAGCCGGGCCTCGCGGACCGCCTCGTCGCCGTTGGCGGGATCCATCTGGTAGCCGCGGCGGTCGCCGAACGCGGGCGCCGAGTCGGCGGCGATGCGAAACGGCCCGTAGAACGCCGAGGCGAACTTCGCCGAGTAGGCCATGATCGGCGCGTCGGCGAGTCCCTCCTCGTCCAACGCCGCCCGGATCGCGCCGACGCGGCCGTCCATCATGTCGCTGGGCGCGATGATGTCGGCGCCGGCACGGGCCTGGGAGACCGCCGTGCGGGCCAGCAGTTCAAGCGTCGCGTCGTTATCGACGGTGAGGCCGCCGCGCCCCGGGCGCAGGACTCCGCAATGCCCGTGGCTCGTGTACTCGCACAAACAGAGGTCGGTGACGACCAGCAGGTCCGGATGAGCTTCCTTGATCGCCCGCGTTGCCAGCTGGACGATCCCCTCGTCATCCCACGCGCCAGAGCCCTCATCGTCTTTGGCGGCGGGCAGCCCGAACAGCAACACCGCCGGGATCCCGAGCGACGCCGCCTCGCCCGCCTCCTGGACCGCATGGGCGATCGACAGGTGATCGATGCCGGGCATCTCGGCGATCGGCTCGCGGCGATCGACGCCGTGGGCGACGAACATGGGGTAGATGAAATCCGCGGCCTGCAGGCGCGTCTCGCGCACCAGACCGCGGAGCGCGTGATTGGCACGGAGCCGGCGCAGACGGGTCTGAGGGAACGACATAGCTCTCAGTCGAGCATACCGGCGGCGATCAGGCGCTCGGCAGGCGGGGCGGCGTCAGACCAGCGTCCAGCGCTCGATGCGCTGGTCGGTGACCAGGCCGGCCTGTACGTAGGGGTCGGTGGCCGTGAACTGTTCGATGTGATCCTGGGTGACGCCGCTGAACACGATCGCGCCGCCGGTGGGCGGCGTCCCAAGCGCCCCGGCGAGCCGGACCCGGCCGGCGTCCTGCTCGGCCTTGATGCGCGCCAGATGTTCCTCGCGGTAGGGGCCCCGGCGCTCGGCCATGTCGGGCACGTAGGTGTAGAGCAGCAGGTAGGTGTCGGTGTCGCTCATGTCCTGAGAAACCTACACCGGGACGAGATGCCAACGCTGTAGGCTTGAACGGAGATGAGCAACCTCGATCGCCGTGGCGGGTACACCCCGCGCCGGGCGCGCCAGGAGCGCGCCTACCGACTCGTCGTCACCGGA
>JBAWFG010000283.1:0-3582 GCA_049591655.1 Solirubrobacteraceae bacterium
AGTACGGGGGCATGGGCGGCGGCGCCTTTGACATCTACCGCGTCTGTGAGCGGATGGCGGCGATCGACCTGGGGCTCGCGACCTCAGAGCTCGCGACCTTCCTGGGCAGCGACCCGATCCGCGTCGGTGGGACCCCGGAGCAGAAGCAGACGTTCCTGAGCAAGATCGCCGAGGAGGGGGTCCTGTTCGCCTACGGTGCCACCGAGCCCGAGGCGGGTAGCGATCTCAGCGCGCTCAAGACGACCGCGGAGCGGGTGAGCGAGAACGGGTCGGTCACCGGCTATCGCATCAGCGGTGCCAAGCAGTGGATCAGCAACGGCGGCGTGGCCGACCTCTGCACCGTCCTCGCGCTGGCGCCCGATGGCCCGAGCTGGTTCGTGGTCGACGCCGACGCCGAGGGGTTCACCCACGGCAAGCACGAGGACAAGCACGGGATCCGCCTGAGCAACACCGCGGCGCTGTTCCTCGACAAGGTCTATGTCGACGCCGACCGGCTGATCGGTGGGGTCGAGGGTCAGGGGCTGGTCCAGGCCCAGGAGGTGTTCGGCTATACGCGGCTCAACGTTGCCGCGTTCGGCCTCGGCGCCGGCTGGGCGGCGATGGAGCGGGCGATCACCTACTCACGCACGCGCATCCAGGCCGGCGGCCCGCTGTCAGAGAAGCCCGGCTACACGTTCAAGCTGATCGTCCCGCACGTGGTCGCCCTGGAGGCGTCACGGGCGGCGATCGAGGAGACCGCCGAGCGCCTGGACGCCGGCGAGGGCACGCTCAACGTCGAAGGGGCAGTCGCCAAGTACCTCGCCAGCGAAGCCGGCGACGCGGCCGCCGACGCGGCGATCCAGGCCCACGGCGGCTACGGCTACACCCACGACTACATGGTCGAGAAGATCAAGCGCGACGTCCGGATCACGCGGATCTACGAGGGCACCTCGGAGATCATGGAGATGACGATCGCCCGCGGACGCTGGCAGGAGCACCTCAAGAGCGGCGGCGACTGCTACCACGCGACCGCGCGCGAACTCGAGGCGCTGCACACCGACGATCCCGCGGTCGGCGCCGACACCGCCGCGCTCGCCCATCACGCACTCGCCGAACTGCTCGAGCGCTGCCGCGTGGACCGGCTCACCCGCAACCAGCACGTGCTGCTGCGCCTCGGCGCACTGATCGCCCAGGCCGAGGGTGCGGCGGCGCTGGTCAGAAGCGCCCACCGGGGCGCCACCAAGCAGCTTCACCCCAAGGCGGTACGCCGCCTGAAGGGCCCCGCGATGGCGGCCGCCAGCCGGGTCAACGCCCGGGATGCCGCGCTGACGATCGCCACCGAGGCGATTCGCCTGGTGGCCGGCGCTGACGGCGGCGAGCTTCAGGGGTTCGATCAGCGTCTGAACCTGACGTCGATCTATCGATCCCAAGCTGGGCTGCTCGGCGATCTCCAGGCGGTCGCCGACGGTATCTACGCGGCCCGCAAGAGGCCACAGCGATGACCAATCCAGCCGACAACGCGGTTGCCATCGTCGGTCTGGGGGCGATCATGCCCGACGCCCCCAACGCGGGCGCGTTCTGGGACAACATCACCGCCGGGCGCTACTCGATCAGCGAGGTCGACCCGGCCCGCTGGGATCCCGCCCTCTACTACGACGCCGATCCCCAGCAGCCCGAGAAGACGTATTCGAAGATCGGCGGCTGGGTGCGCGACTGGGAGTGGGACCCGCTGGCCTGGAAGCTCCCGATCCCGCCCAAGGTCGGCGACGCGATGGACGACGCCCACAAGTGGGCGCTCGCGTGCACACGGATGGCGCTCACCGACGCCGGCTGGCCAGAGCGGCCGCTCAACCTCGACCGCACCGCGGTGATCATCGGCAACGCCCTCTCCGGCGAGCACCACTACCTGACCGCGCTGCGGCTCGCCTTCCCCGAGCTCGCCCGTGAGCTCAACGACGCGGCGAGCTTCGCCTCGCTGCCCCGGGACGTGCGGGCGGCGATCGAATCCGAGCTGCACACCAACATGGACGCCTGGCTGCCGGAGGTCACCGAGGACACGATGCCGGGCGAGCTCAGCAACTGTGCCGCCGGCCGAATCGCCAACCTATTCAACTGCCACGGGCCCAACTACACCGTCGATGCCGCGTGCGCGTCGGCGCTGGCGGCGATGGACGCGTCCGTCGAAGGGCTGATCAACCACGAATTCGACGTCGCCATCACCGGCGGCGTCGACCGCAACATGAGCGCGAGCGTGTACGTGAAGTTCTGCGCCATCGGCGCGCTGTCGGGCACCGGCACGCGGCCCTACGCCGACGGCGCGGATGGGTTTGTGATGGGCGAGGGCGCGGCCCTGTTCATCGTCAAGCGCCTCGCCGAGGCGGTCCGTGACGAGGACCGGATCTACGCGGTCGTCCGCGGTGTCGGGAGTGCCAGCGACGGCAAGGGCAAGGGCATCACTGCTCCCAATCCCGTCGGTCAGCGCATGGCGGTGCAGCGCGCATGGGAGAACGCCGGTCTGTCCCCGGCCGAGTGCGGCCTGATCGAGGGCCACGGCACCTCGACGCGGGTCGGTGACCTCGCCGAGCTCACCAGCCTGAGCGAGGCGTTCGCCGGCGCGCGCCTGGCGCCCGGGTCGGTGGCCCTCGGCTCGGTGAAGTCGAACATCGGCCACCTCAAGGCGGCGGCCGGTGCCGCCGGGTTGTTCAAGGCCACGCTCGCCCTGCGTGAGAAGGTGCTGCCCGCGAGCATCAACTTCGAGCGCCCCAACCCGAACGTCGATTGGTCTGGCTCACCGTTCGCGGTCAACACCGAGCTGCGCGACTGGGACGTCGCCGCCAACCGCACCCGGGTCGCGGGCGTGAGCGCGTTCGGATTCGGTGGTACGAACTTCCATGCCGTGCTCGAGGAGCACGTGCCCGGCCACCTGCAGAGCCACGGGCACTCATCGATGTCGGTGCCGGCGACGATTCACCCGTCGGTCGCAGAACCAAAGGCTCCGTTGCGCGGCGCGCTCGTGATCGGCGCCGAGGACGTCGGCGGGTTGCAGAACCGGCTGCGCGCAGTGGCCGAAGCCGCCGGACGCGGTGAGGCGCCTCCGTTCCGAGCACCCGCGGAGACCGATCTGCGCGCGGCCGAACGGATCGTGATCGACTACGGGGACGTCACCGAGCTCGCGCACAAAGCCGACCTGGCACTGCGGGCGCTCGACGCCGACGCCCCGGCCGCCTGGAACGCGCTGTCGGCCCGCGGCATCTTCCGCGGCTCCGGCGCCCCCGGCAAGGTGGCGTTCATGTACACCGGCCAGGGATCGCAGTACCCGAACATGCTCGGCGAGCTACGTGACCGCGAGCCGATCGTCGCGGACGCATTCACGGCCGCCGACGCAACGATGGCACCGCTGCTGGGCGACCGGGCGCTGTCAGACCTGATCTTCGTCGACACCGACGATCCCGACGCGGTCACCCAGGCCGACATCGAGCTGCGGCGCACCGAGATCACCCAGCCGGCGGTCCTCACCGCCGACATCGCGCTCACCCAGCTGCTCGGCGCGTATGGGATTACGCCTGATTTCGTGATCGGCCACAGCCTCGGCGAGTACGGGGC
>JBAWFG010000284.1:0-12404 GCA_049591655.1 Solirubrobacteraceae bacterium
CCGCTGATGTGCGGCCGGTGGCCGGCTGCCGCGAGCGCGGCGCCGCCGGCGAACGCGGCGACGGCGAGGGCGGTGAAGAACGCGGCCGTCAGCTGGCGACGGCGTCTCATCGCTCGAGACTCATGCGGGCGGGTTGTGCCAAGCCGGTGCGCGGGCTTACGTAACTCATCGTTCCGGGGCGTATTCTCGCCGTCGTGGACGGCTCGCAAAACGCTGCCAGGATCCGTGCAGCGGTGGTCGGCCGTACCGTCGCCGCGCTGCTCATCGCGATCGCCGGCCTGCTGGCCGCGACCGGCTGGCTGTATGCGCTGCGCGGCCTGCATTGGCTCGGCTTCGGTCCGCGGGTCGCCGACGCGCTGCCGCTGCTGCAACTCGCCTCCGCCGACGCCCAACCGATCGTGCGCGTGGTCGTGGCGTGGATGTTGGGTGGAGCGCTGACCGGGGTGGCGCTGCTCGGCACTCCGGCATGGCGGCGGGCCGGATTCGCGCTGATCGTCGGGATCGTGGTGTTGCTCGTCGCGTCTCAGGCGGCGTTTGCGCTGACGCGCAATCAGCCGTTCACCGACGTGCTGTTCGCCCGCACGCCCGGCTTCGGCCCGGTGCTCGAAGGCCTGGCGTTCGCCGCCGGCTGTGCGCTACCGCGACGCGGAGGCGGCGCCGGCGACCGCGGCGGTCGCCGCCGTTCGGTCGCCTCGATCCTCAGTGGACTCGACGATCGCGTTCTGAGTGGCGGCGAGCACCGGCACGCAGCCCAGGACGACGGCGATCGCGCCCAGGTGGGCCAGCACCGTCTCGGGGCCTCGGCCTAGCCCCTCCCCGAGCGCCAGCAGCCCGCACCCGAGTGCCACCAGCGCAGCGAGCGCGTTCATGAGCGAGATCGCGGACACTGCGCCGTCGTGCTCGAGCGCTGACTGGAAGGCGAGGAAGCCGGCGAAGGTGCCCACGGCAGCGAGCGCCGTCCATCCCGACAGCAGTCCCGCGGAGCCGTGGGCGTGCCAGCCGAGCGACGCGGCCTTGATCGCCGCATCGGCCAGTCCGTAGAAGACGCCGGCGGCGACCGCCCGGCCCCAGGTGGCGGGCACCGCACACAGCGCCAGCCCGGCGATCGCCCCGCCCGCCATCACGGCGACGAGGGTCGGGCCGGCGAGCTGATCCTGGGCGGTGGAGAAGCCGATCGGCAGCACGGCCAACCCGGCGGCGATCGCCGTCACGGCGACCACCTGGCGGCGGCCGATCCGATGACCGAAGATCAATGCCGCCAGCGGGACCGACAGTGCCAGTCCCCCCGCGGCGAACGCCTGCACGAGCGCCAGTGGAGCGATGGCAACGGCGACGATCTGGGTGATGAAGCCCGCCCACCCGAGCGCCTGACCGCCGATCCAGGAGCGATCGCGGATGACCGCGCGCAGCCGCGCGGCCAGGCCGCCGGCCGGGCTGCGGCGCAGGCCGCGGTGCTGGAGCAGGAAGCCGATGTTGATCATCGCCGCTGATGCGAGCGCCAGCAGCAGGCCGCCGATCACGGCTGAAGGCTCCCGGCATGAATGCGCTGGCGCTGACGCACCGCCCGCGGCGTGGAGCGCAGGACGGGCGGCTCGCGCAGCCGGGCAGCGGCGTGGTGATGGCGGCCCAGCCCGTGGGGGATCGGCACCACACCCGGGGTCAGCGAGACCGCTGAGCCGCGTGGGTGCGGCGTGGGCGCCAACGTGTCACGGGAGGCGAGGACGAGCATCTGGTCCAGGTGCGCGTGCCACAGCTGCCAGTCGTGGCCACCGGGGTAGAGCGCATAGCTGACGACGGCGCCGGCCCTCGCCAGCGCCCGCGCCATCGGCTCGGTCTGGGGGCTCACATCGTCATCGCGCCCGACGAACAGGAAGGCCCGCACCGGGTCAGCGCGCAGCTGGCGGTGAATCGTCGCCACGTAGCGCAGAGGGCTGTTGTAGGCCAGGTCGGCGGCGGACGCGTGGGCGAACACGCCCGTGCGCGGCTCCAGGTAATACCCGGACCAGGATTCGAGGTTGGCGAAGGTGGCGAGATTGTGCAGCAGGACATTGGTGGCGCCGTAGGCACCGGCGGAGAACCCGGCGATCACGCGCTCTCGCCGGTTGGGCAGCGTGGCGAAGCGCTGGTCGACGTCGTGCACGACGTTCAGGACGTAGCTCTCGTAGCTCCCGGCCGGCGTGTTGGCCCACTCGGAGTCCGAATAGGTGCTGCCGCCGATCCGTCCGTCGGGGAAGACAAGGATCATCGGGCGGATCCGGTGACGGCTGATGAGGTTGTCCATGCGCACCGGCATGCTGGCGATCCCGCGGTAGACCTCCGGCCGTCCGGGGCTGCCGTGGAGGAGGTAGAAGACGGGATAGTGGCGGCCGTGGCCGTAGCCCGGCGGCAGGTAGGCGAGATAGTCGGCCTGACGGTGCAGGGCCGGCGAGTAGAAGCTGACGACCCGCAGGCGCCCGGGGTGGGCGTGGGGGAGGAACGCGACCGTGGCGAATCCGCGGTGCTGATAGTAGGACTCCCAGTAGTGGTAGGCCCCGAGCAGCCCGACCGCGGTCAGCGCCAGGGTGACGAGCACCGCCGCTGGGTGGCGGGGGCGAGACAGGTTCACCGGGGATCGGAGATCGGCGCCCGGGGGCGGGGCCGGCCGGGCAGGACGCTCGGGATGAGTCCCCGCAGCCCTTCGCTAAGACCGGGGGTGGCCGGCTCGGGGAGATACCCCTCGGCCTGCAGCACGCGGACGATCGCGCGCGGAAGGCCGGCCCGTGACTCGTAGACGAGGTAGCGGGGACGCCACTGCGGCGAGAACTTCTCGTTGAAGCGCACCAGCCGGTCCATCTGAAAGCGGCGGTGCAGGGGGGCGAGCGCGGCTCTGGTGAGGGCGCCGCGGATCCCGTTGCGGCTCGGCTCGCGGCGCACGAGATGAGCCAGGCCGGCGTAGTTGAGGCTGACCTCGGCGATCCCGCGCTCACGCGCGGCAGTCAGGGCGCCGGCGACCATCGCCTCGTTGAGGCCGTTGGGGGTATCTCCCACCCGCTGCATCGTGTCCAGCGACAGGCTCTCGCCGCAGGTCACGAATCGCATCACCGCTCCGAGCTCGCCGTGCGGCGAATGCGCCAGCAGGTACAGGTCGTCGGCGTGCAGCTCCCCGCCGAACCTCCCCATGCTCATCGCGAACCCATGCACCTGCGGGTGTTCACGCTGCCAGCGGTCGGCAACCGCGTTGATCTCCGCCTCCAGGCCGAGGCCGATGTCGCGTCCCTCGCATGCGGTCACCTGCCAGCCGCGCCGCGCGACGCGATGTACCGATTGACGCAGCTTGCGGACCGGCCGGCCCTCGAGGCTGAACGTCCGAGGATCCACGAACGCCTCCTCCCCGACGCACATGGCCCGCAGCCCGAGCTCGGCGTAGGCATTGAGGTGCTCTGGACCGGCCCCCCACAACACCACCTGCCAGCCGTGGCGCCCGGCCTGCTCGCGGAAGCCCGACAGCACCTGGGCGGCGGCCCCCGATGGCGCGACCGGGTCGGCGGAGACGACTGCGGTCCCGCCGATCACCCGGTAGGAGAGCACGCCGCCGGCGGCGAACGCCAGCGCCTTGTCTGGGCGCAGCAGGAACGGCGAGAGCGAGTCGGTTCCGTGCGCGTCGAGGATCGCTCGGGCGCGACGGAACTCGTGCTCGGCATGACCGTTGGCTGCCGGCGACGGGCGCACGAGCGAGCGCAGCGCCAGGATCGACGTGCCGACCGCCGCGACGATGAGCACGTCGATCATCCGCTCCCAGCCCCCGGAGGCATAGGTCACGGCGTGTCCGGTCGCTCGGGCAGCGGGATGGTGCAGGACGTGAGCGATGAGGTGCCCGGCTCCGGCGAACAGCGGGGTGCAGAGGACGGCGCCGGCGGTCAATCCCCACGCGGCAAGCGCCGCCCCGGCGATCCACGGCCGTGGCCGGTTGGTGCAGCCCATCCGAAATGCGCGTCGACCGAGTGCCAGCATCAGGGCCAGGCCGGCCTCGATCGCGGTGGCGGCGACCCGGCCGTGGACGGCGTTGAGCGTGGCGAGTCCGGCGAGTCCGGCGATGCTCAGTGCGACCGCGGTGCGGGTGCCGCGCCACAGTCCCGGCGACAGAGCGAGCAGCGCCAGGCCGACGAGCAGGGCGAAGGCGTGGGTGCCGGCGGGCAGTCCGGCGTCGACCGCGTGTGAGCGCCCCGCTCCACTATGGACGGGCAGGGCGCCGACCCCGAAGATCACGGATTCGGTGGCGAGAACCGTGACCGAGAGGGCGGCTGCATGTCGAATCGACAGGAAGCGAAGCCGCACGATCGTGCCCATTCTCGCCCCCGGATCGGCTCAGAACAGCCTCAACGGGGCCAAAACACGGCCTCGTAATGCTTGCCTCACCTGACAGAAACATTACACGCGCGGCGCGCAACGTCGCGCCTCGGACCGGCGCGGGACGGGAGGGGCCATTACGCTACGCGCGATGCGGATCCTCATCACCGGCGCGGGCGGCATGCTGGGGTCAGACGTCCGGCAGGTGGCCGAGGCCGCCGGCCACGAGACCCTTGCGATCACGCGCGCGCAGCTCGACATCGCCGACGAGGACGCCGTCGCCCGTGCCATCACGGCCGCGCTGCCGGACGCCGTCATCAACTGCGCCGCCTGGACCGACGTGGACGGCGCCGAGTCACACGAGGCTGAGGCGCTGGCCATCAACGGCGCGGGCGCGGGCAGCGTCGCCGGCGCCGCGGCCGCCGCCGGGGCGTGGATGGTCCACGTCTCCAGCGACTACGTGTTCGACGGCACCAAGACCTCGGCGTACGTGGAGTCCGACGAGACGGCCCCGGTGAGTGCCTATGGACGCACCAAGTTGGAGGGCGAGATCGAAGTCGCCGCCGCGGTGCCCGACCACCACACGATCGTGCGCAGCTCATGGCTGTTCGGCACCGCCGGCAACTGCTTCCCGAAGACGATCCTGCGCCTTGCCGCCGAGCGCGACGAACTGCGCGTCGTCTCTGATCAGGTCGGCTGCCCGACCTTCACTGCTCATCTTGCCGCGGCACTCGTCGCGCTCGCCGAGGACCCCCAGCCCGGGGTCCTGCACGTCGCCGGGGCCGAGTCCTGCTCCTGGTATGACTTCGCCGCCGCGATCGTGGCAGCGGCGGGGGTGCAGTGTGCGATCCACCCCTGCACGACCGAGGAGTTCCCCCGGCCGGCGCGACGTCCCGCCTTCAGCGTGCTGGAATCAGAGCGCGGGGGCCCGCTGCTCCCCGTCTGGCGCGACGGGCTGACGCAATACCTGTCCGACCTTGAGGAGGTGGCGAAGTGAAGCTGCTCGTCTGTGGGGCTGCCGGGTTCATCGGCTCGACGTTCGTCAACCTTCGGGTGCAGGAGCACGGTGACCGGGTGACGGTCCTCGACGCGCTCACCTACGCCGGGCGTGAGGAGAACCTCCGTGAAGTGCAGTCCGAGATCGAGTTCGTGCACGGGGCGATCGAGGACCCCGACGCGGTCAATCGCGCGGTCGGGGATGCCGAGGCGATCGTCAACTTCGCCGCCGAGACTCACGTCGACCGCTCGATCGCGGACCCATTCGCGTTCAGCGTGACCAACGGCCAGGGCACCCACGTGCTGCTGGAGGCGGCGCGCGAGCGGGGGCTGCGCTACGTGCAGGTGTCGACCGACGAGGTCTACGGGTCGATCGAGACCGGCTCGTTCACCGAGTCCTCGCCGCTGGCGCCGTCAAGCCCCTACAGCGCGACCAAGACGGGCGCCGACCTGCTCGTCACCAGCTACTTCCACACCTACGGCATGGAGACGCTCGTCTGCCGCGGCTCCAACAACTACGGGCCGCGCCAGTACCCGGAAAAGCTCATTCCGCTGATGATCCTCAATGCCCTGTCCGGCGACAGCCTGCCGGTCTACGGCGACGGGCGTAACGTGCGCAACTGGCTTTACGTCGAGGACTTCGGCCGCGGCATCGGCCACGTGCTCGCCCACGGCAAGCCCGGTGAGGTGTACAACTGCGGCGGCCCCGACGAGTGCGAGAACATCGAGGTGGTCAAGCGGATCCTGTCGCTCACCGGCGCCGACGAGTCACTGATCGAATACGTCACCGACCGGCCCGGTCACGACCGCCGCTACTCGCTGGCGTCCGAGAAACTGAAGGCGCTCGGCTGGAGCGCGCGGACGCATTTCGAGGAGGGGCTGGCGCGCACCGTTGATTGGTACCGCGACAACGCGTGGTGGTGGGAGCCGATCCGGTCCGGGGCCTACCGCGAGTACTACGAGCGCCATTACGGCCGCTCGCTGAAGGGTTAGATGGCGACCGCACGCGGTCGTCATGCGCCACCGCCGGAGGTCCGCCTGCCGTTGCAGCGCGACCGGCTGCTGCGCGCTGCGGCGCGGGAGTTCGCCGACCAGGGGTACGCGGGCGCCAGTTCGGAGTCGATCAGCCGGCGCGCCGGGATGTCCAAGGCGACCTTCTACGAGCACTTCGCCAATAAGGAGGAGTGCATGCTGGCGCTGTTTGATCTCGGCGCCCACGAGATTCAGGAGGCCATGGCCCGGGCCGCCGCCGGCGCCCCGACCGGGGACGCCCGCGAGCGGCTGAAGGCCGGCACGCGCGCCTTCCTCGGCGCGCTCGCGGAGAACCCGGAGTTCGCGCAGACGCTGCTGGTGGAGATCATCGGCGCCGGTCCGCGCGCCGCTCAGCGGCGTGACCAGGTGCTGCAGGCGTTCGCCGACGTGCTCGATGCCGAGAATGCCGCCGCCGCACGCCGGGGCCTCACCGGCCGCTTCCGCTCCGAGCACGACCCGTTCGCCGTCGTCGGCGCCATCACCGAGCTCGTGTCCCGTCAGGTCCGCCTCGGGGTGCCCGAGCGGGTGCTTGACCTGGCGCCGGTCATCGACCGGCTCATCTTCGGGCTGCTGGACTCCGGCGCGCCGTGAGTGCCGGGCTGCGGGAGCTGGAGGACGAGATCGTGTCCTGCCGGCGCTGCCCGCGGCTGGTGGCCTGGCGCGAGCAGGTGGCGCGTGAGAAGCGGGCCGCGTTTGCGACCGAGACCTACTGGGGGCGCCCCGTGCCCGGGTTCGGGGACCCGACGGCCGGCGTCGTCGTGCTGGGCCTGGCGCCGGCGGCCCACGGGGGCAACCGCACCGGACGTGTGTTCACCGGTGACCGGTCCGGCGATTGGCTGTTCGCGGCGCTGCATCGCTCCGGGTTCGCCAACCAGCCCCATTCCCGTGATCGAGGCGATGGGCTGGCGCTGCGCGGTTGCTGGGTGACGGCGGCGGTCCGCTGCGCACCGCCGGCCAACCGGCCAACGCCGGCCGAGCGCGACCGCTGTCTGCCGTTCGCCGCGCGTGAGCTGGCGCTGCTGGACGGCGCCCGGGTGATCGTCTGTCTCGGCGGCTTTGCCTGGGACGGGGCGCTGCGCATCCTGCGCGGCGCCGGCATCGAGCTGCCTCGGCCTCGGCCTCGGTTCGGGCATGGCGCCGAGGCGGCGATCGGGCGCTTGACGCTGCTCGGCTGCTTTCACCCCAGCCAGCAGAACACGTTCACCGGCCGGCTGACCGAGGCGATGCTCGACGACGTGATGAGCCGGGCCCGGGAGCTGACCGGATCAGTTGATCAACGATAGGCTCCGCGCGTCCCAAAACGTGGAGGAGACAGAGATGGAGTCACGGCAGCCAGACGCCGGCTTGACCCGCAGGGAGACACTGGCGCGGATGGGTGCGGCCGGGCTCGGACTCACAGCGCTCGGGGGCGGCCTGGAGCAGATGCTCGGCAGCGCCGTCGCCGCGGCCCCCCGGCACGGCTCGCTGCACGACGTCGAGCACGTCATCTTCCTCATCCAGGAGAACCGCTCGTTCGATCACTACTTCGGCACCCTGCGGGGGGTCCGCGGTTTCGCCGACCGTCGCGGCGCGCGGGCGTTTCGCCAGCGCGACGCACACGGTGCGACGGTGCTTCCGTTCAAGCTCGGCAACGACTACTGCATGCCGGACATCACCCACGATTGGGGCCCGCAGCACCAGTCCTGGGACCGGGGGCGGATGGACAGCTTCGTGGCAACACACGAGGCCTCCGACGGTGCGGCCACCGGCGTGGAGACGATGGGGTATTACACCCGGCGCGACCTCGGCTTCTACTACGCGCTCGCCGACGCGTTCACCATCTGCGACGGCTACCACTGCTCGGTGATCGGCCCGACCGACCCCAACCGGCTGATGTCGATGAGCGCCACGATCGACCCCGCGGGCGCCCACGGAGGCCCGCTGGTGGAGACGCTCGTCGCCTCCCGCGGCGCGATGCAGGGCAAGTTCACCTGGACCACGATGCCCGAGCGCCTGCAGGCCCACGGGGTCAGCTGGAAGGTCTACATGGACCAGAAGGGCGGCGGGATCCTCGACAATGTGCTCCCCTACTTCGCCGCCTACAACAAGCCCGGCGAGCTGGCCGACCGGGCTCTGCACACCAGCTATCCCGGCGACTTCGTGTCCGACATCGCCCACGACCGGCTGCCCAAGGTCTCATGGGTGCTAACCGATCTGCTCGCCACCGAGCATCCCGGGTTCTCCTCGGCCGCCGCGGGGGAGCAGGCGGTTGCGGCCGTGGTCAAGGCGGTGATGTCCAACCCCAAGGTGTGGGCCAAGACCGCGCTGTTCATCACGTGGGACGAGAACGGCGGCTTCTTTGACCACGTGGCGCCGCCGGCCGCCCCGGCGGGGACCAAGGGCGAATACCTGACGGTGTCGCCGCTGCCCACCGCCGCCGCCGGTGTCGCCGGCCCGATCGGCCTCGGCTTCCGGGTGCCGATGCTGATCGTCTCCCCGTTCACCCGAGGCGGACTGGTCTGCTCAGACACCTTTGACCACACATCGATGCTGCGCTTCGTCGAGACGCGTTTCGGCGTCGAGGTGCCGAACCTCAGTCACTGGCGTCGCGGCGTGACCGGCGACCTGACGAGTGCGTTCAACTTCGCCGCGCGGCCCTCGAGCGCCCGGCCGCGGCTGCCCGCGCCGCGCAGTTCCGTGGGCGCGTGCTCTTCAACGACACCGGTCACCGTGCCGCCGTCGTCGTTCCCGCACCAGGAAGCGGGCACACGCCGCCGGCCGAGCGGGATCGTGCGGGGCCGTTGACATGAAGGCAGCCCAGTACAGCCGATTCGGCGGCCCCGAGGTCCTGGAGATCGTCGACCTTCCGGATCCCGAGCCCGCGCCCGGTCAGATCCGGGTGAGGGTCCGCGCCGTCGGCGTCAACCCGATCGACTGGAAGGTGCGCCAGGGCATGATGGGCGGCGACCTGCCCAAGCGAACCGGTCTGGAGGTGGCCGGGACCGTCGACGCGCTCGGTGACGGCGTCACCGGTGTCGCGGTCGGCGACGCGGTGTTCGGTCCGAGCGCCAACGGAGGGGGTGCCGCCGAGCTGGCGCTGCTGGCCGAGTGGGCGACGATCCCCGAGTCACTGGACTTCACGCGTGCGGCCGCACTGCCGGTCGCGGTCGAGACGGCGACGCGGACCCTTGATCTGCTCGGCGTCACCGACGGCCAGACCGTCCTGATCAACGGCGCCGCGGGGGCGGTCGGGATCGCCGCCGTGCAACTCGCCCGAAGCCGCGGAGCGCGGGTCATCGGCACCGCCAGCCCATCCAACCACGATTTCCTGCGCTCGCTCGGCGCCGAGCCGACGACCTACGGCGAGGGCATGGCCGATCGGGTTGCGCGGCTCGCCCCCGACGGTGTCGACCGGGCCCTGGACGCCGCCGGTGGGGGGGTGCTGCCGGCGCTGGTGAAGCTGACCGGCGCCCCCGAGCACGTGGTCACGATCGTGGACTACCCGGGGGCGCAGGAGACGGGCGTGACGTTCAGCGGCGGTCCGGGTTCCAAGCGGGCGTGGCATGCCCTCGGTGAGGTTTCAGCGCTTGCCGACGCCGGCAGCTTCTCGCTGCCGGTGGCCGCGACCTTCCCGCTGGAGAAGATCGCCGACGCGCACCGGGAGTCAGAGACGATGCACGTGCGCGGCAAGATCGTGCTGACCGTGGGATGAGCGCAGGCGCCCGGCCGGAGCTGGCCGCGCTGCAGATCGCCGACCCGCCCGGCGCCTGGCGGGCGCTGGGGTTCACCGTCACCGACGGGATCATCGCCATCGGCGGCGTCGAGCTGTGGCTTGATGCCAGCGGCCGCGGGATCACCGGCTGGACGCTGCGCCATCCGTCGCTGCGCGGCGATATCGATGGGTTGCCGACCGGCGTCACCACCGATCCGCCGCCGGCGGCGGTCACGCATGCCAACGGCGCCATCGGGATCGATCAGGTCGTCGTCACCACGCCGGACTTCGATCGGACCGCAGCGGCGCTCGCCGATGGGGACATGGAGCTGCGCCGGATCCGCGATGCCGGCGGCTTCCGTCAGGGCTTCCGCCGTCTCGGGCCCGCGATCCTGGAGCTCGTCGAGGTACCCGGCGGTAAGCCGACGCCCGCCACCCCAGCCCGTTTCTGGGGCCTGGTCGTCGTCGTGGGAGACCTGCCGTCGCTGTGCGAGCGTCTGGCGCCCCACATCTCCGAGATCCGCGACGCCGTGCAGCCGGGACGGCACATCGCCGGGCTGCGGGAGACCGCGGGCCTCAGCCCGCGGGTGGCGTTCATGGATCGCGAGCCGCCCGCCGCGCAGCCGTAGGAGATCAGGGCGTGGACCTGGCGCAGAGGTAGCCTGAGAGGGGTGACCCTCGATGTGTTCAGCCCCCGGACGCGCGAGTGGTTCGCGGGAGCATTCGCGGCGCCGACCGCCGCACAGGAGCAGGCCTGGCCGGCGATCGCCTCCGGCGAGCACGTGCTCATCTCGGCTCCGACCGGCTCGGGCAAGACGCTGGCGGCGTTCCTGTACGCAATCGACCGCCTGGCTGCCTCGGCACCGGTGGAGAATCCGCGTGACCGGAGGATTGGTCTTGTTTACGTGTCGCCGCTCAAGGCGCTGTCCTACGACGTGGACCGCAACCTGCGCACCCCGCTGCGCGGGATCGGCGCTGACCTCAAGGTCGCGGTGCGCACCGGCGATACCCCGCAGCGCGAGCGCCAGCAGATGCTGCGCGAGGCGCCCGACATCCTCATCACCACTCCGGAGTCGCTGTATCTGATGCTCACCGGGCGCGCCCAGAGCCTGTTTGAAGGCACGCGCTGGTGCATCGTGGATGAGATCCACGCGGTCGCGTCCACCAAACGCGGGGCCCATCTGGCGCTGACCCTGGAGCGGCTGACCCAGGCGGCCGGGACCGAGATCCAGCGGATCGGCCTGTCGGCGACCCAGAACCCGCTGGAGGAGGTCGGCCGCTTCATGGTCGGCCCCCGGCGCAGCTGTCGCGTCGTGGACACCGGCGTGCGCAAGGAGCTTGACCTCCGGATCCACGTGCCGGTGGAGTCGATGGTGGAGCCCGACGCGACGCCCGCCCCGGCGCTTGACCCGCTCGAGGGCGGGGAGGCGACCCGCCGCTCGATCTGGCCGGCCATCTACCCCGAGCTGCTCGAGCTGATCCGGGCGCACAAGTCGACGATCCTGTTCGTCAACAACCGCCGCGGCGCCGAGCGCCTGGCGATCCGGCTCAACGACCTCGCGGGCGAGGAACTCGCCCGCTCCCACCATGGCTCCCTGGCCCGGGAGGAGCGCACCGTCGTGGAGGAGATGCTCAAGGCCGGCGAGCTGCCCTGCCTGGTGGCGACCTCGAGCCTCGAGCTGGGGATCGACATGGGCGCCGTCGATCTCGTCATCCAGGTCGAATCGCCCAAGTCGGTGGCGCGCGGACTGCAGCGCATCGGCCGGGCCGGCCATTCGGTCGGCGACGTGAGCCGAGGGCGCATCTTCCCCAAGTTCCGCGCCGACCTACTGGAGTGCGCAGTCGTCGCCCGGCGGATGCGCGAGGCCCAGATCGAGCCCACGGTCGTGCCGCGCAACCCGCTCGATGTGCTCGCTCAGCAGGTGGTGGCGATCGCCGCGGCGGCGCCCGAGGACGAGCCGGTCGTCGTCGATGATCTGCAGGCGCTCGTCACCCGCACCCACTCCTACGCCGAGCTCTCACGCGCCCAGCTGGAGAACGTGCTCGACATGCTCGACGGGCGCTACCCGTCCAGCGAGTTCGCCGAGTTGCGACCGCGCATCATCTGGGATCGGCTGGCGGGCACGATCCGTCCCCGCCCCGGCGCCCGTCAACTCGCGGTCACCAACGCCGGCACGATTCCCGATCGTGGGCTGTTCGCCGTCACCCTGCCCGACGGCCGGCGGGTCGGCGAGCTCGACGAGGAGATGGTCTACGAGGCCCGTCCCGGTCAGACGTTCCTGCTCGGCGCGAGCACCTGGCGCATCGAGGAGATCGGCCGTGACCGCGTGATCGTCACCCCGGCCCCGGGCCTGCCCGG
>JBAWFG010000285.1:0-24701 GCA_049591655.1 Solirubrobacteraceae bacterium
CCGAGATCCGCGCGATCGTGCGTGACTTCGACGAGGACCGGCTGGCCGAGCACGTCGAACTGCTGCGCTCCACCGCCGAACGGGTCGTCGCCACCGCCCCGGGGGCCGAACTGCAGGTCGATGTCCGGCGTCAGTACCGCAACATGCACGAGTACCTGCAGGCGGTGCCCGACGTCGTCACGGCTGCCGAGCGGGCGATCGCTGCCGAGGGTCTGGAGCCGGTTCGGATCCCGATCCGGGGCGGCACTGACGGTTCGCGCCTGAGCGAGATGGGCCTGCCGACGCCGAACATCTTCACCGGCGGTCACGAGTTTCACTCGGTACGGGAGTGGGCCTCGGTCCAGGACATGGCCGCAGCCGCGGCAACGATCGTGCGTCTCGCCGAGGTGTGGACTCAGCCCGAGACGTCGTCGCAGGCTCGAGCCACCGCGACATGAGCCCGGCCGGTCCCGGCTCGCTCGCCTCGCTCGACGGCGAGATCATGGCCACCGCCGAGGCGACGATCCCGGTCGCCGACGAGGGCCTGGTGCGCGGCGATGGCGTGTTCGAGGTCATCCGTGTCTACGAGGGCGTGCCCTACGCGATGGAGGAGCACCTCGCCCGCATGGAGCGGTCGGCGGCCAATATCCGACTGCCCGTCGACCTGGAGGCGGTCCGCGCCGAGGCGTTCCGGCTGCTCGCGCAGGTCAACTCCATGCCCGTGGACCCGGAGCACGATCTGTTGCGGATCATGGTCACCCGCGGCGGGCGCCGGGTGATGTTCACCGAGCCGTTGCCCGCCCACCCCGAGCGCATGCGCCTGATGTCGGTCACGTACTCACCGACCCGGATCCTCGATGGGATCAAGTCGCTGTCGTATGCGGCCAACATGCTCGCCGGGCGTCTGGCTCGTGAGCAGGGATTTGACGAGGCGTTGCTCGTCACCCCTCACGGCCGCGTGCTCGAGGCGCCGACGAGCTCGATCTTCTGGGTCAAGGCCGGGCGGCTACTGACCCCGCCGCTCGGCGAGCACATCCTTGCCTCCATCACTCGGGCGCTCGTCATCAAGGTCACCGGGGCGCAGGAGCAGTCGTGCACCCTGGAGGAGCTCTACGCCGCCGATGAGGTGTTCCTTGCCTCGACGACCCGGGAGGTCGAGCCGGTCGCCGCGGTTGACGACCGCGCATTCGACGGTCTGACACCGGTGTCCGACAGTGCGCGCGAGGCAACGGTTGCCGCCATCCGCGCTGTCCTTGACGCCGCCTCCGGGCGCTGAGCCGGCCGCCGGGCTACCGCCGTGAGGGTCCTCACCGTGATCGGCAACCGGCCGCAGTTCATCAAGGCCGCCGCCGTCTCGCCACCGTTGCGCCGAAGCCATCAGGAGGTTCTGGTGCACACCGGCCAGCATTTCGACGACCGGCTGTCGGCGGTGTTCTTCGCCGAGCTCGGCCTGCCCGCACCGGATCGTCAGCTCGGGATCTCGCTCGGCTCGGCCAGCTCGCAGACCTCGCGGATGCTCGCTGCGCTGGAGCCGGTGCTGCGCGAGGTCTCACCCGATGTGGTGCTCGTATACGGAGACACGAACTCCACCCTGGCGGGGGCGCTCGCCGGCGCTCAGGCCGCAATCCCCGTGGCCCACGTCGAGGCCGGGATGCGATCGTTTGACCGCACGATGCCGGAGGAGCTCAACCGGGTGCTCACCGATCACGCCAGCGCGCTGCTCCTGTGCTCGACCGCCGGGGCGGTGGAGAACCTCCGCCGCGAAGCGGTGGTCGGCCGGGCCGAGCTCGTCGGTGACGTGATGGTCGACGTGGCGATGGCCGTCGCGCCTCGGGCGCGGCGTCAGACCGAGCTGGTGACCGCCCACGGGGTGGAGCCCGGAGGCTACGTGCTCGCCACCGCGCACCGGGCGGGGAACGTCGACGATCCGGTTCGCCTTGCGTCGCTGGTGGCCGTGCTGGAATGCGTCGGCGCCACGATGCCGGTGGTGTTGGCGCTGCACCCGCGCACCGGCGAACGGCTCGTCGCAGCGGGTCTGCTGGAGCGGCTCCGCGCTGCCCCCGGGGTGCATGTGGTGCCGCCGCTCGGCTACGTGGAGCTGACGGCGCTGCTGTGCAACGCCCGGGCGGTGGTGACCGACTCCGGTGGCCTGCAGAAAGAGGCCTACCTGGCCCAGGTCCCCTGTGTGACCCTGCGGCCCAACACAGAGTGGACGGAGACCGTGGAGCTCGGCTGGAACGTGCTCGTCGACCTCGACGCCGATGCCACTGTGGCGGCGCTCGGGCGCGCGCATCCCAACGCCGCCCCGCCGGTCTACGGCGACGGACATGCGGGCGAACGCGTCGCCGAGGCGCTTACACTGCTGCGCTGAGTGAGAGCGCGCGCCACATGAGCCAGCCCACAGAAAGCCGGCAGCCGATCTCGGTCGGGGTCGCCGGGCTCGGCTACTGGGGGCCGAACCTCGCCCGCAACTTCGCCGCCATCGGCGCCTGCGATCTGCGCTACGTGTGCGACGCCGACCCGGCGGCCCGGGAGCGGGCGCTGCGCTCCTTCCCGGGGGCGCGCTCTGCGGCGGCGCTCGATGAGCTGCTCGACGATCCGGAGCTTGACGCCGTCGTGCTCGCGACCCCGGTGCCGACGCATGCCGAGCTGGCGGTGCGGGTGCTGGAGGCGGGCAAACACTGCTTCGTCGAGAAGCCGCTGGCGCTCTCGGCCCGGGACGCCGAACGGGCCGTCGCTGCAGCCCAGGCTGCCGGCCGGGTGCTCATGGTCGGGCATCTGCTCGAGTACCACCCGGGGGTGCGCACGCTCAAGCAACTGACCGACGCCGGCGAGCTCGGCGAGGAGATCTTCTACATCTACGGCAACCGGCTCAACCTCGGCAAGCTGCGCGCCGACGAGAATGCGCTGTGGAGTTTGGGTGCCCACGACGTCTCGGTCCTGCTCTACCTCGCCGGCGAGGAGCCTGACGAGATCGTCGCCCATGGGGGCTCCTATGTGCGTGCCGGGGTGGAGGACGTCGTCTTCTGCTTCCTGCGCTTCCCGTCAGGGCTGACCGCGCATCTGCATCTGTCCTGGCTTGACCCGCACAAGGAGCGCCGCTTCACGGTCGTCGGCTCGCGGCGGATGGCGACCTTCGACGACATGGCGCTGGAGCGCAAGCTGACCGTCTATGACAAGGGGTTCGACGAGGACTCGCACACCTACGGCGAGTACATCACCCGCAGCGGTGGCTCGTTCTCGCCGCAGATCGCCAACATCGAGCCGTTGCGCGCCGAGTGCGAGCACTTCATCCAGAGCATCACCTCCGGCACGTCGCCGCAATCTGACGGGGCGAGCGGGCTGCGGGTCGTCCGGGTTCTGGAGCGTCTGCAGCAGTCGCTCCGCGTGCCGGGTGGCCGCTGAGCCGTGGCGCGCGGCAGCGAGAGGCCCCGCCTGCTCGCCGACGGCGCCTTTGTGTCCTCCGGGGCGCGGATCGCCGCCGACGCATGGTTGGCTCCGGGGGCCGTGGTTCACGACGGGGCGGTGATCGGAGCGGGCGCCGTCGTCGGCACCGGCGCGGTGATCCATCCCGGGACGGTGCTCGGGGATCGCTGCACGGTCGAGGACGGAGCCGTGCTCGGCAAGCGCCCCCGGCTGCGCCCGGGCTCGAGCGCCGCCGGGGAGGTGGACGGGCTGATCGTCGCCGACGACGTCACGATCTGCTGCGGGGCGGTTGTCTACGCCGGCGCCCGGATCGGTGTCGGTGTCATCGTCGGCGACCAGGCCCAGGTGCGCGAGCGGGCTGTGGTCGGCGCCCGGACTGTTGTCGGCCGTGGCTCGACGGTCGACTTCGGCGCCCGGGTCGGCGAGCGCGTCTCGATCCAGACGCTCGTGTACCTGACCGCGGGGGCGATCGTCGAGGACGACGTGTTCATCGGCCCCGGCGTGGTGACCACCAATGACGACACGATGGGGCGTCACCCACGCGGCGAGGCGCTGGCGGGTCCGGTTCTGCGCCGCGGCTGCCGGATCGGTGGGGGTGCGGTGCTCACGCCGGGCACCGAGATCGGCGAGGAGGCCTTCGTCGCCGCTGGGGCGGTCGTCACCACCGACGTCGGGGCCCGTGAGGTTGTGATCGGCGTCCCCGGCCGTAGCGTGCGGCGGGTCGGTGACGAGGATCTTCTTGAGCGCTGGCGCTGAGCCGGGGCGGCCCGGCGCTGGGACCGGGCGGGCCGATCAGGCCGCGACGCCGGAGCCGGCCATGCCGATGCTGCTTTCGGTCCAGATGACCTGCTCGCGGCTGGGGCCGACGCCGATCAGTGCGATCGGCACCCCGACGAAGTCGGCGACGAACGCCAGGTAGTCTCGCGCGGCGGCGGGCAGGTCGCTCTCGCTGCGGCACTCGGTGATGTCGTCGGTGAAGCCGGGCATCTCGATGTAGTCGCCCGAGGCGTGATGGAGCACGGTCTGGTGATAGGGGAAGTGGTCGAACTCGGCGCCCTCGTCGTTGCGGTAGCGCACGCAGATCCGAATCGGATCCAGTCCGGCGAGCACGTCGAGCTTGGTGACGGCGAGCGCGGTCAGTGAGTTGAGCCGTGCCGCGTAGCGCAACGCGACGAGGTCGATCCAGCCGACTCGCCGCGGGCGCCCGGTGGTCGTGCCGTACTCGCCGCCCTTCTCCCGGATCTCATCGGCGAGCGGCCCATCGAGTTCGGTCGGGAACGGACCGGCCCCGACGCGGGTGACGTATGCCTTGGCCACGCCCCACACCTCGTCGATGTCCTTGGGTCCGACGCCGGCGCCGATGCACGCCGCGCCGGCCACCGGGTTGGAGGAGGTGACGAACGGATAGGTGCCGTGATCGATGTCGAGCATGGCGCCCTGGGCGCCTTCGAAAACGACCATCTCATTGCGGTCGAGCCGCTGGAGCACGAGCCGCGACGTGTCGGCGATGAACGGTTCGAGCACGTGGCCGTAGGTGAGGTACTCGTCGGCCATCGACTGCAGATCCAGCCGCGGATCCCGGGCGAAGGGACGCAGCGACAGCCGCTTGGGCTCAAGCGCGGCGACGATCTTCTTCTTGAGGATCTTCTCGTCGAGCAGGTCCTGGACCCGGATGCCGAGCCGCGACGCCTTATCGGAGTAGCAGGGTCCGATCCCGCGCCGGGTGGTGCCGATCTCCAGCTTGCCGAGCTTCGCCTCGCCCGCGTCGTCGAGCATCATGTGGTAGGGCATGATCAGGTGCGCGTTGGCCGAGATCCGCAGTCCGCTGATCTCCACGCCCTGGCGGCGCAGCCCGTCGAGCTCGTCGGTGAGTACCTTGGGGTCGATCACGACACCGTTGCCGATCACGCACAGCTTCCCGGGGTGCAGGATCCCCGACGGCATCAGATGCAGCTTCCAGGTCTTGCCCTCGCGCACGATCGTGTGGCCGGCGTTGTTGCCGCCCTGGAAGCGCACGATCGCGTCGGCACGCTCAGCGAGCATGTCGGTGACCTTCCCTTTGCCCTCATCGCCCCACTGGGCGCCGACGATCACGATTCCTGGCATAGCGATCTGAGTGTACGCGGGCCTGGACCCGGGACCGGTCCACCGCCCTCTCGTCAGCCTGGAAGCCGGGGTCGCGCCAGCAGACCCAGGCGCAATAGCCGTCGGCCACCTCCAGCGCTCGAGCCCGCCACGGGCCACTGCGCCCGTCCGCCCAGGCGGCGGGGGAGTCGAGCCGCCGCGGGTCGTAGCGCAGTGCGTCGCCGAGTGCCTTGGCCAGCGCCTCCTTACCTGACCAGAGCCCGATGATCTCCCGGTCCTGCGTCCATGGGGCCCGGGCGGCCTCCTCCGGGGTGCAGATCGATCGGGCGAAGTGCTCGTCGCATGGCGCCACGCGCTCGATGTCGACCCCGACCGGGTGGCTGTGCCAGGCGACCAGCGCGTACGGCGGGGCGTAGGACCGTGAGACCCGGCCGGTGCCGAGCCGATTGCCCCATGCCCGGGCGCTGAACCTCAGCTGTTCGGCGTCGGGCTCGTGTAGCAGCTCCAGGATCGGCGTCCCGGCGCCGGGGACGGCGATTCGCACCGCCGGCTCACGCTGCGACGACCGGGGCGCCGTGCCAGCGGGTGCCGGACGGCAGGCGCTCGCCGCGCATGACGATCGAACGCCCGCCGACAACGCAGCCGTCGCCGATCTCGGTGTCGGGCAGCATCGTGCTGTAGGGGCCGAGCGTGGCGCCGGGGCCGAGGCGGCCGGTGCCGATCTGCATCACCCGGTCGTGGAACAGGTGGGTCTCGATCACCGAATAGCGGTTGACGACGGCGCCGTCGGCGATCGACACCATGTCGAACTCGGTGATGTTGAGCGTCTCACACCACACGTCGCGGCCCACCCTGGCTCCCATCGCCCTCAGGTAAAGCCCCATCACCGGGGTCCCCAGCGCGAGGTTGAGGAGCATCGGCCCCGCCAGTTGCTCCTGGCAGCTGTTGATGATCTCATCGCGCCAGACGAAGAACGACCACAGCGGATGCTCGCCCGCGCTGTAGCGCCCCATGAACAGCCACTTGGCGGCGACGGTCACCGCGCAGCCGGCGAGCCCGGCAGCCAGCAGCGCGATCGGAGCCGCCACCACCATCAGCCCGAGGCTGAGCTGCGCGACGGCGTCGAGCGCGTAGAACACGAGCGAGGCCAGCACCACCGAGACGGTTGCCGGGAACAGGATCCGGAACAGTTCGGTGGCGCCGCGGGCCATGATCCGGCGTTGGCTCGGCCGCGTGGTGAGCGACGGGTTCTCGTCACGTCTGCGGCGCGGCAACTCGAGCGCTGGGGAGCCGAGCCACGAGGTTCCCGGTCCCGTCTGTGTCGGGGCGGTGGTGAGGAGTCCGATCAGGCTCTCCTCGCCGACGGTGGTGCCGGCCTCCAGGATCGCTCCGTTGCCCAGGAAGCTGCGGTCGCCAACCGTGATGGGCGCTACGTACAACCAACCGCCTCGGGAGCGGCCGTGCATGAATGCCACATCGTCGGTGGCGAAGCTCGTGGCGCCGAAGCCTGAGAGTCGGTTGAGCCCAGCCGCGGTGGAGACCTCGGTCCGCCGCCCGACGGTGATCCCCGCCAGGCGTAGCCACGGCCGGGTGTAGACGGTGGCATACAGCGAGAACAGGGCACTCCGGCTGGCGTCCATCAGCGCATCGGTGAACCAGAGCGCCCAACCGGTGGCACCGATCGCCGGCTGCATTCCCGGCGTGATCAGGCGTGAAACGAGCCGAACCCCAAGTGCCACGATCAGCGCCTCGCCGGCCAGGAACGTGGCGGCGACAGCGGGCGCGAGCAGGACGAGCCGGAGCGCCGCCGCCGGGGTGTCCCAGTTGCCGGACTCCAGCAGCAGGATGAGTGCCAGCCCGGGAATCGCCGCCACCAGCGCCAGCACATTGGTCAGGACCAGGCCGGCGGCGAACATCGCCGACCACAGCCGCGCCCGGGCCGCCGGCTCCGGGTCATGCGCGGGCCACCGCTCGGCCGCCGTGCCGATCCTCTCTGCCGGCGAGCCGCCCCAGCGCTCCCCCGCGGTGACGATGCCGGTCACCACGCTCCCGGCGTCGACCTCGGCCCCGTGGCCGACCTGTGCGCCGGGCATGAGCAGGCAGCGGCCGCCGATGCGCGCGTCGTCGCCGATCGTGATCTCCCCGATGACGAGCTCGTTGCCCTCGATCACCCATCCGTGCAGGTCGAGGTCACCCTCGAGGGTCGCTCCGGCACCGATCGTGACCAGGCCGGTCGTCGGCGGCAGCGTGCCCAGTCGCGCTCCGGCTCCAACCCGGTGCCCGGTCAGCCGGGCGACCCGGGCCGCCCACGGGGTCCCGGCGAAGCTGTCGGCGCGGAAGCCGTCGGCGAGCCGTTCCACAAACCACAGCCGGCATGACAGCCACCCGTTGCGGGGGTATCGCCCGGGTCGCAGATCGGCCAGCAGCAGGCGCCGCGACCCGGCCACGATCATGGCCCGCCCCAACGGGCTGACGAACACCAGCCAGGCGCCGATCAACCACCCCCAGCCGACCTGTGGTCCCACCCGTCCTGGCATCAGACGGTCAAACGCGAGGATCCCAATCAGCCACTGCGGCGCCGTCATCATCAGCAGTGCGAGCACCCCGGCCAGCTGAACTGCTCCCCACACCCGGCGGCTGCCCGCAGGGGTGGCCGCCACGGCGGCCGTCGATCCGGCGATCTGCTCCAGGCGGACCGCGAGGGCGCCCAGGCGCCGGTGGTTGTAGACATCGGCGACCGCGACGGCCGGGTAGCGGGTGCGCAGCGTCGACGCCAGCTTGGCCGCAGCCAGGGATGTGCCGCCCAACACGAAGAAATCGCTGTCGGCGGAGATGGGGACGGGGCCCAGTTCCTCACGCCAGCGCTCGGCCAGCCAGCGCGCCGTCTCACTCAGCGGCTGCTCGGCGCACGAGGCCGGATCCCCGGAGGCGCCCGCGGGTGGCGGCCAGGGCAGCGCGGCGCGGTTGACCTTGCCCGAGCCGGCTACGGGGAGCTCGTCGAGCGTGACGATCAGCGGGTGCAGGCTGGCCGGCATCCGCTCCGCCAGGGTGTCGCGAATCTCGTCGGCGCTCGCATTCCCGGCGACGTAGCCGACCAACAGCCGGTTACCCGACGCGGTCTCTCGCACGACGGTGCAGGCGGCGCGGACGCCCGGAACAGCGGTCAGCTGGGCGTCGATCTCGCCCAGCTCGATCCGTCGCCCGCCGATCTTGACCTGATGGTCGCGCCGGCCAACGAATGCCAGTCCCTGCTCGGTCTCCCGCACGATGTCGCCGGTCCGGTAGGCGCGGTCCCAGCCCAGGGCGGGGGAGGGCGCGAAGCGCTCCCGATCACGTTCGGGATCAAGGTAGCGCCCGAGACCGACACCGCCGATCATCAGCTCGCCGGCCACGCCGGGAGCTACCGGCGCACCGTCGGCGTCGACGACCGCCACATCCCAGCCGCGTAGCGGGAAGCCGATCGTGACCGGGGCGCCGGGGGCGAGCCGGGCGGCGGTCGAGACGACCGTCGCCTCGGTGGGTCCGTACGTGTTCCATACCTCGCGCCCGCTGGCCAGCCGCCAGGCGAGCGGCTCCGGGCAGGCCTCGCCACCGAGGATGAGCAGTCGCACCTCGTGCAGTGCCGTCTCGTCCCAGATCGCCGCCAGCGTGGGGACGGTCGAGATGACCGTGATGCGTCGCTCGGCGAGCCACGGGCCCAGCTCCACGCCGGAACGCACGAGCCGACGGGGGGCGGGAACGAGCGCGGCCCCATGCGCCCAGGCCAGCCACATCTCCTCGCAGCTGGCGTCAAAGCCGACCGACAGTCCAGCCAGCACGCGATCCTCGGGGGCGACATGCCACAGGTCGGCCTCCGCATCGATGAAGGCGGCGGCGGAGCGGTGGGTGACGGCAACGCCCTTGGGTGTCCCGGTCGAGCCGGAGGTGAAGATGATCCAGGCATCGTCGTCGGCGCTGGGACGTCCCTCGCGGCCCCCGGCGGGTCCGCGCCAGTCCAGCTGAAGGTCGCCGTGCAGGACCGCGCACACCTTGGCATCGGCGAAGATCTGCGCCGCCCGGGCCGCGGGGTCGTCGGCGTCGACGGGGACGTAGGCCGCACCGGCGCAGAGCACCCCGAGGATCGCCACGTAGAGGTCGGCGGTTCCGCTCGGCACCCGTACCCCGACGCGGTCGCCGGGGCCGACGCCTCCAGCCCGTAGTCGATCGGCCACCCCACGGACGACGGCATCGAGCTCCGCATAGGTGAGCGTCACTTCTGGAGCGTCCAGGGCAACCTGGTCTGACCGGGTGAGGACGGTGGCAGCGAAGATGTCCAGCAGCGTCGGCGAGAAGCGGCTCGCGTGGACGGGGGACGCAACGGCGTCCGGCAGGGACGGCCCAGCCAGGCGGCCGTGGGTCAGATCGGTCATGGGTGATGCTCCCCGTGGGACGAGGTTGGTCTCTCTCAAGGACACGACAACGTCGCCCAAGCCCGACAGGTGCGCCACCGCGAGACTCGGACAAGGAATAAGGTACGCGTAAGGTTTGGCATCGCGGTTGTCCGTTTGCGGGGGTTCTGTTAGCGACACCGGTTTCTTGGGTGACCGTTCACCCGGCCTTTACCGCACCCCAACCTTCCCGCGCGCGGCGTGGTTCAGCGTGCCGGCAGAATCTCGGCCTCTCTGGTCCTCACGCCACCGCGCCCGGCAGAAATCTCCGATTTCTGCCAATGCAGTCGCCCTCAGGGCGATTGCACGCCCTCAGGGCAATTGCAGCTCCATCCGGTGGTCGTGACCGAGCAGCGGCAGCTCGTCGCACATCTCGGTCAGCCGGGAGACGGTCCGCGCGTGAATCTGCTCGCACAGCTCGTCGCGGTCGAGCAGATTGGTGGTGAGGATCATCGACCGCTTGTCCTCGTAGCGCGCGTTGACGATCAGGTAGAGCTCTTCGAGCACCCAGTCGTTGCGCCGTTCCGCGCCGACATCGTCGATGTGGAGCAGGTCGACCGAGGCGAGGCGGTCCATCAACGCGTTGTGGCCACCCCCGTCGAAGGTGTGACGGATCTCGTTGAGCAGCCGCGGCAGCGAGTAGATCGCCGCCGTGCGGCCGGCCTCGAGCGCCGCCTTGGAGACGAGCATCGCCAGGGTCGTCTTGCCGGTCCCGGGCGGGCCCATGAACCACAGCCCCCGGCCGGCGTCGAGCTGGCGGTCGATCGTGGCCGCGTAGCGGCGCGTGGCGCTGACGATCGCCGGGTCGATCTCGGTGACCGGCGGACGGTCAAACGAGACGTCGCGATAGCGGCGGGGGATGACGCCCGACAGGCTGCGGGCCCGCGCCTTGGCCATCCGCTGGGGCCGGCAGCGGCAGTCATAGGCCGTGTTGGTCTCCGCGTCATAGCGGAAGCCGGTGCCGTCGCAGAGGTCGTACGGGCAGGGATCACTCATGCCGCGAACCGCTCACCGGCGTAGTTCATGAACTTGGGGTACTCCTTCTGGAAGGTGAGCACCACGTCGCCGACCGGCCCGTTGCGGTGCTTGGCGATGATGATGTCGGCCTCGCCGGCCCGCTCGGAATCCCGCTCGTAGTACTCCTCGCGGTAGATGAACATGACGAGGTCGGCGTCCTGCTCGATGGCGCCGGACTCGCGCAGGTCAGACAGCACCGGGCGTTTCTCGCCGCCGCGCTGCTCGACCGCACGGCTGAGCTGGGACAGGGCGATGACGGGGACGCCCAGCTCACGGGCCAGGCCCTTGAGCCCACGGCTCATCTGAGCGACCTGTTCGACGCGGCTGTCGACGTTGGCCTCGGCCCGCATCAGCTGCAGGTAGTCGACGATGATCAGCCCCAGCCCACCCTTGATCTGGGCGTGCAGGCGCCGGCATTTGGCCCGCACCTCCAGCACCCCGGTGTCGGAGGAATCGTCGACGTACAGCGGCGACTCGGCCAGGCGCTGGCACGCCTCCAGGATCTTGGGCCACCGGTGCTCGGCAACCTTGCCGCGGCGCAGGTCCTCGCCGTGGATGCGCGCCTGGGAGGCGACGAAGCGCTGTGCGAGCTCGGATTCGGACATCTCCAGCGAGAACAGCGCCACCGCGTGGCCGGCCAGCACCGCGTTCTCGGCGATGTTGGCCACGAGCGCCGACTTGCCCATCGACGGCCGGGCAGCGAGGATCACGAGGTTGCCCGGCTGGAAGCCGCCGGTCTTCTCGTCGAGGTCCTTGAAACCCGATGGGGTTCCGGTGAGCGCCGTCTTGGCGACCGACAGCCGGTGCAGCTTGTCGGTCTCCTCGTGGAGGATGTCGGCGATCGTGCGGATCTTCTTCTGGCGATCGTCGGTCGCCACCTCCAGCACCGACCGCTCGGCCTGCTCCACCAGCTCGCGTGCCGACGCGTCGCGGCCGAGCACGCTCGCCTGGATCTCATATGAGGCGGTGAGCAGCGCCCGCAGCTTGGCGTTGTCGTGCACGATCCGCCCGTACTCGCGCGCATGCCCGGCGGCGGGCACCCAGCCCGACAGCTCGTCGATCGCCGACGGCCCACCCACCTCCTCCAGCTTGCCGTGCTGGCGCAGTCGCTCAGAGACGGTGAGGTGGTCGATCTTGTTGTCGCTCTCATACAGCTCGAGCATCGCGGCGAACACCGCCCCGTGCTGCTCCCGGTAGAAGTGCTCCGGCCGCAGCTGCTCCTCGACGAGCAGCACATGCAGATGGCGTTCATCCAGCAGGACCGCGCCGAGTACCGACTTCTCGGCCTCGAGGTTGTGCGGCGGAACGGCGATCGTCTGGACGGCACTCATGGAGACCACCGAGCATAAGCTCGCGGGCGGCGGCGCTTCGCCCTTGATCCCGCAACCAGCGGACAAATCGCTGGATCGCCTTCCGCGAGCGGTTCTCGGCCTCCGCAACCCCCCGTCCACACGGCTGAAGGCCATGCGCCGCTGCAAACGTCCAACGCCATCGCCTGCCCGCTCGCCAGCTGACGTTCGCCGCCACAGCAGCGTTGAGGTAGGCCCGGACGGGTCTTCCGGGGCGGCGCGCTCGCGGGACCCGGAGCTGCATATCGGATTCGGCGCGCCCGCGGTGCGCAGCACCGGAAGGGCCCGGAACGGGCCCAGCCGATCGTCCCCGGCGATCCACCCCTGTCACAAACGGGTCGGTGTCGTGGAATACATTGCAGATGGCGCACCCCAGGACAGACATCACCGATGAGGAACTGCTGGGCCGCGCCGGCGCCGATGGCGAGGCCTTCGGGCGCTTCTATGACCGCTTTGAGAGTCAGCTGCTCGGCTTCTTCTACCGGGCGACCCGCCGCGCCGACGTCGCGGCGGATCTCACCGCTGAGGTGTTCGCGTCGGCACTGCAGTCGGCGCCCGGATTTGACCCCGGCCGCGGGAGTGCCCGGGCGTGGTTGTTCGGCATCGCCCGCCATGAGCTCGCGGACACCTGGCGCCGCGGGCGCGTGGAGGATCGGGCGCGCCGGGAGCTGGAGATCGAGGCGCTGGTGCTCAGCGACGCATCCCTGGCGAGGATCGAGGATGAGCTCGGCGGCGGAGGCGATGCCCTGGAGCTCCTGCGTGAGCTTCCCGATGAGCAGCGACTGGCGATTGAGGGCCGGGTGCTCGACGACCGCGGCTATGACGAGCTGGCGGCCTCGCTGCAATGCTCGCCGAGCGTCGTGCGCCAGCGGGTCAGCCGGGGACTGCGGAGCCTGCGAGCGAGACTGGAGCAGTCGACATGAGCTATCTGCCGGAGCTGCGTGGAGCACTGGTGCGCGCGGCCGATCGCCAGACCGGGGCCCCCCGCATCCCGGGCCACCCCCACGCCCACCGGAGCCTTGCGTGGCCACACCGCGTGCTGCGGGCGATGCCCGCTCTCGTGGCGGTGTGCGTCGCGCTGGCGATCGCCGTCGCGGCGCTTACCCAGCTCGGGGCTCGCTCGCGACCGCGGGTCCATCCGGCCACGCCCCCGCCGTCGGCAGCGGTGCCGGGCCGACGGTCGGCGACCCTGCAGAGCGAGCTCAGCGTGCTGCGCCGGCCTCAGCGCGCCTCAGACCTCAACTCCGGCCAGCTCAGGGGCTACCTGCGTGAGCCTCAGCCCCCGTTCTTTAACCAGGGCCCGGTCATCCGCCACCTTGTCCGCCGCGCTGTCGCCGCGCCGTGGGGTGGGTGGATCTATCTCATCCCACTGAAGCCGCCGTCCGTGCAGTCCCTCATGCGTGGTCAGCCCCCGATGAGCCGCGGCGAGGCCGAGCGACTCACGCGCCGGGCCGCCCCCGGTGTCGCCGAGGAGGAGCAGGGCGGCGCCTCCGTCTGCTGCTCCACCGCCGCGCAGATCGCCGCCCGAGGCGAGCTGTCAGTCAGCGGCGGTCAGTTGCCGGGACGCAGGACCTACAGCCACGTCGTGCTCATCGTGCCCGACGGTGTCAGCACCGTCCGCTTCACACTCATGCCCGGCGGAGGCGTGTCGTCAGGGACACCCTCGGCCGCCCTCATCATCGTCACGGCCCGCGTCCACGCCAACGTCGCCCTCGTGCAGCTCAACCGCCCCTGCTGCACCCGCGTCGCCTACACCTGGTACGCGCCCAACGGCCACGTCATCAAGGCCATCGGCTTCCACCCACAAACGCCCCACACCCACAGCGCAGCCGGCTGATCGGTCGGCCGGCCGTGACAGGCGCGAGGGCCGCGCTCTGGCGCCACGTCGCGCCGCCCAAGCCACAGCAGCGTTGAGGGAGGCCCGTGATGGGTCTTGCGATCCAACGCACTCGCGTCGCCCGCTCAAGCCACAGCAGCGACGGGGAAGGCCCGGGCGGGTCGTCCGCCCCGGCGCACTCGCGCGTCCCAGTACGACTTCCCGCAGGCGGCGCACCCTGCGGTGCGCCGCGGTCGGACGGGCCCGCCCAGGACCCGACCACACAACCTGCTAGGCCGCAACCACCATGGTCTTGACCGACGCCGTCACGTCGTCGGAGATCTCGACGACCACCATGTAGGTGCCGATGTTGCGGATCGGCTCCTCCAGGTGGACCTTGCGGCGATCGATCTTCAGACCACGGGCATCGCGGATCGCATCGGCGATGTCCTGGGTCGTCACCGACCCGAACAGCCGCCCGTCGTCGCCCGCCTGCTGGGGGATCGTCAGAACCGTGCGGCCGAGAACAGCCGCGCTCTCCCGGGAACGCTCATCGGCCTCCCGCAGGGCACGCTCGGCGTCCTCCTGGCGCTTCTGGGCCACCTTGATCGACGACACGGTCGCGGCCTCGGCCAGCTTGCGGGGCTGCAGGTAGTTACGCAGATACCCGGCCGACACATCGACCACGGTCCCGCGCTCACCGAGCGATTCGACGTCCTGAAGCAGGATTGCCTGGGGCATGACTCAGCGTTCGCGATCGCGGTCGCGGTCACCGCGACCGCTGCGGTGGTCTCCGCCACCTTCGGCGACGTAGGGCAGCAACGCGAGCTCACGAGCGCGCTTGACGGCACGGGCCACCTGGCTCTGATGCCGACGGCACGCTCCGGTGATCCGCCGCGAGCGGATCTTGCCGCGGTCGGAGATGAATCGGCGCAGCGTGGACACGTCCTTCCAGTCCACCTGCTCGATCTTGTCCCGGCAGTACGGGCACGACTTGCGTCGGGTCGAAGTCGGCCCGCCCTTGCGGTCGCGCCGGCGTACCGGTCGTCTACGTTGCTTTGCCACTCAGATCAGCCTAGCTTGGTCGGAAGTTCGTTGCCTTTAGAAGGGTATGTCCTCGTCGGCACCTGCGCCCACCGGTGTGCGGTCGAAGTCGCCGGTGTCGATCGGGACATCGCTCTCCGCGGCGCGTGCGCTGCTCGAGAATCCGTTTCCGTTCCCGCTGGGGCTGTCTTCACGGCCGCCGAGGAACTGGACGGATTCAGCGACTATATCGACTGCCTGGCGCTTGTTGCCCTCACGATCGGTGAACTCACGCCACTGCAGGCGGCCGTCGATGGCGACGGGACGCCCCTTGCTGAGGTACCGGTGGCAGTTCTCGCCCTGCGCGCCCCAGACGGTGATGTCGAAGTAGTTGGGCTGATCCTCCCACTGGTTCGTGTCGTTGTTCTTGCGTCGCCCGTTGCAGGCGAGGCGCAGCGAGCACACCGAATTGCCGCCCGCCAACGCGCGCAGCTCGGGATCACGAGTCAGGTTGCCGGTCAGGACGACCCGGTTGATGTTGCCTCCAGCCATTGCTCTGGCTCCTTTCGAGAACGTTTGAAGCTCGCAATCGAGTCTATGGCTGCGCCAGACGGCAACCGGCTCGATCAACGGAAAATGGACGGAATCGTTTGCGACTTGGCACGGCGCTGCGCGTCCTGTGACGCTTTCGCGCAGAAGCCGCGGATGCGGAAGGGGATCAGCCCTCGTCGGACGCCGAGCCGGCGGAGGTGCCAGCCATCACCGGCGGAGCCGTGTCCGGCGCCGGAGGCGTCCCGGGCACGACCTTGATGATCCGGAAGCGCAGGACAGCGTCGTCGATGCGGAGATTGTGCGACAGCGCCTCCAGCAGGGCGCTCGGGCCCGTGAACTGGATCAGGTGGTACTCACCCTCGGTCTGATGCTTGATCTCGTATGCCATCGGACGGTTGTTCCAGTCGTCCTGGCGCTCGAGCGTGCCGCCGCCATCGCTGATCTGCGACTGGAGGTCGGTCAGGATCTTGGCGCGACGGTCATCCTCAGCCTTGAGCGAGATGACCACCATGAGGTCGTATAGACGGGTGTGTTCAGCCATGGAAAAAGAGGCCCGGGATGGGCGGCGGCCGACTATAGCGGGTGTGCGCGGGGCTACGGCGCCCACGGGTCGAGCAGGCGCAGCCACACCTCGCTGCGGGTCGGGAAGGCCGGAATCGCATGGACCAATCGGCGCAGCCGGACCTCCCCGACGATCGCGATCGTCGCTGCGTGCAGGCTCTCGGCGATATCGGGACCGGAGAACGTCGCTCCGACGATCACCTCACGCTGTTCATCGACGACGATCCGAGCGCCGGACGGCGCCCCCTTGCCGATGAAACTGGCGCCGGCCGTCGCTCCGGGGTCGGCGTCCAGCGCGCGGGCCGGGATCCCGCGCTCAAGCGCCTGGGCCAGCGTGTAGCCGACCGCGGCGATCTGGGGCTCGGTGAACACGACGCGGGGCGATCGCGGGCCATCCCAGTCAGCGCTCGCCGGGCGATTCATGATCGTGGCGGCGGCGATCAGGGCCTGGTACTTGCCGGCATGGGTGATCAGCGCCCGGCCGTTGACATCCCCGACCGCGTAGAGCCAATCACGATGGGATGCGGCGGTCACCCGCATCTGGTTATCGACGTCGATCGTCTCCCCGGGGGCCAGGTCGACGGTCTCCAAGCCGAGGTCGTCGGTGTGGGGCCGGCGCCCGACGGCGACGAGCAGCTCATCGGACTCCACGGACGCCCCATCGTCGAGAGTCAGGGTGAATGTACCCGCGTCGCCGCGGGCCGCGGCGGTCGCCTGGGTCCCGACCCGGACGTCGACACCACGCTCACGCAGGGATTCGGCCAGCTGCTGGGCTGCGAAGTGCTCCTCTCCGGGGATCAGCGTGCCCTGAGCCTCCACGAGCGTCACCCGAGCCCCAAGTGACGCCCACGCCTGGCTCAGCTCACAGCCAACCGCGCCACCGCCGAGCACCGTGATGCGTTCGGGCACCGACGTGGCGGTCGTCCCCTCCCGGTTGGTCCACGGCGCGATCTCCTGCAGTCCCGGCACCGGCGGGATCGCCGCTCCGCTGCCGACCGCCAGCACGACCGCCCGCCGGGCCTCGTGCACGGTGTCACCGACGCGGACCCGCCGGGGGCCATCCAGCCGGGCCTGCCCGCGGTACAGGGTGATGCCGCGATCCTGCAGCCAGGGGAGCGCACGTGAGTCGTCTAGCTCGTGGATGACCTCGTCGCGGCGGGTCAGCACCGAGGACGGCGAGAGCTCACCGGTGACAGCTTCCCGCGCACCCGGCACGCGCTTGACCTCGGCGAGCAGCTCAGCCGGTCGCAGCAGTGCCTTGGACGGCATGCAGGCCCAGAAGGCGCACTCGCCGCCGACGAGCTCTCGCTCGACGATCGCCACGTCGAGGCCCTCGCCGGCGAGCCGGCTGGCGCACACCTCGCCAGCCGGTCCGGCGCCGATCACGATCGCGTCGTGCTCACTCATCGAGCACGAACGGTAATCGACGCCGGGCGTCGCCCCGCTCAGCTCACCTCACGCAGCCGGCCGGTCTCCACCTCGTAGACGAAGCCTCGCACCGCGTCCGTGCGAGGGATGAACGGCGAGGCCTTGATCCGGGCGATCGACTGGCGGATGTCATCGTCGAGATCCCGGAAGGCCTCGGCGGCCCAGGTGGGGCGGATGCCGGTGTCCTGCTCGATCTGGTCCTTGAATGCATCGTCGGTGAACGTGAGCATCCCGCAGCCGGTGTGGTGGATGAGCACGATCTCCTCGGTGCCCAGTAGCCGCTGGGAGATTGCCAGCGAGCGGATCCCGTCATCGGTGACAACGCCGCCGGCGTTGCGGATCACGTGGGCGTCACCCTCGGCGAGGCCGAGCGCGGCATAGACGTTGAGACGGGCGTCCATGCAGGCCACGACCGCGACCTTCTTGGCGGGTGAGAGCGGCAGGTCGGCCTTATCGAAGGACGCGGCGTAGGCCTCGTTGTTGGCCAGAAGCTCGTCGGTGCTGCTCACGATGGGTCTCCTTGGTGGGTGCTCGGGCAGCTGGCAAGCTATCAAAGTTCACTGATCCGGTTGGGTTTCGGAACGGTTTCATTCGCCGCAACTTCGGAGCGCTAGCGTTGCCGCGTGGCCTCCGACTCCGCCTCCGCCCGACTGGCTCTGGTGCGGGACCTCGCCGTGGCCCTGCGTGATCTCGTGGTTCCGGAATTGGGCGGCTTCGCCGGGCGCCGGCACTTGGGAGACGGCGCGGGCGGAGACGTGACGTTCGCGATCGACGAGCTCGCCGAATCGGCCCTCGAGGCCTTCGTCTCCGATCGCGCCCCGCGCACGGCGTTCTACTCCGAGGACCGCGGGCTCGTGGCCGCTCCGGACGCGATTGACGTGCTGGTCGTCGACCCCATCGACGGGACCCGGCCCGCGATGGCCGGGTTGGAGTCGGCCTGCGTCGCGGTGGCACTGGCGCCGCTGGGCGACGGTGACCCGACGATGGGCGAGATCACCGAGGCCTGCGTGGTCGAGATCAAGTCCGGCCACGTGTTCCTCGCCGCTGCCGGCCACGGGGTGACCGAGTGCACCGCCGGTGTGCGCCTGAGTCCCAACCACGATCCGGCGCGGATGTTCTGGGGCTACGGGTTTCGCGGGCGGCCGGTCCGCGCCGTGGCCGAGGTGCTGGCCGAGCTGATCGACGGTTCCTCGGTCGGCGGCGGAACGTTTGAGCTCGGCTCCCAGGCATTCGCGATGACGCGGATCGCCACCGGCCAGCTCGACGCGGTCATCGAGGTCGGCTCCCGGATGATCGACGAGGTCCCGGGCATGCGTGCGGCGTTCGAGCGGGTTGGCGGCGGGCAGGTGCTCAACAACTCGCCCTACGACCTCGCCGCCCCGTGGCTGGTGCTGCGTGAGGCCGGCGGGGTGATCAGCGACGGCTGGGGCCGTCCGCTCCAGGACCGGCGCCTGCTCGGGGCCGGCCATGAGTTCCAGATGTCGTCGATCTCGGCGGCCAATCCCGAGCTGCATCGCCACCTGGTGGCCGCGGTCGATGCCGGAATCGGCCGGCTGCGGAGTTTGGCCGCCTGAAACTGCGGTTATCGTCTGCTGCTCGATGTCCTCCGACACACCCCTCGTCCTCGTCTCCAACCGCGGGCCGGTCACCTACCAGCCCGACGGGTCGCTCAAGCGGGGCACGGGCGGCCTGGTCACGGCACTGATCGGGCTCGCATCGCACCGTCCGGTGACCTGGGTCGCCTCGGCGATGACCGACGAGGACGTCGAGGCCGCAGAGCAGGCCGACGGCAAGCCGCTGTCGGTCAAGACGCCCGAGGGTGACGAGTACCGGGTCAAGCTCGTCGCCTCCGAGGCCAACGCCTACGACGGCTTCTACAACATCATCGCCAACCCGCTGCTGTGGTTCATCCAGCACTACCTGTGGGATCTCTCTAACGCGCCGGACATCCGGCGCAACGAGACCGAGGCGTTCGAGTTCGGCTACAACGCGGTCAACGAGGATCTCGCCCGCGCGGTGCTGGAGGAGATCGAGGACGTGGACAAGCCGGTGGTCATGGTCCACGACTATCACCTCTACACGCTGCCGGCGCTCGTCCGCCGCGAACGCCCCGACGTGTTCCTGCACCACTTCGTCCACATCCCGTGGAGCCAGTCGGACTCCTGGCGCGTGCTGCCCTCCCAGATCCGCCGCGAGATCTACGAGGGGATCCTCTCCAACGACATCATCGGCTTCCACACCCGGTCCTACCGGCGCAACTTCCTGCAGTGCTGCGAGGACCTGATGGGCCTTGAGGTCGATCACGAGGGCGGCGTGGTCAAGGTCGGCGACCGTGAGGTGTGGGTTCGCGCCTATCCACTGCCGATCGATGCGAGCGCCGTCCAGTCGGTCGCCGCCCGGCCCCGCGTGGCCGAATTCGAGTCAGAGCTGCTGCGCCGGCGCCGGGACCACCTCATCCTGCGCGTCGACCGCGCCGACCTGTCCAAGAACGTCCTGCGCGGGTTCAGCGCGTTTGACACGTTCCTTGATCAGCATCCGGAGTTCAACGAGCGGGTCACGTTCATCGCCCAGCTGATGCCGTCGCGGACCGACGTGCCGGAGTACGCCGAGTACCTGGAGCGGATCGAAGCGGTGGTCGCGATCGTCAACCACCGTCACGGCTCGCCGGACTGGATGCCGATCCAGCTCAAGCTCCGCGACGACCTCGAGGAGGCAGTGGCCGCCTACAAGCACTACGACGTGCTGATGGTCAACGCCATGTTCGACGGGATGAACCTCGTCGCCAAGGAGGGCCCGATGGTCAATGAGCGCGCCGGCGTGTCGCTGCTTTCGGAGAACACCGGTGCCCACGAGGAGCTCGGCGAGTATGCGCTGTCGGTCAACCCGTTCGACATCCAGGAGCTGGCCGACTCGATCCACGCCGCGCTGACGATGTCGGTCCAGGAGCGCAAGCGACGCCACGAGGGTCTCATCTCGATCGTGACCGATCGTGATCCGGGTGACTGGATCGACGATCAGCTCGCCGACATCCGGGCCAAGGAGCGCAGCGCATCTAGTTGAGCGTGCGGCCCTCGCGCAGCAGCTCGATGTAGCCGGCGATCCGCTTGGCGCGGGCGGCGGGCCTGGTCACGTGGTGCAGCCGGTACAGGAAGGCGTAGCGGCGCACGCCGGTGAGCGTGGCGAAGAACTGCGCCGCAGCCGGGTCGGCGTCAAGCGCCGCCCGCAGATCGTCGGGGACGGTCGCGCTGGCCTGAGGTTCATACGCGGCCTCCCAGCGCCCGTCGGCCTGCGCGGCCTGCACCTGGGCCAGGCCGGAGGGGCGCATGCGGCCGGCGGCGATCAGCTCCGTCGCCTTATCGCGGTTGATCTGTGACCAGCGACTGCGCGGCCCGCGGGGCGTGAAGCGGGTCAGGAAGAAGCTCTCATCCAGGCCACGCCGCTGGCCGTCGATCCAGCCGAAGCAGATCGCCACCTCCAGTGCCTGCGGGTAGGTCACCGTGGTCACGGCGGCCGTCTTCTTCGCAAACGTCAGCCAGATGCCGCGGGAGGCGGCGTGGTTGTCTCCGAGCCAGGCCGCCCAGTCGGCGTCGGTCTCGAACCGGCGGATCGGCAGCCCGGGGGCGGGGGCGCCGGGGCTCACCCCGGGATCTCCAGCGTGAATGTCGTCGCCCCCATCGTCGAGGCCACCGACAGCCGTCCGGCCATCCGCTCCGCCAGTTCGGAGGCGATCGCCAAACCCAACCCGGACCCCTGGGCGTCGTCGGCGGTGAAGAATGGCTCAAAGATCCGCTGCATCGCCGGACGGTCGATCCCGTCGCCGTTGTCGCGGACCGCCAGGCGGACACCGCCGTTCTCCCGCGCGGCGGTGACGACGATCTGGGTCCCCGGCGGGGTGTGGGTGAGTGCGTTGTCGATCAGGATCCGCATGATCTGCGCCACCCGGACGGGGTCACAGTTGGCGCTGATCGCATCCCGGCCGCTCGGCAGGCGCAGCTCCAGGCGCGAGTCGTGCTGGGCCAGCGTCGGCTCGAACTCCCCGGACACTGACCGGGTCAGCTCGGCGAGGTCGACCTCCTCGGGCCGCAACTCCAGCGATCCGGCCTCCAGCCGCGAGAGGTCGAGCAGATCGACCGACAGCTTGCCGAGGCGCTGGACCTGGTCACGGACCTGATCCAGGAAACGACGGCGGGTCTCGGGATCAAGCTCGTCGTCCTCCAACAGCTCGACGAAGCCGCCGAGCGAGAACACCGGGGTGCGCAGCTCGTGGGAGGCGGTGGCGATGAACCGCTTGCGGGCACGCTCGAGCTGCTGCAGCTGCTCCTGCATCTCGTTGAACGCCACCGCCAGGCGCCCCAGCTCGTCGGTCGAGTCAACCGGAATCGGGCGGCTGAAATCCCCGGCCGCGACCTGCTTGACGGCGAGCTCCAGGCGCCGGACCCGCCGCGCCAGCGCCTGCGCGATGAGGTAGCCGGCGATCACCGCCAGCAGCAGCGCGATCGCGCCGGCAACCGCGATCTCGTGACGCACCGTGCTGACGGTCCGCGTCACGTCGGCGAGCGGGGCTGAGTAGATGATCACCCAGCCGACGAGCCGCCGTGAGTAGAACACCGGCGTGGCCGCCAGGGCGATCTCCCCGGTCCGGAAGACCTCTGTGGCCGTCACCGGTCGCCGCTCGGCCACCGCCCGCCGGGCGATCGCAGAGCGCATCGGGGGTGCCGCCGAGGTCGTCCCGGAGTCGGCGAGCGGCGACAGCTGCACCGAGCCGAGCGAGCGATTGACCGACAGCAGGGTGACCCGGTCCCCGGAGACCCCGCCGGTCCGGGCGACGATCCGGCCCAGGCGGGGGAGAGGGGTCGAGCTGCCCAGCGCGCGGCGGATCTGGTCGGAGTCCGATCGCGCCGCCGCCGCCAGCGCGCTCAGCTTCTGCCCGATCAGCCGGCTCTGCAGGCCGGGCGCCACGTACAGATACAGGGCGCCGATCGCCAGGAGCGTGATCGCGAAGAAGCCCAGCGCCAGCCGGTTGGAGAGCGACAGCCTGACCCGCACCGCAGATCAGGGGTCGGTGTCACGGAAGCGGTAGCCGACGCCGCGGACCGTGAACAGGTACTCGGGATCCTTGGCGTCGCGTTCGACCTTCTCCCGCAGATGCCGGATGTGCACGTCGATCGTGCGCTGATCGCGGTAGGCCGAGTCGCCCCACACGCGGGCGAGCAGCATGTCCCGCGTGAACACGCGGCCGGGAGCGCGGGCCAGCGCCGACAGCAGCTCGAACTCGACGTAGGTGAGCTGCACATCCTGGCCACGGATGCGCACCGTGCGCTTGGCGAAGTCGATCCGCAGGTCGCGGATCTCCAACGGGGCCTCGCCCGGCGTCGCCTGCTCCGGGCGACTCATCTCGGCGCGGCGCAGGGCCGCCTTGATCCGGCTGGAGAACTCGCGTAGCGAGAACGGCTTGGTGATGTAGTCGTCGGCTCCGAGTTCCAGCCCCACGACCTTGTCGATCTCCTCGGACTTTGCGGTCAGCATGATGATCGGAACCGAACTGCGGCTGCGCAGCCGCCGGCAGACCTCCAGCCCGTCGACCCGCGGCAGCATCAGGTCGAGCACGACGAGGTCAAAGGGCTGTTCCTCGAAGCGCTCGAGCGCCTGGCGGCCGTCGGTCGCCTGGACGACGTCGTAGCCCTCCTTACGCAGCGGATAGGAGAGCAGCGTCTGAATCGACTGCTCGTCGTCGACGAGCAGGATGCGCGCGGCGCGCTCGGGCACGGTCGTCTCGGCCAACGCTCCAAAGACTAATCGGCGCCGCCCCGACCCGAGAGTAATCTCTGCCAAATGCTCGATCCGCGGATCTACCGGACGGGCCTGATCGTCACGGCTCTGGCGCTCGTCGTGCTGGCGTTCTCGCTGCGTGACCAGCCGGGCGCGCTGAGTCCGACGATCGCCCCCGACGCCTTCAACGGGCAGAACGTCTACAACTCGATGAACGCGATCGCCCACGGCGATCCATCGCGGCGTCCCGGTTCACGGGGTGACCGCTCACTGGCCGACCAGGTCTACGCCAAGTTCAGCCAGGCGGGATTCGCGCCAAGCGTCGACACGTTCACCGGGCGGACGGTCGACGGCACGCGCGGGCTGCGCAACGTGGTCGGGGTCCGGCCCGGCGTGCGCAGCGGCAGCATCGTGGTGCTCGCCTCGCGTGACGCGCTCGGGTCACCGTCGGTCGCCGCCGCGTCGGGCACGGCGACGTTGATGGAGCTCTCCCGGGATCTGGCCGGAGAGACGCTCGGCCACACGATCGTGCTCGCCTCCACGAGCGGCACGCAGGGAGCGGCGGGGGCGATCCGTCTGGCGTCGACCCTGGCCGGGCCGGTCGATGCCGTCATCGTGCTCGGCGATCTGGCCAGCGCGCACGTGAGCCAGCCGATTGTTATGCCGTGGGCGGGTAGCCACGTGATCGCCCCGCCTCAGCTGCGCAACACCGTCACCGCGGCGCTCTCCTCCCAGAGTTCGCTGTCAGATGCGTTCACCTCGCTGGGCGGCCAGTTCGCCCACCTGGCGTTCCCGTTCACGCTCGGCCAGCAGGCCCCGTTCGGGTCCCAGCGCATTCCCGCCGTGGAGATCTCGCTGTCCGGAGAGCCCGGTCCGGCCGCCGACGCCGCGCTGGGCCCGACGGCTCAGCTCAACGGCATCGGACGCGCCGTGCTGACCTCGATCTCCGCGCTCGACGCGGCGCCGACCATCGCGCGTCCGTCGTCGTACCTGCTGCTCGGTGGCAAGGTCGTGCCCGGCTGGGCGGTGTCGCTGTTCGTGCTCGCGCTGCTCGTCCCGGTGGCGATGACGACGATCGACGGAGTCGCCCGGGCGCGCCGGCGCGGCTATGTCATCTGGCGCGGACTCGTGCTCGTACTGGCAGCGGCCGTGCCGTTCCTGCTGGGGCTGCTCGTCGTGGTGGCCGGACGGCTCGCGGGCCTGTTCCCGGTGGCTCCGCCGGGGCCGGTCGCGCCTGGGGCCGTCCCGCTCGACGGCGGTGGCGTGACG
>JBAWFG010000286.1:0-2530 GCA_049591655.1 Solirubrobacteraceae bacterium
ACGCGCAGCTTCTTGACCGCGATGTACTCCACGATCCGGTCCTTGACGTCCTCCAGGCCGGCATGGTCGGCATCGAGGACCTCGCGGGCGTTCTGCGGGTCCAGCTTCTCCTCGGATCGCTCAGACCAGGGCACCGCGATCAGCCAATCCAGGTAGGTGCGAATCATGCTGGACTCGGCGGACTGCTCGCCCATGCGCTCCAGCCGACCGAGCTCCTTGAGCGCCTGCTCATGGGCGTGCTCTGGCATGCCGGCCTCGTCGATCTTGGTCCGGTACTCCTCCACGACCGAGGCGTCGTCCTCGCCCAGCTCCTTGCGGATCGAGTCCATCTGCTTGCGCAGGAAGTAATCACGCTGCTGCTTCTCGGCGCCGGACTCCACGTCCTCGCGGATCCGCTTGCGCACCTGCAGCTCGGCCAAGCGCTCGCGCTGGTAGGAGAGGGCCAGGTCCAGGCGATCGGTCACGTCGAGGGTCTGAAGCAGCTTGACCTTCTGATCGTAGGTCAGATCCGGGCTGTAGCCGCTGGTATCGGCCAGGGTTCCGGGGTCGGAGATGGAGCGCAGAAAGCCGGAGATGCGGCCATCGTCGCCACGGAGCTCCAGCAGCTCCTCCACCACCGCCCGGTACTCGCGTTCCAGGTTGCGGGTCCGGCCGTCGACGGGGACGTCGTCCGGCCGCTCCTCCACCTCCACAAACAGGCGCCCGTCCGGCAGCGTCTGGGCCGCCCCGGCGACGCCGCGGTGCAGGCCCTGGAGCTCGTAGCCGCGCGCACCGCCGGGGAGGCGGACGCGGTTGGCGATCTCGGCGACCGTGCCGATCGCCGCAAATTCCTGCTCATGGCGGGGCACCAGCAGGACGCGCTCCTCGTCGCCGGCGTCGATCGCCAGCGTGAGCGACATGCCCGGGAAGACGACGACGTCCTCCAACGGGACCAGGAGAAGGCGACTCATCAAGTCTTCACTTTCAGTAGGGACTTACGAAGCATAAGTAGAGGATACCAACCGGTCCCGCGAACCGCATCGTGATCTCAGTCAGGGCGACTGAGATTATCAGGGTGCCGAGTCCTCACCCAGGACCCGCCCTGACGAAACGGCTCAGTTCTGGGATGATCGGGGGGATGGCACATGAACCGCAGGAGCCCCCGCACGACATCCTCGCCGCCGAGGAGTACGTCGTCCCGGCGCCCGATCCGGCGCTGCACCGCGAACCGCCCCACGACGTCCTGTCAGCGGAGGAGTACGCGATGCCGGCGCCCGACCCCGTGCTCCACTACCACGGGCCCGTCGCACTTCCCGCCGACCCGACCGGGATCGCCGAGCCCCACGACATCCTCGCCGCCGAGGAGTTTGCGATGCCCGTGGGGCACCGCCCGGCCGATGTCGCGCCGGTCCGGCGCGACTGGGGCCGCACGAAGCTCGTGATCGGCGCAGCGCTGGCGCTGTGTGTTGCATTTGCGGCACGCAGACGCCGCAGTTAAGTCACAGCTCGGTCTAGATCTGCCACAGCCGACGGGCCCACACTGCCCGTTGTGCAATCTGGTTCCCGTATAGGCAACTCAGACGACACACCCCTGGCGGCGCTCGCCGCGCGCCAGCACGGTGTGGTCTCAATTGGGCAACTCCGCGCCCTCGGGTACTCCAAGCACGCCGTCCACGACCGGGCCGTCGCCGGTCGCCTGCACCGCGTCCACCGCGGCGTCTATGCCGTCGGCCACCGCACCCTGTCGATCCGCGGGCAGTGGTTCGCGGCGGTGCTCGCCTGCGGTCCTGGCGCCGCCCTCAGTCACCGCGACGCGGCGGCACTGCACAATCTGCGCACCACGCCGACCGGCGACATGGACGTCACCGCGCCCTCGCGGCACCGGCTCCCGGGCATCTGCTGCCACTACACCCGCCACCTCGACCCGCCGGATCTGACCGTCGTGGAGGGTCTCTCGGTCACGACGGTCGAGCGCACGGCCCTGGACCTCGCGAGCGACCTGCACCCCCAGCGACTCGCCGACCTGCTGGAGCGCATCGAGCGCCACGGCGCCTTTGACCTGACCCGGTTCACCGCCATCATCGACCGTTCGCCCGGCCACCGCGGTTGCGTGCGCCTGCGCGCAGCGCTCACCGAGCTCACCGACGAGCCGCCGTGGACCCAGTCAGAGCTGGAGCTGAGCTTCCGCCATCTGATCGAGCGAGAGGGCCTGCCGACGCCCCAGTTCAACGTGTATGTCGAGGGCGAGCTGTGCGATGTCGTCTGGGCGGAGCACCGGCTGGTCGTCGAGATCGATGGCTGGGAGCACCATGGCTCCCGGCGGCCGTTCGAGGACAACCGGCGCCGTGACGGAAAGCTGGTGACCGCCGGCTGGCGGGTGCTGCGCATCACCTACCGTCGGCTTCGCGACGAGCCGGCGGCCGTCGTGGCCCAGATCAGGACGCTGCTGCGCGCCGTGCCTTGGCCGCTGCCGGCGAGATGAGGTCGGTGATCGTGCCCTCGGCGAGCTCGGCGGCGAAGCCAACCGTCTCAGACAGCGTGGGGTGGGGGT
>JBAWFG010000287.1:0-5974 GCA_049591655.1 Solirubrobacteraceae bacterium
GCAGGGTGACGACCGCCAGCAGCGGCGCGCTGCGTCCGCCGGAGTGCAGCAGGCGCTGGATCTGAGTGTTGGTGACGAACCCCTCGCGGCCCGGGACGCTGAACTCGGTGCTGAACGCCTTGGTCGCCTGGCCAACCGAGGCGATTCCGACGATCGTGACAATCGCCCAGAAGGCACCGACGATGCGCTTGTGTGCCAGGACCCACCGCGTGATCGCCACCATCATCGCTTCATCCCCAAGGTCGTTTGCAAGGCCAATGATTTGTATCACGAACTATGCGTGAATGCCACCATCGTCGGTTAGACTCCCGCCGAGATGCCCGAGCCCAGCCCCGCCGCGCCCGGCCTGCACGCGGCTCTGCTGCGCAACACCGGCTACCTCGTCAGCCGGCTGGGGCTGTTCGCCTCCCGTCGCTTCGGGGACCGGATCGGTTCGCTCGGGCTTACGCCGCGCATGTGGGGAGCACTCAACGTGCTTGACGCCGAGGGCGTCGTCACCCAGCAACAGCTGGGCCGCGCAATCGGCATGGACCCGAGTTCGATGACCGCCGCGATCGACGAGCTGGAGTCCCGCGGGTTCGTCGAGCGCCGCCGTCACCCCAGCGATCGCCGGGCCCATGCGCTGCACATGACCCCCACCGGCCGGGAGACCCTCGCGCGCGGGCGCGTGCTCGCCCGCGAGGCCCAGGAGGAGCTGCTCGCCCCGTTATCAGCCGGCGAGCGGGCCGACCTGCACGCGCTGCTGCTGCGCCTGGCGATCCACGCCGGCACGACGCCCGGCGAGAGCCATACCGGCGCCGAGTAGCACCCAGGTCGTCGGGTCCTCCAGGAAGTCGGCGTAGAGCATCGTGTCGAACACCAGCGCGATGAAGGCAGCCGCGATCGCCGATCGCACCGGGTCACCCCGAGAGCGCAGCGCCAGGCATGCCACTGCGGCAAGCACGAACGCGACGTAGGCGACCTCTCCGATCAGGCCCTGCTCGGCGGCGATCGTGACCGGGATCGTGTGCGAGTCCGACAGTGCGCTGACCGACTGGCGGTTGTGGGCGATGTACTCGGTCGAGAACGAACCGGACCCATATCCCCATAGCGGGCGGTCGCCGAACAGCGACAGGCCGCCGCTGACCAGACCCCCCCGGCCGCGGGAGGCCCCGTTGAGGCCCTGATTGAGGCCGAAGGTACGCGGCAGCGCCACGACCGCCCCCGCCCCCAGTCCGACGACGACGACCGCCACCACCAGCGCCCGTGACGGCCGCCAGCGCAGCGCCGCCAGCACTGCGAGACCGACGAGCAGCGCGCCCAGGCTCGACCGCGACAGGGTCAGCACCAGGCATGCCCACAGGACCGCCAGCACGATCGTGCTCAGCGCCTGCTCACGCTCGGGCCGCACATAGATGAGGCCGACCGCGAGCAGAATCATCACCAGCGCGAGGTAGCGCCCGAAGATGTCGGGATCGAAGAACACCGAGTTGACGGTGAAGTAGGTGTGGACCTCGTTGGCCGCGTCGAGCCGGGGGTTGAGCAGGATCGTCTTGGTGGCGTACTCGTAGAAGCCGATCAGCGAGAACACGATCGCCAGTCCCGCCGCCAGGGTCAGGCAGCGGCGGATCATCGGCGCGTCCCAGTCCAGCTCACGCAGCAGTGCGTAGAGCAGCGCGAACGGCACATAGAAGAACACGACGTTCTGCAGCGCCTTGACGAAGTCCGGCGAGTAGGCGGCCTGCGCCCCGTACAGCGCGATGTACAGCGCCAGCAGCCGCTGGACCCATGGGAGTAGCTCGGTCAGGCGCCCACCCCCCGCGCGCGGCACCTCCGCCGTTGGCTGCATGGGCGCCGGCGCGCCGAACCAGCGCGGAGCCAGCGCGGTGCCGATCCACGCCAGCGCCCCGAGCGCGACGACGAGGTAGAGCGGCACCAGCAGGTTGGAGGTGCTCGACCCCGCCTGGATCGGGACCCGGAAGGGGAGCGCGAGCACGACGAGGGGCGCCAGCACCGCCGGGCGGCGCGCCACGAGCCGCGCCCCCGCCACCAGCAGCGCGATCACCACCATCCCGCCGACCAGCGCCGGAAGCGGGTGGCGGTGCACGACGGCCAGCCGCGGCGTACCCCAGATATCGGCGAGCAGCAGGACCGAGGCCAGCACGAGCGCGCCGAGCATGGCGCCCGCCCGCAGCCGTCGATCGGGCACGAGCAGAACCGCCGCTGCCAGCAGCGTGACAGCCACGACCCCGGCCTTGGGCAGGGGTCCGTTGAGGGCGGCGAACGCGATCACTGAGACCGAATCATCCACTACCCTCTTGCCCCATGCCCTCTGCGAAGCTGGCGGTGGCCATCGGGCTGTCCGCGCTTTCGCTCTCAGCGTGCGGGACGACTTCCAAGCCGGAGGCCGGCACGTCCAAGGCGATCGCCAATAGCCAGAAGGGTCTCGACGACCCGCGCAAGTCACACATCGCCTGCCTCCAGCAGGCGCATATCGCCGTGCGCACCGAACCGGTCACGGTTGCCGGGCGGGTGCTGCCCGGAATCCAGGTCGGCGCGGCGCCGTCAGGACCCACGGTGGGCTTTGAGCCGACGCCCGGCGCGGCACAGGACATCCAGATCCAGGGGGAGTCCCAGGCTGCCGAGGTGATCGGGGCCGCGCTCGTGTATCCCAACCAGGCCTCCGACAGCCTGCTGACCACCGTCGAGGGCTGCATGGCCCAGGGGGTCAAGGGGTGAGCAGGCGACGGCCGCTAGCCGGCGCGGTGCTCGCGTCGACGACCGACTTCCCCACCACTCCGGCCGACCGGCCCGCGGTCTCCCGGCCTCTGGCCCGGCTGAGCGGCAGCGAGCTGTTCCGCCCCCGCAACTTCTATCCCGCGCTGATCATCGTCACGCTGGCGATCGGCGCTCTGTCGCTGCTCATTCCCTCCACCCCGAGCTATGACCCGTGGTCCTGGCTGCTGTGGTCACGCCAGATCGTCCACGCGCACCTCACGATCACCACCGGCGGTACCTCGTGGAAGCCGCTGCCGATGATCTTCACGGTCCCGTTCGCGCTGTTCGGCAACGCCGCCCCGGACCTGTGGCTGATCGTCGCCCGGGCCGGCGCGCTGGCGGCCGTCGTGATGGTGTTCCGCATGTCCTACCGGCTGACTCGACAGGTCGGCGGCCTGTTCGGGACCCCGAGCGAGGACCTCGGACGACTCACCAGGCTGGCTCCCGGGCTGCTGGCAGGGGTCATCGGCTCCGTCTCGCTGGCGCTGTCGGCGTCGGGCGGCTTCATCTCCTCCAATGCCCTCGGCTACTCGGAGGGCCTTGCCGCCGCGCTGCTGCTCATCGCCATCGATCGCCACCTCGACGGCCGCCCGCGCCAAACCTTCCTCGTCGGGTTCCTCGTCGCGCTTGACCGGCCGGAGATCTGGCTGTTCTGGGGCCCGTACGGCCTGTGGCTCTTCTGGCGTGACCCCGGTGCCCGGGCGATCGTCGCGGCCTGCTTCGTGCTCATCCCGGTCTGCTGGTTTCTCCCCGTGTATCTCGGCTGCGGCTCGGTCACCTGCAGCGTGAGCCGCGCGACGCACCCACGCTCCAACAGCCTGGCGTTCGCCTCGGACCCGTTCACCGCCGAACTCACCAGGGCGGCGTGGCCGACGATGCTGTTGCGGATCAAGGCCGTGGCGGCGCTGCTGGTGATCGTCGTGGCGGCACTCATGTGGCGTGTGCACCGTCGGGCCGGCGTCGCCGGGCTGCTCACCCCCGTCAACCGGGCTCGGATCGCGGCCGCCCTGCTGGGGGTCGGTGGGCTGGCCTGGTTCGTGGTGATCGCGGTCATGACCCAGGCGGGGTTCTCGGGCAACAACCGCTACCTCGTGCTCGGCTCGGCGCTCGTCGACATCTGCGGCGCGGTCGGCTACGGCTGGGCGGCAACGGAGCTCGGGGTGCTGGCGGCCCGGCGGCTACATGGCTCTGGCTCCAGCTCCGGCTCCGCGACCGGTCACCGGCGCAACCGCGCCCTGCAGTGGGCCGCCACCGGGCTCGTCGGCCTGTTCTTCCTGTTCGCCCCCAACTGGGTGGGCGCCAACCTCATCTCGATCCCGCGCACCCACGGATCGCTCGCCTACCAGGCGCGTCTGCGCCAGGGCATGGAGGACATCATCGCCCGCTACGGGGGCAGCGGGAAGGTCCTGGGCTGCGGCACGGTAATGACCGAGGGCTTTCAGGTGCCGATGGTCGCCTGGACGCTCGGCGTTGCCGCCCCGCGGATCGAGGCCCCGCCGCCCGTCGCCTCCCCCGAAGCAGCGAACGAGGCGCCCAATGTGATCCTGCAGACGCGGGACACCCGCTCCGCCCACCGGCTGCCGCTCCTGCGCACCTGGCCGACCGTCACCTACCACTACGTCGGCACCAGCGGCCCGGTGCACATGTTCACCCACGGCTGCCGGGGATGAGCGTCGGCTCGCCGACGCTCGGTCGCTGATGGCAACCGCCACCGCCCCCACCGCGGACCGTCCCGGCTCAGCATCCGGCGAGGGCACCTGGCGCCTGCCCAGCGCGCTCGTGCGGGTGCCGACCTGGGCGTGGGTCAGCGGTGGGCTGATCGCGCTGATGGCGCTGTCGGCGTTCCTGCGCTCGCGCTACCTCGGCGGCGAGTTCTGGATGGACGAGGGCATCACCACCGGGATCTCACTGCATCCGCTCTCCCAGATCCCCGGAGTCCTGCGCTACGACGGCAACCCGCCGCTCTACTACATGGCCCTGCATGTGTGGATGTCGATGTTCGGCTCCTCGGAGTCGGCGACCCACTCGCTGTCGCTGATCTTCGGCCTGCTGACGATCCCCGCGGGCGCCTGGGCGGCCGGGGTGCTGTTCGGCCGCCGGGCCGGGATCATGGCTGCGCTGCTGTTCGCGTTCAACGCCTGGCTGACCGCCTATGCCCAGGAGACGCGGATGTACGAGCTCATGGGCCTGCTCGGGGTCGTCGCCACCGGCGCCTTCGTGCTCGGGTTCATCGAGCGCCGCCGCCGCTATCTGTTCCTGTTCGGCGCCGCACTGACGTTGATGCTCTACACCCATTCGTGGGGCACATTCTTCTTCGCCGGCTCGGCGATCTCGCTCGTCCCGGCCCTGATCGCCTCCGAGGATCGCCGGGGCGTGTTCAAGGATGCGGTACTGACGTTCGTCGCGGCCGGGGTCCTCTATCTGCCGTGGGTGCCGACGCTGCTCTATCAGGTGGCCCACACCGCCGCCCCCTGGGACAAGCCGCCGCGGTTCGGGGCTCCGGTGCAGATCTCCCGCAACCTGCTCGGAGGCGACCGGATCACGGTGGTGCTCGTGTTCACCGCGGTGATCGGGCTGGCGCCGCTGTTCACCCGCCGCTACCGCCGCAGCCGCGAGTGGACGATCGTCTGGACGCTCGTCCTCATCCCGGTGGCGACCCTCGGGCTGGCCTGGATCGCCTCCCAGGTCAACCCGGCATGGGCCGCGCGCTATTTCGCCCCGGTGCTCGGGGCGCTGTTGCTGCTGATCGCCTGGGGCTGTGCCCGTGCCCGGCTGCTCGGGATCATCGCGGTCGCCATCGCGGTCGCGCTCCTCGCCAATCCCAAGACGTACTCGCCGCAGTACAAGAGCGACATGCGCGGCCTGGCGGCCGAGATGAGCCCACTGCTGCGTCAGGGCGACCGGGTCATCGTCGCCCAGCCCGAGGAGACACCGCTGGCCTGGTACTACCTGCCCGGTGGACTGAAGTTCGCCAACATCGCCGGCGGCGCCGTGCGGGATCCGCGCTACATGGACTGGGTCGACGCGCTCACACGCCTGACCAACACCAACGCGCAGGTCACGCTCGCCTCGCTGCTCGGGGGCATGTCGGCCGGGCAGCGGCTGCTGTACATACGACCGCTGACCGAGGGCGCCCAGAACTGGCAGGCCCCCTGGGTCAAGATGGTCCGCCGGCGCTCGGCTCAGTGGGGAGCGCTGCTCGATGGCGATGTCGCCG
>JBAWFG010000288.1:0-4049 GCA_049591655.1 Solirubrobacteraceae bacterium
CCATCAGCCCAACCCCCCTGATGCAGGAACGGGACGATCATGAATGAGCTGGCTTACAGCAACACCGCTGTGGTGGTCGGCGCAAGCCGTGGCCTGGGCCGCGGGATCGCCTCTGCCTTCGCTCAGGCCGGCACGCGCGTCATCGCAACGGCTCGCACGGCCGCGGCGCTCAGCGACCTGGCGGGCACGAGCCCGAACATCCGGACGGAGGTCGCCGATGCGACCGACGCGAGTGTGGCGGCGCGTGTCATTGACCGCCATCAGCCGAACACGGTTGTGCTGGTCGCCGGCGCCAACCCCACGATCGGGTCGCTGCAGGCCCAGACGTGGGAGACGTTCTCGGTCAACTGGCACACCGATGTGCGGATCGCATTCCACTGGCTGCGCGCCGCACTGCTGCAGCCGCTGCGGCCCGACAGCCGGGTCGTCGTGATCAGCAGCGGTGCCGCCGTGGCCGGGTCGCCACTCAGCGGCGGGTATGCCGGCGCCAAGGCAACCCAGCGCTTCATTACGGCCTATGCCCAAGACGAGTCAAACCGCGACGGTCTGAACATCTCCTTCACCGCGGTGCTGCCACGGCTCACGCCACTCACCGATCTCGGCCGGCCGGCGGTCCACGCCTACGCTGCCCGCAGCGGTCAGACCGAGGAGGAGTACGTCAGGCAGCTCGGCGAGCCGCTTACCCCGCAGGCGGCCGGCGCCGCAGTGGTCAAGCTCGTCAGTGAAGACGCTACGAACCTCAGACCCGCCTACCTGCTGACGGGCGCCGGGCTCCAGTCGCTCCCCTGAGCGACCCCAGCCCACGAGCACGTCAGCAATCGGACTGACGCCGCACAGGGTCGGCTGCGTCGTCGTTGACCGAGGCTTTCCGGGGACTAGGATCGCGGGTATCCGCGGCATAGTGCGGAGACGCCGCGTGAACCGAGGGGGCGCGCAGTGGGGGCATACATGGGGATCGGCCGAGGGCGCTACGTGGCCGGGCTTTTTGCTGTTCTGCTCGCGGCAGTGCTGTGTTCGTCGCCAGCGATTGCCTCGCCGAAGCATCACCGGCACAAGCCGACGGTCAGGCATCATCAGCGCCACCGGCGTCGCCACAGGCCCGCTCGGCCGAAGCCAAAGCCGCCCGCGACGGTCGGGGCACTGCCGGCACCTCCGCAGATCCCACCGCCCCCGGTGGCGAATCCGACCGCCGTGCCACCGACGCCACCGACGCCGACGGCGCCGGCTGCCAAGGTTGCGATCGTGTCGATGACGCCGAGTACCACGCAAGCCAAGATCGGTGACACCGTGGTGTTCACGATCGTGGCGCAGAACGACGGGCCCGGTCCCGCGGCATACATGTGGGTCAACGCCGACGTAGCTGGTGACAACCCCGGCTATGTCAACTGCGGCGCTGTCAACCAGCCTGCCCCACCACTCGGCACCTATGGGGCCGATGGGTCCGCATGCGAGCGCGGCTCAGATGTGCCGCCTGGCGCCACTGTCACCGACTCGCTGGTCACGCAGGTCCAGCCTACGGCCGCGGGGCAGATAAGCGACACGGCCTGCCCCATCGCGCCGGAGGGACCGCTGGTCGGCAATACCGTCGTCGGCTGTGAGACCGCGACGGTGACCGTCGACAGCGCGACCTGCCCCGCGGGCATGCCGGGCGCGACCCAGACGCTCGGAACCGCCACCTACAACCTGGAGGGAGAGGATACGTTCACCAAGGACGCTCCGCTCGGATCGTTCGCCTCAACGGACCCCAACCAGATCGCCTACACGGGCGACCACGGCATGGGCTGGACGGAGTACCCGGACGGTTGGCCGTCGACCAACTCCGGCGGCAGTTTCAGGGGGTACTCGCCATCAACTGTCCAATCGGTACACGGCGGTGTGCTCGATTTCTACCTGCATAACGAGAACGATTCGCAGGATTACCCCCATCCGGTTGGCGCTTCAATCTCGCCATTACCGGCCGGCAACCGCTACCAGACCTATGGCGCGTGGTCGTTCTGCGAGCGCGTGCCACCGGACTACCTTGTCGGCTCGGGCTCGAACGATCTCCTCGGTTTCCATCAGGCGCCGCTGCTGTGGCCCATGGACGACCCCGCCAGCCCTACACCCATGTCGCTGTGGCAGTCGGCTGAGTCAGACTTTCCCGAGTCCGACCTAGCGGAAGGCGGCCTCCACTTCACGGCTTACGCCCACTACGGCGGACAGGGTGCACAGGACATCTTCGACATCCAATCGACCCTGCCGCTGTTCGATCCCTATCAATGGCACGTATACACGCAGACGTGGGGGCCCGGCTTCCGGGGCTATTACGTCGACGGGAAGCTGATCGGCACGAGCACCAAGCAGGTGTACTCGCAGCCGGAACGGTGGCAGCTGCAGTTCGAGCCCGCAGCCCCGAACGGCACGCCTTGGGGATCGCCGGCAGGCCCCGTGCCGGTCGCCGGCCACGTCTGGGTGAAGTGGATGTGGATCGGGACTCTCAACTGAACAATCGCTCGCGGTCGCGCTTGCGCTCGCCGGTCCTTCACCCGTTTGTGGCCGCGGCTCCCGCGCCGCGGTCGGGTGGGGAGGGGGGCGCATTGCGGGTCGAGTGACGGCGGGTCTGCCAAGCGAGCGCGCCGATTGCGGTGAGCGCGTACATCGCGCATGCGAGCGCTTCGCCAGCGAGGACGTCGGTGGCGTAGTGGGCGCGCAGGTAGATCCGGCTCAGGCCGACGAGGGCTGTCAGCAGTGCGCCGGTGGCGACTGCCGCGGTGCGGCCGGCCCGGGTCGGGATCGCGACGGTCAACGCGATCGCGAGTGCGAGCCAGCCGACGGAGTTGGCGGCGTGGGCTGAGGGATAGCTGTGTCCGGTGGTGTGCACGAGCGGTGCCGGTGGGCGGGCGCGCGCAACCGCCACTTTGGTGATCCATACGCTGATCCATCCGAGCGCCGCTCCGAGGAGGAGCACGGCGGCGCGGGCGGGGTGCCGATGCCGGATGAGCAGCACGGCGCCGAGGAGCACGACCGGACCTACGATCGCGAGCAGGCCCAGCGTGGTGAGGACGCGGGCGGCTTGGTTGAGCCAGGGGGCGCGCAGCTCGTTGGCGATCTGGAAGGCGCGCGCGTCGACAGCGAGCGGTGCGCTTGTGATCACGATGACGGTCAGCGCGACGAACACCGCCGTCGCGGTGACGGCGAGCCCGACCGTGAGCCACAGAACAGATCGGCGATGCATCGGTCCACGTTGACAGACTTCTCCTCTCGTTCGCCGAGGGGATTTCCCGATCGCCGCGCGGGCCGGACACGCGTTGACGGGGTCGGTCTCTCGGGCGTAGGCTCGCAGCGGGTCTTGCACGCTACTAGGAGGGCACCATGCAGCTCGAGAAGAAGAGCTTCGCATCCCCAGATCAGGTTCGACCAATGGCGGACAAAGGTCGAGTCGAGCTCGTGGACGTCGGTAACGGCGTCGTCGGCAAAGCAACTTTCGAACCGGGCTGGCGTTGGTCAGAGCACGTCAAGCCGATCGCCGGCACCGATAGTTGCCAGGCTGCACATCTTGGTTACGTCGTCTCAGGTCGCCAACATGTGCGGATGGACGACGGGACCGAGCTTGAGTTCGGTGCCGGTGACGTGGTGGCGATCCCTCCGGGTCATGACGGGTGGGTCGTGGGCGATGAGCCCTGCGTCGTAATCGACTTTGCCGGAATGGAGCACTATGCCGAGGCGAGCTAGTCCTCGCTATTGATCCCGCGCGGGTCCGGGTCAGCGGCCACGCCGCAAGGGTGCCTGACCCGGGCGCCGGGGCCCGCGGCCAGCAACCCCCAGGCGGCGCGGGCCCCGGCTCGCGCGTGCTGATGGCAACCCATGAGCACGGCGTGACGCGTCCCTGCTCCATGATGGTTAGTGCGGGAAGCTAGGCATTGGGTAAGACCGTTCCGGGGTTCCCGCACCGCTACGAGTCGCCACAGCGGCCGGCCCCTGGACGCTCACTACGCCAGAAACGCAATCGTCAGCTCGTCGGCGTCGGCCGGAACCCGCGGTTTGTGGACAATCCGGGTTGGCGTCGTGGG
>JBAWFG010000289.1:0-16592 GCA_049591655.1 Solirubrobacteraceae bacterium
CCGGCGCTGCCACCCACTCGGGGTCGATGTACTCCGGGTAGACGCACAAGCGCTCCGACAGCGCGTAGCCGTCGGCGGCAAGTCGCTTGCGCACCTGGGCCGGTGACGGGAACGGGTGCTCCGGGGAGATGTGGTCGCCGTTGGCGCTCAGACCGCCGAGGTCGGTGGCGCCGGCAGCGACGAGCTCCGCCCACCAGTCCGACAGGTTGGGCGGGATCTGGATCCCGATGTCGGGCATCAGTCGCCGGGCCTCGGCGATCAGCCGCTTCATGTCCTGAACGCTCACCGGCGAGGCCCAGGCGGGGGCATCGAGCTGCGGGCCGTGCCCGACCCCGGTGCGCCAATACTCCTGGGCGGCAGCGTCAGCGATATCACCCGGCTCACGGCCGTAGTAGCTCTGATGCGGGACGAAGTTCTGGAGGATGACCTCCTGCAGGTGGCCGTGTTCGGCGTGCAGGTCGGCGAGCGCCGCCAGCGAGGCCATCCGCTCGTCTTCGGTCTCCCCGATCCCAACCAGGATCCCGCTCGTGAAGGGGATCTTGAGCTCGCCGGCAGCCGAGATCGTCTCGATCCGGCGGGCCGGGTGCTTGGTCGGCGACCCGGCGTGCACGGTCTGCATGAGACGCTCGGCGACGGACTCCAGCATCAGGCCCTGGGACGCGGTCACCGCCCGCAGGCGCGCCAGATCCCGGGAGGACAGCACCCCGAGGTTGGTGTGCGGCAGCAACCCGCGGGCCAGCGCCTGCTCACAGACCCAGACGACGTAGCTGGTGAAGTCCTCATGCCCGTATTCGGCCAGGCGGGCTGCCACCCCGGCGTTGTGCTCGGGCATCTCTCCGGTGAGGACCAGCAGCTCCTTGGCCCGGTGGCGGGAGACCGCGCGGTCGAGGATCCCCAGGACCTCATCGGGATCGTGGAGATGGGGCTGATGCGTGGCGAACGCGCAGTATTTGCAGTAGCAGCGGCACGTCCGGCTGAGCGACAGCGTGATGTTGCGGCTGAACGTGACGCGGCGGCGCATAAGGAGGCAGGGATTCTAGGAGCCACCTATCCTGGCCCGCTCGTGCGCCGCCTGACCGCCATCCTGATCGCCGCCGCCGCGGTCCTCGCCGCCTGTGGCGGCTCGGGGTCGGGCGCGCACGGGATCCCGAGCGCGACGGTCGTGCTCGACTTCACCCCCAACCCGGTGCACGTCGGGATCTACACCGCGCTGGCGCGCCACGACGACGTCGCCGCCGGGGTCCACCTGCACGTCATCGCCCCCTCGGCCTCCACCGACGCGATCCGGCTGCTGCAGACCGGACGGGCCGACTTTGCGATCCTCGACATCCACGACCTCGCGCTCGCGCGCCAGCACGGCGAGGACATCGTCGGGATCCTGCCGATCGTCGAGCGTCCGCTGGCCGCGGTCATCGCCGCCCCCGGCATCACCAGCCCGCGCCAGCTGGCGGGGCGGACGGTCGGGATCACCGGCGCCCCGTCGGACACCGCGGTGCTGCGCTCGATCGTCGCCGGATCCGGGGGTCGCCCGGCAGCGCTGAAGACGATCACGATCGGCTATGACGCCGTGGGAGACCTGCTCGCCCGGCGCGTCGCGGCGGCGACCGCATTCTGGAACGACGAGGGCGTGACCCTCGCCCGTCACCGCGCCGGCTTCCATTCCTTCCGGGTCGACGACTACGGCGCTCCCACCTACCCCGAGCTCGTCCTGTCCGCCTCCGGCGCCCGCCTCCGGGCCGACCCCGGCCTCGCCCACGCGGTGGTACGGGCGATCGTGCACGGCTATGACACGGCGCTCGCCAACCCAGCAGCCGGCCAGCGGGCGCTGGAGTCACAGGTCCCGGGCCTCGATCACGGCCTCGACGCCGCCGAGCTGGCGGTGCTGGAACCGGCATTCCGCGGCCCGGTGGGCGGCTTCGGAGTGCTCGACCGGGCGCAACTGGAGGCGTGGGCGCGCTGGGAGGCGCGCTTTGGGATCGTGTCGCGGCCGCCCGACGTGGCGACGATGTTCGACTTCCGGTTCGCCCCGGTGGCCCCGGGTCAGTAAACGGCGGTCAACTGATCGACGAGATCCCCGGCGGCGCGCGCCATCCGGGAGCGCGGCACGACGAGATCAAAGCCGGCCTCGGTGGCGGCCGCCCGGACGTCCGCCTCGACGTGGGAGAAGAACGCGAGCGTCCGTGGCGGCCCGTCGGCTGACAGCGCCGGGCGGGCGATCTCGATCCTGGCCGGGACGTCGTCGGTCAGATCGACGACGAGCACATGGGCGCCCGGAAGGGCGCCGGCCAAATCCTCCCCGCGAGACACGAGCACCGGGTCATGGCCGGCCGCGGTCAGCGCGCCGATGACGTTGGAGCCGAACAGCAGGTCGGGGACGAAGGCGACGACGCGGGACACCGCGTGGCGCTCTACTGCGCTCGGAGCTTCTTGAACTCCTGGCGCACCGACTCGGTGCGGCCCCACATCTGCACGACCTCGGCGCGGCCGGTGCGGACCTCGCGCAGCGCCAGCTCACCGTCAAAGCCGCCGTCATCGAGCAGGCGCATGGCGAGCTGGACGGCGGGAACCGAGGCGCCGTGGCCGAACCGGTGGGCGACGAGGATCCGCCAGTGCCAGTCGTGCTTGGAGTAGGGCTGCGCGTTGCAGGTGAGCACCAGGATCGCCGCGTCGACGTAGCGGGACTCATCGAAGATCCGCAGATCGAACTCGAGGTCGGTCCAGTCGTCGGGCAGCGGAGCGATCAGCTCTGCGAATCTCTCAACCAGGGGCATCGGTGCCGACAGGGTACTGCGCTCAGCCGAGGAACTGCTGGCCGATGGCGAACACGTTGAGCGCAGTGATGACACCGGCGACCACCCAGGCCGCGGCGCCGAGCGCCCGGCCGTTGGCGTGGACGCCCATCACGTCGCGCTTGCCGGTGAGCATGACGAGTGGCACCAGCGCGAACGGGATCCCGAAGGACAGGATCACCTGGCTGAGCACGAGCGCGTCGGTCGCTGAGACATTGAGCGCGAGGATCACCAGCGCCGGGATCATCGTCACCGCTCGCCGAGCGAACATCGGGATGCGCAGGCCGACGAAGCCGGCCATCACGACCTGGCCGGCGTAGGTGCCCACGCTCGAGGACGACGCCCCGGAGGCCAGCAGCGCCATCGCGAAGGCAAGCGCGGCGCCGCCGCCGACGAGCCGGCCGATCTGGAAATGCGCGGCCTGCAGGGATGAGATCGACGACAGCCCAGGCGTGTGGAACAGCTTGGCGAACACCGCGAGCATGGCCAGGTTGATGACCCCGGCGAGCCCGAGCGCGACGAGCACGTCGAGCCGCTCGTAGCGCAGCACCTTGCGGCGCTCGCCGTCGTTGCGGGTGGGGACGCGGCCGTTGGTGAGCGCCGAGTGCAGGTAGATGACGTGCGGCATCACCGTGGCGCCGATGATCCCGACGGCGAGATAGACGGCGCTGTGTGACGACAGGCTGGGCAGCAGACCCCGCAGCGCGTCGGGCGCCGAGGGGCCGATGTGCGCCGTCTCATAGAGAAAGCCGCCGAATACGATCCCGAGCAGCCCGGCGATCGCCAGCTCGAATCCCCGAAAGCCACGCCGCTGCAGCTCCAGGATCCCGAAGGCGATCACGCCGGTCAGCAGTCCGGCGATGAGCAGCGGCATGCCGAACAGCAGGTTGAGCCCGATCGCCGCCCCCAGGAACTCGGCGACATCGGTGGCCATCGCCATCACCTCGGCCTGGATCCACAGCATCCAGGTCGCCCACTTCGGGAACCGCTCGCGGCACAGCTCCGGGAGGTTGCGGTCGGTGACGATCCCGAGCTTCGCCGACAGGTACTGGACGAGCATCGCCATCAGGTTGGCCACCAGCACGACCCACATCAGCTCATAGCCGAACTGGGCGCCGCCCTGGAGGTTGGTGGCGAAGTTGCCGGGGTCGACGTAGGCGACCGCGGCGACGAAGGCCGGCCCGAGCATCGACAGGGTGAAGCGGACGCGCCCGCGGGCCAGCAGGCCCTGCAGCGGGGTCGCGGGCTGAGGTCCGAAGGCCACCGGAGCGGGGTCGGGCAACGGCGCCGGGGCGTCGATGGGGGCAGCTCTCCCGGGCGCCTCGGAGGCGTCCAGCGCGGCCGCCCGGGCCTCGTCGGTGAGCGCGGTCTCGGGGGTCACGCTGCCACCTGAACCCGGATCGCCCGGGCCAGGTCGCCGCCCAGCGGATGCACGTCGGTTCCGAAGCGAACGAACAGCGGCCCGCCGAACGGCTGGCGCTCGACGACCTCGAGCGTGTCCCCGGGGGCGATCCCCCGCTCCGACAGGTACCGCAGCATGTCCGGGTCGGAGTCCGAGACCCGGGCGAACGTCCCGCAGGTCCCCGGCTGCAGCGACTCGAGGCTCTCGGTCGTCAGCTCCTCGATCGTCAGCTCCCGGGAGGGGATCGGGTCGCCGTGGGGATCGACGGTGGGGTCGCCGAGCTTGGCGGCGATCAGCTCCTCCAGCTGGTCAGACAGCACGTGCTCAAGCACCTCGGCCTCCTGGTGCACCTGGTCCCAGGGGACCCCGAGGCTCTCGACGAGGTAGAGCTCGAGCAGCCGGTGGTGGCGGATGACCTCCAGCGCCACCCGTTCGCCCGCCTCGGTGAGCAGGACGCCGTGGTAGGGGCGGTGGGTGACGAGCCCCAGCTCGCCCAGGCGCTTGACCATCCCCGACGCCGACGCCGCGGTCACGCCCATCCGCTCGGCGAGCGCGGTCGTCGACACGGGCAGGCCCTCACGGGCCTGCAGGGCGTAGATCGCCTTGGCGTAGTCCTCGACGGCCGAGGATCGCAGCGGGCTGGTTTCGGTGGTGCTGCTCACGGAGGAAATTATGGTAGGCCTAAATTTGAATTCTGGCAAGTATCGGATCGCAGTTTCGGTATGCCCGGTACTGATGTTGAGCAACCAGAAGAGCCGTTGGACGCCTTCCCTATCCTTGGTGGCGTGAGTTCGCTCGCCATCGACAGCACCGAATACCGCACGGTCACCGAGGCCTGTGGGGTCATCGACTCCTCCCAGCGCGGCAAGCTCGCGCTCGCCGGCGGCGGGGCCAAGGAGTTCCTCCAGGGACAGGTCTCGAACGACGTCGAGGCGCTCACGCCGGGGACGGGCTGCTACGCCGCGTTCCTGACCCCCAAGGGCAAGATGCTGGGCGACATCCGGATCCTCGACGCCGGCTCCGAACTGCTGCTGCACACCGAGCGGGTCGCGCTCCAGGAACTGTTCAACATGGTGCGCCGGTTCAGCCTCGGCTATGACGTCGAACTGCATAAGCGCACGCTGCAGCAGGGGCTGCTGTCGCTGCTGGGACCGACCGCCGATGAGATCGCCGGCGTCGGCGACCTGCCCGCCATCGAGGACACCCACGTCGTCACCGAGATCGACGGGATCGGAGTCCGGGCGATCCGCACCGATCTCGGCATCGACCTGCTCTGCGATGCGTCGGACACCGACGCGCTCATGGAGGCGATCGAGGGACGGGGCGTCCCCGTGGTCTCCGAGGCCGTCGCCGACTGCCTGCGCATCGAGCGCGGCCGGCCCCGCTATGGCGTCGACCTCGACGACACGGTGATCCCCCAGGAGGCCGACCTCAACCACCGTGCCGTGTCGTTCACCAAGGGCTGCTATGTCGGCCAGGAGACCGTGGCCCGGCTCTACTACCGCGGCAAGCCCAACCGCCGGCTGCGCGGCGTCCGTCTGTCTGGACCCGCCTGGCCGGGCGCCGAGGTCAGCTTCGGCGATCGGGTCGTCGGGCGCCTGGGCAGCGTCGCCGAGTCCCCATCGCACGGTCCGATCGCGCTGGCCCTGGTCCGGCGCGAGGCGCCGCCCGGCTCACACGTGACCGTCGGCTCTGACCAGATCAAGGCCGTCGTCGTCGAGCTTCCGTTCGCCGACTGACCCCATCCCGCGGGACCCGGCCGGATGGCGGTCCCGGGGGGCGCGCACCGCGCGGGCCCGCTGCAGAAACGCCGCCACCCGACGGGCGTCGGGCGCCGGGCGCAGCACCAGCTGTGGGGTGTCGGGATGCGACGCCAGCCACGTGCCGATGATGCGCACCTCGTCGACCTCATTGGGCGGCACGTGGGCCCCCAGCTCGCCGACCCGCCCGTCATGGCGCAGCGCCGCCACCGTGCGCTCGTGCAGCTCCGTGGCCCCGCCCGTGAGCGGCCCGTAGTCGACGAGCCGACCGCCGACGAGCCAGAACGCCTCGACATCACCGTCGCCGGGATGGGGAGCCAGCACCAGCCGCGGCCGGGCGTGGGTCGCCTCCAGCACGCCGCCGAGGCGATCCAGGATCGTCGACAGCCGCGCCGCCCGGCGGCGCAGCGACTCGGCGCGCTCGTAGTGCTGGGCCGCGGCCGCCGCCCGCATCTGCCCATAGACATGGGTCAGGATCGGACGATCAGCGCCGGCGGCGAGAAACAGCCCGAGCACCTGGTCAAGCCGCCGGCGATAGAGGTTGGGGTCAAGGTCGCCCAGGCATGGCGACAGGCAGCGACCCATCTGCCCGTAGGCGGAGGGATGCTCACGCCGGGGCAGGCGCCGGCCGCAATGGCGCAGCCCGAACAGGGAATCGAGCTGCTCGACGAGCTCGAGCGCCAGCCGGCGGCCGCGCACGGGGCCGATCGTGACCGCGTGGCCGGCGGCCGGGTCGGGCGAGACCTCGAGGATCGGATAGGAGATGTCGAGCCGGCAGCGGACGTAGACGAGCCGGTCGTCGCGCCGCGCCAGGCGCTTGTTGCCGGGCGGGGCCAGCTCCTTGATCAGCCGGTTCTCCAACACGAGCGCCCCGAGCTCGGAGCCAGTCGTGCGGTAGTCGACGACCGTGGCATGCGCGGTCCAGGCCGATGGCGGCGAGGAGGGGGCGAAGTGGGCCCGGGCCCGGCTGCGGATCGACACCGACTTGCCGACGTAGAGGACGCGACCCGCATCGTCGCGGAACAGATAGACCCCGGGGTCGGAGGGCAGCCGGGCGAAATCGGGCTCCTTGGCGCCCCGGCGCCGGGATGCCGTCGGGTGCCCGGGCGCGGGCGCGAGCAGGTTCCCGGGAGGCGGCGGGCGGCGGCGACTGCGCCGGCGTGGAGCGAGCAGCGCCAGCGCGTCCTGCACGGTCGCGGCGTTGGCACACAGCCGCGGGAACAACGCGCACAGCACGCGGGCGCACGTCTCGGCGTCGGCGAGCGCGCGGTGGGCGGTATGTACCTCGATGCCGAGCGCGTCGGCGAGCACGCCGAGGCCCCGCCGGCGTTGCAGCGGCAGCATCGCCCGGGCCATCGCCGCGGTGCACAGCACCGGCGGGTCGGGCCACTCCAGGCCGATGCGGTCAAACGCCTGGCGCAGCACCCGCCGGTCAAACGGAGCGTTATGGGCGACCATGATCCGCCCCTGCAGCAGCTCGGCGACCGGCGGCAGCACCTCCTCCAGCGACGGCGCCCCATCGACCATCGCCTGGGTGATCCCGGTGAGCCGCTGGATGCCACGGCGCAACGGTGCGCTCGTGCGGCACAGGGAGCTGTAGCTGTCGTGCAGCTCCCCGCCCCCGACGAGCACCGCCCCGACCTCGGTCAACTCGCAGTCGGCGCCGCCGAGACCGTTGGTCTCGGTGTCGATGGCGATGAACTCTGCGGTGGCGATCGGCGCGGACAGCAGCTGCATCGCTCCGGTGATACGCGCCGGTGCGGACGGGATGCAGGATTCGCTGCGATCGGGGGCGAAAATCCCCGCCAGACCAAGAAATCCGGTGCGTCGCGGCGCGGGGGCCCGCCCCCGGGTGACTTGACGACCGCAATGCCGGGTAGCATCGCAATGCCCCCCAGTCAGGAGCTAACAGATGACTGCAACCGCCCCCGATATGGACCGACTGCGCGAGCTGGATGCGGACACGCGCGAGGCATGGATCGCGTACAGCGACCGGCTGCGTGAGCTCACCGGCGACGAGTACGAGCGGGTCGAGTCCGAGTCATGGACGGAGCTGCAGAACGAGCTGCAGCGCCTCGAGCACGAGCGTGAGGAACTCACGGCCAACGCAGCCTGAGGCCGTTTACCGAAATCTAGAAGTGGAGCCTGCGGTCGGATAGGGTTTCCGGCGGATTGGACCCCAACGGGCTTTTCGGCCCGGGTCCAGGGCCGGAGAGGAGAGCCGGGACGATGCGCATCAGGACGATCGGACAGCTGACGGCCACTGCACTGCTCGTGTCAGCGTGCGGAACCGCGGGCGGCAAGTCGCCGACGGCGCTGCGCCCCGCAACGCCGATCAACCTGACCGTGTATGTCAACGACTCGCGCGTCTCGGTGTCCCCGGCATCGGTCGGCGCCGGGCCGGTCGTGTTCATCGTCACCAACCAGGCCAGCCACGCCGAGGCGCTGGCGATCTCCCGGGCGGGCGGTTCCCAGCTGGCGAGCACCGCGCCGATCAACCCGCAGGGCACGACCCAGGTGATGGTCAACTTCAAGCCCGGCGACTACACGATCGCCACGGCTCCGCACGGGACGACCGACGCCCAGCTGTCGCAGCCATCGCCGATCCAATCGGCGTCAATCCACATCGGCCGCCATCGGTCGAGCTCGAGCAACCAGCTGCTCCAGCCCTAGCCGGTCCAGCCTCAGCCCGTCCCAGCCGGTCCCGCCGCCCGGGCCGCCCGCCGGGTGGCCCGATCACGGGGCCGCGCTCATTACTAACGGGTACGATCCGCCAGACCGTCGACCCTGAAAGCAAGGAAGGTGTACAGCGAGTGGCCGTCGATCTGAGCCAGGTTGCAACCGTGGAAACCGAGCCGGGCGAGCTTCCGCCCACGATGACCGCGTGGGTCATCAGAGAAGAGCGCGAAGGCGAACCGGTCGATGCGTTTCAGTTGGAGGAGATCGGCACTCCTGAACCGGGGGCCTTCGAGGTCGTCGTCCGCGTGATGGCGGCCGGCGTGAACTTCAACAACGTCTGGGCCGCGCTCGGGGAGCCGGTCGGCGTCTGGCGCTACGGCGACCACCCTGAGTGGGGGCACCACATCGGCGGCTCGGACGCGTCCGGGGTGGTCTGGAAGGTCGGCGAGGGCGTCACCCGCTGGAAGCCGGGCGACGAGGTCGTCATCCATTGCAACCAGGCCTCCTACGAGGATCCCGAGGTCCACGGCCTCGACCCGCTCGCCGCCCCCAGTCAGCGGATCTGGGGCTATGAGACGACGTGGGGCTCCTTTGCCCAGTTCTGCAAGGTCCAGGCCCAGCAGCTGCTGCCCAAGCCCAAGCATCTCGCCTGGGAGGAGGCCGCCTCCTACGGGCTCACCTACTTCACCGCCTACCGGATGCTGATCGACCGCTGCCAGCTGCAGGCCGGTCACCGCGTGCTCATCTGGGGCGCCGCCGGTGGCCTCGGCGTGTTCGCCACCCAGCTGTGCGCGCTCACCGGCGCCGACGCGGTCGGCGTCGTGTCCAGCGATGAGAAGGGTCAGCTGATCAAGCAGCTCGGGGCGACCGGGTACATCAACCGCAGCGAGTTCAACGGGATGATGCGCCAGGGCGGTGAGAGCGCCGAAGAGGAGAAGGCACGCTTCAAGGAGTCGCGCCGGTTCGGCAAGGCGGTCGAGGAGCAACTCGGCGGCCCTCCGGACATCGTCTTCGAGCATGTCGGCAAGGCGACGTTCCCGACGTCGGTGCTCGTCGTCAAGCCGTTCGGCAAGGTCGTCATCTGCGGCGCCACCAGCGGCTATCAGCTCGACTTCGACGTGCGCTACCTATGGATGCGCCAGAAGGAGATCATCGGCTCGCATTTCGCCAACGCCTGGGAGGCGATGAAGGCCAACGAGCTGATCGAGGAATCCAAGATCCGTCCGGTGCTGTGGCAGACAATGGGGTTCGAGGGGGTGGCGGAGGCGCACCAGTTGCTGCGTGACAACCGCCACCTCGGAAAGATCGCGATCCTCGTCGGGGCAACCGACGAGGGACAGGGCCGGACCGCCGAGGGCCCCGGCGCCATCCGTGCCGAGGTAGGAGCGTAGACATGGCAGATCTCGTTTGGGTTTCGTGGTACGCGACGGTGCTGCGACAGGACTACTTCGCCGAGGAGGTGGCCCGGATGGCCCCGGTGGCGCTGCGCTACGGGGCCACCCAGTACCAGGTGCACGTCAACAACGACGACCGCTACCGGATCACCCAGATGACCTGGGTCAACTCAAAGAGCGACTGGTACCGCTACTGGGACGGCCCCGAGATGATCGAGTTCCGGGCCCGCAACAGCGGCAAGTACCAGATCCCCATCACCTACGCATGGGCCGACGAGATCGCCGCCGGCACGCTCGGGCCCCAGGTCGAGAATGGCAACGGTACCGGCGAGCCCTCGCCCGAGCCTCAGCCAGCGGCCCCGCAGACCGCCTGACCGGAGCTCCGCAGACCGCCTGACCGCAGCTCCCCCCCGGCCGTCAACGTCCATCCCCGCCGGGTGGCGGCGCCGGGGCTGACGTTTGCAGGGCCGCGGGCGGCGTCTTTGCCGTCTCGGCGTCGACCCGCAACGCGACCTCCAGCCAGAACCGGCCGTCGGGTTCGTCGAGCGCTGACCCGAACAGGTCCCGCAGCCGGCCGAGGCGGTAGCGGGCCGTCTGGGGGTGGATGCCGAGCCGGTGGGCAACGCCGCCGAGGCGGCCCTGCTCGGCCAGCCAGACCGCGAGCGTCTCGGTCAGGCGCCGGCGCGCCGCCGGGGTGAGGTCAGCGAGCGGGGCGAGCCGGTCGCCGGCCAGTTCTGCGGCGAGCCTCGGGTCGCTGCGAAGCAGGAGGTCTCCGGCGTGATCACGGGCCGAGATCAGCCCGGCCTCCGCGGGCGCGAGTTCCAGCGCGGCGAGCGCGCGGGTGAAGCTGATCCGGGCCTGCGTCCAATCGACGGTCGTCCCGAGCGCGCCGCGGGCCCCGGCCCCGGTGACCGCACGCTCGATCCCGGCCCGCTGGCCCGGACCATCGGGGTCGACGACCAGCGCACAGACGACGTCGGCGATCGTGTCCCGGATCGTCCCCGCGGGGAGCCGCGAGGCCGCCTGCTCGCTGTGATCGCCGGTGATCGCCACCACCGCCAGGTGGCGCGGGAGTGCCCAGCCGGCGTCGGCGGCAGCGGCCTCGACCGCCTGAGGGTCGGCGGGCAGCTCGCGGACGAGCATCCGCACCAACCGGCGCCGGCGCAGCTGCGCCTCCCCTGCCGCCTCCGATTGCTCCATGGCATGCCCCTCGGCCGACTCGGCCGAGAGCATGTCGATGTAGGCGAAGATCGACTCGGCCAGCAGGTAGAGCACGTCGGGCTCCAGCCCCGCCTCCACGCCGATGGCGGCGAACCGCCGCCACGCCACCCGTGCCCCGATCCGGTAGGCGCTGAGCAGCGATTCAAGGCTGCGTCCAGCCCGCATCTCCCCCTGGCCAAGCGCCCGATAGACGTCACGCCGGTCAACCGGTCCGCCAGCTTCGATCTCGGCCAGGAAGTGACCGAGCGCCTGCTGAACCCCGGCCCGGATGCCCTCGCCAAACGGGCCCTCGAGCGGGCGGGCATAGGCCGGCACCGTTCCGACGGCCTCCATCATCTCAGCGGCGACGTCGTCAAGGGCGGGCCGCAGGACCCCGACGACCCGCGGGGGGAGCTCATGCCACGGTTGAGCGGCCATAATTCATACTCTCAGACGAAGAATGGTGCTGCCACTCATGCCCGGTACCCAAAAAAATTGCGTGTCAGGCACGTATCCTTGCTCATGATGAGCCGCACCCACAAGATCGCCAACCTCGTCGGCGTCCCCCTGCCGCTCGTCGGGCTCGTCGTCGCCATCGTGCTGCTGTGGAATCGCGCCATCGGACCGCTGGAACTCGGCCTGCTGATCGGCTTCTACGTCGCCACCGCACTCGGCATCACGCTCGGCTACCACCGCATGTTCACCCACCGCGCGTTTGAGTCCTCGCGGCCGTTCCGGGCGATCGTCGCCGTGATGGGATCAATGGCGGTTCAGGGCTCGGTCATCACCTGGGTCGCCGACCATCGCAAGCACCACGCGTTCACCGACCTCGAGGGAGACCCGCACTCGCCCCACCTGTCGGGCCCCGGCTTCACCGGCGCTGTCAAGGGCCTGTGGCACGCCCACGTCGGCTGGCTGTTTGAGTCGGTCGGAACCGCCGAGCGCGAGCGGTTTGCCCCGGACCTCGTCAAGGACCGCGTCGTCCGCCGCGTGGACAAGCTCTTCTGGGTCTGGGTGGTGCTCGGCTTCGTGATCCCGTTCACGCTCGGCTGGATCGTGGGCGGCGGGATCGGCACGGCGCTCACAGCGCTGCTGTGGGGCGGCTTTGTCCGCGTGTTTCTGCTGCACCACGTGACCTGGTCGATCAACTCGGTCTGTCACTTCTTCGGGCGCAAACGCTTTGACATCGAGGACGAGAGCCGCAACGTGTTCTGGCTCGCCCCGCTCTCGATGGGCGAGGCCTGGCATCACAATCACCACGCCTTCCCCACCTCGGCGTTCCACGGCCTGCGATTCTGGGAGCGGATGGCCGACCCGACCGGGCTGCTGATCGCACTGCTGGAGAAGCTCGGGATCGTGTGGAACGTCGTCCGGGTCAGCCCCGACCGTCAGGCGGCCAAGGCGCTTCCGGGTACGCGCGCCAAGACGCTCCCGGCCTCAGGCACCTGAGATCAGCCGGCTTCGAGCGGGCCCATGGTGAGCCCGGCATCGTCGAGCTCAGACCAGTAGCCCTCGGCGTCCTCACGCGGGCCGCTCCAGACGATCGCTACGCCGGTGTGGTGAATCCGATCGGCCATGCGGTAGCCGTCGGCGAGCGACACGCCGGGGACCACGCGCGCAAGCGTCTCTGCCACGTGATCGAACGTGTTGTACTCGTCGTTGAGAACCACCACCCGCCAAGGGCCGCTGAGGCCGCTTCCTGGCAGGCCGGTGCGGGGCAACTCGACCGTCAGGGACATCGGGCGCCAGCATAGCGGCGATCGCCGCCACTGACCACCCTGAGGACTACTGCCTCTTGGACCAGTAGCGCTCGTAGCCGGCGTAGAGCTGTTCCACCGGCGCCGCCTGCTGGTAGGTGGCCGCCTGCTCGGGGCTGCCGTTGCGCAGAATCTCCTGCTGGACGGTCTCGATGAACAGCGCCCGGTCACCCCTGCGGGCCAGCTGGGACCACTCGTCGAGCCGGCGGGCGACCTCGTCGAGATGATCGTCGACATCCTCGCTGTCGCCGAAGTGGGTCATGGCCAGGCGCTGCGGGCGCCAGGCGCGGATCAGCTCGATCGACGCGTGCCAGGCCTCGACATCGATATCGGGCGGCGGGGTCGGCGGAATCGCCATCGACTGCGGGGTGATCCGGACACCGCCGACGTCACCGACGAACGCGGTGCCGTCGTGCAGATAGGAGACATGATGGGACGCGTGTCCCGGCGTGTAGGCGACCGCGAAGCCGTCAAGGACGGTCTCCCCTCCGCTCAGCACGTGCAGGTTCTCCTGGGGCACCGGCCGCATCTCGCCCCACCGCCGCTCCATCTCATCGCCGTAGAGCCGCTTGGCGCTCTCATAGAGCCGCTCCGGGTCGGCCATGTGCCGGGCGCCACGCTCGTGGACGTAGACCGGGAGATCGGGCCAGCGCTCGACGAGTGTGCCGGCCGCTCCGGCGTGGTCGAGGTGGATGTGGGTGAGCAGCAGCGCGCTCGGCCGTTCCTCGCCGAGGGCGTCAAGCAGTGTGGGCAGGCACGAGGAGGGTCCCGGGTCGATGAGCACGTCGCCGACCTGCCAGCACCCGATCACCCGGGCACGCCCAAGGTGCATGAGATCGATGACCCGCACGGCCAGGAGACGACCGGTCCGGCTACTCGGCGTGGCGGCGGTGAGCGGCCTGCGATGCGGGTGGGATCACGGCGGTGGAGTCCTCGTCACCGGGAGCCCGGGGCGGCCCGGGGGCGGGGCGTGTCTCCGCCGTCGGGTCCTCTGGGGAGGCGGGCGGAGCGCCGTGCTCGGCCGTCTGCTCCTCGCCCACGGCGGTGCTGTCCTCGCCCGTGGCGGCGCCCTCCTCGGCGGGCCCGGGGTCGTCGGCTGGGGTCAGCGGCCGGAACGCCATCGTCTGCTCGACCTCGCTGGCGGCCGAGCGTTCGGGGAAGTCCTCGAAGTAATCCTCGTCCTCGGAATCACCGAGATCGTCGCCCCCGGTGTGGGCATCGATCGCCCGGGTGACGTCCTCCGGCTCGTCATCGTCGTAGGGAGCGACGGCGCCGAGGTCGGCATCGGCCTCTGGGTCGGCCGGGAATCGCTCGGCGGCGGTCTTGGCCAGTCCCAGCAGCTGGGCGGCGAGGTCCTCGGCGTCGGCGACGATGCGCTGGCGTTCGAGCCAGATCCGGTCGGTATCGGCATCGAGATCCCGGACGCGCTGCTCGGCGGCCCGAGCGACCTCGGCTGCCTCGACACGGGCCTGCTGCAACCGATCCTCGGCCTCACTGCGCGACTGTGCGGTGATCTGCTCGGCGGTCTCGTGCGCGCGTTGCAGGATCCCGGAGATCTGCTCGCCGACGCGCTCCAGCGCCCGGCGCACCGCGGCCTCGGGAGAACGAGTCGCCTGCAGTTCAGCGACGAGCCGGCGGGTCTGGCGCACGTAGTCGTCGACGGCGATCCGCTCATAGCCGCGCAGCGCCGTCGGGAAGTCGGCGTTGACGATCGACAGGGGATCGTCAGGCAGCGTCTCGAGGGGGCGGGTGATCTCCTGGAGGATCGCGTGCTCGGTTGCGGCTGAGCTCTGATCTGGCATCGGATCTGGGTTCATTGTCGCACGTCGATCCGCCTCACGGCCATACAATGCCCCCGATGCCAGAAACCGTGCACCTGCCTGAGCGCGACCGGCCGTGGATGATGCGCACCTATGCCGGGCACTCGGACGCCAAGCGCTCCAACGAGCTGTACCGGCGCAACCTGGAGAAGGGCCAAACCGGCCTGTCGGTGGCCTTCGACCTGCCGACCCAGACCGGATATGACCCCGATCACGAGCTCGCCCGCGGCGAGGTCGGCAAGGTTGGCGTCTCGATCGCCCACGAGGGCGACATGCGGACGCTGCTGGAGGGCATCCCGCTCGACCAGATGAACACGTCGATGACGATCAACGCCACCGCAGCCTGGCTGCTGGCGCTGTACATCGTCGCCGCCGAGGACCAGAGCGTGCCCGAATCCGCGCTGCAGGGCACGACCCAGAACGACATCCTCAAGGAGTACCTGAGCCGCGGCACCTACGCGTTCCCGCCCGGGCCGAGCATGCGGCTGATCGCCGACACGATCGCCTACACGGTCTCCAACGTTCCCAAGTGGAACCCCATCAACATCTGCTCCTACCATCTCCAGGAGGCGGGCGCGACGCCGGTCCAGGAGATCGCCTACGCAATGAGCAACGCGATCGCCGTGCTCGACGCGGTCCGCGAGCGCGTGCCCGAGGACCTCATGGGCAGCGTCTTCGGCCGTATCTCGTTCTTCGTCAACGCCGGTGTGCGCTTCGTCGAGGAGCACGCCAAGCTGCGCGCGATGTCCGAGTTGTGGGATGAGCTGGGCCGCGACCGCTATGGGGTCACCGAGGACAAGCACCGGCGCTTTCGCTACGGCGTCCAGGTCAACTCGCTGGGGCTGACCGAGGCCCAGCCGGAGAACAACGTCTACCGGATCGCGCTGGAGGCGCTGGCGGTGACGCTCGGGCGCAACGCCCGGGCCCGGGCGGTGCAGCTGCCGGCCTGGAACGAGGCGCTCGGCCTGCCGCGGCCGTGGGATCAGCAGTGGTCACTGCGCCTGCAGCAGGTGCTCGCCTACGAGACCGACCTGCTCGAGTACCCCGACATCTTCGAGGGCTCCCATGTCATGGAGGGGCTGGTGGCCGAGCTCGTCACCGGCGCCCGTGAGGAGATGGCCCGGGTCGCGCAGCTCGGGGGCGCCGTCCAGGCGGTCGACTACATGAAGTCGGCGCTGGTCGAGTCCCACCGGGAGCGCTGGCGCCGCATCGAGTCCGGCGAACTGACCGTCGTGGGCATGAACCGCTTTGACTCGACCGAGCCCTCCCCCCTCACCGCCGACGCCGACGGTGGAATCCTCGTCGTCGACCCCGAGGTCGAGGCCCAGCAGAAGGCGGCGCTCGACAGCTGGCGCGGCCGCCGCGACCAGGCGGCAGTCGATGCGGCGCTCACCGAGCTCGCGCGCGTCGCCAACGACGATTCCGAGAACATCATGCCGGCGACGATCGCCGCCGCCCGGGCCGGTGTCACGACCGGCGAGTGGTCCCAGACGCTGCGCGAGGTCTTCGGCGAGTACCGGGCGCCGACCGGCGTCGGCGAGGCGACCGCGGCCCCAGGCGAGGACCTCGCCGACGTGCGCGACGAGGTCGAGCGGGTCAGCGAGGTGCTCGGCCGGCGGCTGAAGTTCCTCGTCGGCAAGCCCGGCCTCGACGGCCACTCCAACGGAGCCGAGCAGATCGCGGTGCGCGCCCGCGACGCCGGCATGGACGTCGTCTATGAGGGGATTCGCCTGACCCCCTCGCAGATCGCCAACTCGGCCGCCCAGGAGGGCGTGCACGTGATCGGGCTCT
>JBAWFG010000290.1:0-6591 GCA_049591655.1 Solirubrobacteraceae bacterium
GCTCATGCTCGACGTCGCCGTCCATCCGGACCGCGGCCCGGTCGTCGAACGGCGTCGCGCCCTGGGTGACGATCGCGATCTGGCCACCGGTTGACAGCGTCAGCTCCGGCAGCTGGGCCACCGGGTGGACCTCCAGCGAGGAGCCGACGCACAGCATCAGATCGGCCGCCATCGCCAGCCGCTGGGCGCGGTCGATCGCATCGGCGGGCAGGTACTCGCCGAACAGGACGACATCGGGCTTGAGCGGCTCCCCGCACCCGCAGCGCGGGACTCCGGCGTCGTCGGCCCGCTGGCGCTCCCGCACCTCGGCGAGCGGATATCGCTCCCCGCAGACCAGGCACGAGGAGTGTTCGATCGTGCCGTGCACCTCGATCAGCGTCCGGGTGCCCGCCTGGGCGTGGAGGCGGTCGATGTTCTGCGTGATCACCGCGGCGAGCAGCCCCGCCTGCTCGAGCGTTGCCAGCGCGGCGTGAGCGCCGTTGGGCCGCTTTGACTCCAGGGTCTGGAAGCGGTCGCCGTAGAAGTGCCAGAAGCGCTGTGGATCGCGGCGAAAGACGTCGATGTGGGCGACCTCCATCGGGTCGACGTTGTGCCACAGGCCGGTCTGAGGGGTGCGGAAATCCGGGATCCCCGACGGCACCGAGATCCCGGCGCCGGTCAGCGCCACCACCTTGCCGGCGTCGCGGATGAGCTGCGCCAGACGGCCGGCGGAGCTCACTCCCCCGTCCAGCGCGGGGCCCGCTTGCCGAGGAACGCCGCGATCCCCTCCTGCCCGTCGGCGGAGGCGAACACCTGCGCGAACGCGGCCTTCTCCTGCGCGATCCCGTCATCAAGGTCGGCGGCCGCGGAGACCCGCTTGATCTCGGCCACCGCCAGCGGCGCCTGGCCGGCGAGCTTGCGCCCCCAGGCCAGCGCCGTGTCGAGCAGCTCATGGCCGGGGACGACGCGGTTGGCGAGCCCGATCTCGTATGCCTCCACCCCTCCGATCGGCTCGCCGGTCAGGTTGAGCTCCAGCGCCCGGGCTTCGCCGATCAGCCGCGGCAGCCGCTGGGTGCCCCCGAATCCGGGGATGATCCCCAGGCTGATCTCCGGCTGACCGAAGCTCGCGCAGTCGGCGGCCAGACGGAAGTCGCAGGCCATCGCCAGCTCGCAGCCGCCCCCGAGCGCGGCGGCATTGACGGCGGCGATGGTCACGATCGGCGAGGTCTCCAGCGAACGGAACAGCGCGTGGGCGTCGTCGGCCAGTGCCCGGCCGCCCGCCGCGTCCATCGCTGAAAACGCCTTGAGGTCGGCACCGGCACAGAACAGCATCGGGTTGGCCGAGGCGAAGATCAGCGCCCGCACCGGGGAGCCCTGCAGGCTCTCCCACGCCTCGCGGATGGCGGTGATCATGTCCGGCGACAGCGAGTTGGCGGGCGGGCGGTCCAGCCACGCGATCGCCACCGCGCCGCGGGTCTCGAGCTTGACCGGGCGCTCCGCGTAGCCCTCGTCGGGACGTGGATAGGGGAAGAAGCCCTGGCCGCTCGAGACTCCGAGCCGTCCCTGGGCCACCAGCCGGCGCAGGATCGCCGGCGGGGTGAAGTCCTCGCCCCACTCCGCCACGGCGCGCTCCAGCCGCGCCAGCACGACGTCGAGCCCGGCCCGGTCGGCGCCCGCCAGCGGCGGCGGGTCAAACCCCGCGCCGACGACCATCCCGGTGTCGATGTCCTTGGCCGCGGCGACCCCCTCCTCGAGGATCAGACAGCACTCGACGAACGACTTGAGCGCGTAACGCTCGCCCAACTCGGCCATCACCGCTTCAGCTTGAGTGCTCATAGAACCCCCGTCCGGTCTTGGCGCCGACCTGACCCGCATCGACCAGTTCCCGCATCCGGGCGTGCACGCCGAAGCGCTCGCCCATCGACGCCTGCATGTACTCGGCCACCGCCACCACCGTGTCGAGACCGAGCACGTCGGCGATGTAGAACGGCCCGTAGCCCGACGGCGAGTTCTCGGCAAGGATCCGATCGAACTCCTTCACGTCGATGCCCGTCTGTTCCTGCGCGCGCCACAGCTCGGTGACGCCCGCGTTGAGCACCCGGTTGACGACAAAGCCGGGGGCCTCGGCACAGCGGATCGCCAGCTTGCGGATCGCCTGAGCGAAACTGGCGGCGGTCTGGGCGGTCTCAGCGGAGGTGTCCTCGCCCTCGGTGACCTCGATCAGCCGGTTGCGCGACACCGGGTAGAAGAAGTGAAAGCCGACGACCTTGTCGGGCCGCATCGTCGCCTCGCCGATCTCGGTGATCGACAGCGACGAGGTGTTGGAGGCGAGGATGGCGTGGCCGGGGGTCGCCGCGTCGAGCTCGGAGAACACCTGCTGCTTGATCTCCATCCGCTCCGGGACCGCCTCGATCACGAAGTCGACCTCACCGAAACCCGAGTAGTCGGTCGTCCCCCGGATCAGCGACAGCCGGCGCTCGGCCTCCGCGGCCGGCAGCTTGCCCGCGTCGACCTGGGCCTGCCACAGGCCCTCGGCGCGGCGCCGCGCCACCTCGAGCGGGGCCTGGGCGGTGTCCTTGAGCACCACGGGGATGTCGGCGGAGGCGATCGAATGGGCGATCTCCCCACCCATCGTGCCGGCGCCGACCACGGCGGCTGTGAAGACGAACATGAGCTCCTCGCTCTCGCTGGCAACGCTCCGGGCTCCCGGCCCGGGCCGTGAGCGAGTCTAAAGAGCGCGGGCCGCCCAGGCGGCCGGACGTCAGCGCTGCTGGGCGCCGAACCGCGCCAGGGTCCGCTCCAGTGACTGCTCCATCGCGCGGCGTACGAACAACCGGTCGATCAGCGGCGTGACCGGCGAGCGGCGGCGGATCCGGTAGGAGAGCTCCAGGGTGACATGCACCCCGTCGGGCGCGGGGGTGAACGCGACCGTCTGGCGGCCGTCGATCGAGTCGTCGCGCACATCGAGCGCGATGCACTCGCCCGCCCGCCGCTGCACGACCGTCTCTGCGACCTGGCCGCGGCCGGCCGGCCCGGACTCCCAGCGCACCACGCCGCCGGGCTGCGGCCACGCACCACTCACCTCCAGCACGCGGTCCAGGCCGTCGACCCATCGCGCCCAGCCCGACGTGTCACACCAGATCCGCTCGGCGCCGGCGACCGTCCCGGAAATGGTGCGCTGAGCAACGACGGTGGCCACGGGCCAATTGTCACCCGTTTGGGCCCACCGCGACGACCAGGCGGAACTCGCTGCCGCGCCCGAGCGCGCTGTCGAGCTCGATGTGACCGCCGAGATTGTGGGCGGCCCGATGGGCGATCGCCAGACCCAGCCCCGAGCCGCCCGTGGCGCGGTCCCGGGTGCTGTCGACCCGGTACAGGCGTTCAAAGATCCGCTGCTGTTGCTCAGGCGCGATCCCGACGCCGTCATCACGCACGCTGAGCACGAGCTTGTCGCCCCGCCGCCGAACCCGGAGGGTGACGTGACCACCGGCCGGGGTGTAGCGGATCGCGTTGGAGAGCAGGTTGGAGGCGATCATCTCCAGCAGCCGGGGGTCGGTGCGCACCTCGGTCCCGGCAACCGCGAACGTCAGCCGGATCCCGGCGGCAGCGGCCGCCTGGCGAAAGCGGGTGACCAGTTGCTGGGCGAACGGCTGAAGCTCGACGATCGCCGGCCGGACACCCTCGGCCAGATCGAGATGGGTCAGCTGGCGCAGATCGGTGAGCAGGTCGCGCAGGCGCCCGGTCTCGGTCGTGATCAGCGCTCGGGCCTCCTCGCGCTGCTGTGGCTCGTGGGCGGCCCCGTCGGCGAGCGCCAACGCGAAGCCCGAGACGGTGTTGACGGGGGTGGCGATCTCATGGGCCACGTCGGCGAGGAACTGACGCTGATCACGGTCAGCGCGCTCCAGCCGCGCCGCCATCTCGTCAAACGCCCGCCCCAGCTTGACCAGCTCCTCGGGCCCCGAGCTGCCCATGCGGGCGCTCAGCTCGCCGCGCGAGACGCGCTCGGCGGCATCGATCGCCCGCCCGACCGGGCCGCGCACCGCCCGGGCGACCACGGTGGCGGTCACGATTGCGGCAGCGATCACGAGCGCCAGCACGCCCGCAGTGATCAGGGTCAGCTCGAGCGTCGTGCTCGCTGCCGGCGAGGTGTAGTCGACGATCCGCACCAGGCCCCCGGGGAACGGCGCCTGGACGCGCAGTTCGAACTCACGGCCCGGCCGCGCCGGACCCCGGAAGATCGTCCGGCCACCCCGCACCACCGTGACCTGGTCGTTGAGCAGGACGCCCTGCAACGCCGTCAGCTGAGCGGCGTCGGCACCCGCCTGGGCCTGGGTGGCGATGAACCGCGCCTCCCCGAGCGCCTTGGCTGTGTCGGCCGCGCGTTCGTGTGAGTTCTCCACGTGGCGAAACAGCACGACCGCCGCCCCCAGGCCGACGGCGGCGCTGGCGATCATCGCGATCAGCAGCCACAGCCGCAGCGATGCAAACCGAGCGGTCATCTCAGTCCTCCAGCCGGTAACCCACGCCGCGCAGCGCCCGCACGTTGAGCGCATCGCCCAGCTTGCGGCGCAGCCCGGCGACATGCACGTCGACCGTTTTGGTGGTGAAGGCCGGAGAGCCCCAGACAAGGTCGAGCAACGCCTCCCGCGTGTGGACCCGCCCGGGGTCACGCAGCAGCGCGGCCAGCAGGTCGAATTCCCGGCGGGTCAGTTCGATCTCGCGGCCCTCGACGGTGACCCGGCGCGCCTGCTCGTCGACCTCCAGCGCTCCGTGACGCAGCGGGCCGGCCTCCCCCACCAGACCCCGGGCCCGGCGCAGGTTGGCCCGCACCCGGGCCACCACCTCGGGTGCCGAGAACGGCTTGACGACATAGTCATCGGCGCCGAGCTCCAACCCGGCGACGCGGTTGGCCTCCTCGCCACGCGCGGTGATCAGGATGATCGGCACCCCGGACTCGGCGCGCACGCGCCTCACCACCTCAAAGCCGTCAAGCCCAGGCAGCATCACATCGACCAGGGCAAGATCGACGCCCCCGCGGCGCAGCACCGACAACGCATCAAGGCCGTCGGTGGCCTCGATCACGACGTAGCCCTCCTTCTCCAGGTAGAGACGCAGCAGCCGACGGAGCGCGTGCTCGTCATCGACTACCAGCACCCGCGCACCCGAGTCCATGCCGCAGCGATTCTCCCACAGCCTTCCCGGGGCGCTACCGACAGCTTGCCGTTCCATAACCGACGTCGCGCACTCTGAGAGAACGCCCCCGACCCAAAGGAAACCGATGACCCTGATCCTCACTCTCAACGCGATTCTCTGCCTGGCCGTTCTCGTCCTCGTCGTCTCGCCCCTCGCCTGGGCAGCCCTCACCCAGAACCGCGACACGCCGTCCGGACCAGCCAGAACCAACCGTGACGGCAGCACCGCCACGCCGCATCGTCACCGCCCCTACCGTTACGACCCGGCCGCCTCAGCGCTCCGGTAGGCACCACCGGGTTCCGGGCCGGCGCGCGCCGGCGGCTCACCCCTTTCCTGAGCGTTCCGGCAGGAGTAGGGTGGGCCACCCCATGTCGGACATGCTGCCTGAAGCGATCGAGCCGTACCCGGAGATCTCCTCCAAGGCCTACGAGCACCCGGCCGACCGGGCGGCAACGGCGGCGCTGAAGGCGGTGCCGATGCTCGACACCGTCGTGCGCAAGCTCGTCGAGTTCCGCTACGAGCGGGCCCTGCGCCAGTTCTACCTCGGCAACTCGGTCAGAGTGTCCGAGCGCCAGCTGCCCGACCTGTGGGCGTCACACGTCGGCGTCTGCACCATCCTGGACATGCCCGCGCAGTACGACCTGTACGTGAGCGCCTCGATGCTGGCCAACGCCCGGACGATCGGCTCCCAGAACCCGATGGTCATCTTCGACTCCTCGCTGTATGAGCGCCTCGGCCAGGGCGAGCGGCGGGTGGTGCTCGCCCACGAACTCGGCCACATCCTGTCCGATCACGTGCTCTACATGACGGCGCTCGACATCCTGATGCGGGCCGGGGTCAACCTGCCGCTCATGCTCGGCCTGCCGCTGCGGGCGGTCCGGGCGGTCCTGCTCGAGTGGATGCGCGCCGCAGAGCTCAGCTGTGACCGTGCCGCCACGCTCGCCGTGCGGGACCCGCGGATCGTCTGCCGCACGCTGATGGTCACCGCCGCCGGCCTGCCCGCCGACACGCTTGACCTCGACGCGTTCATGGCCCAGGCGATGGAATATGAGAACTGGGAGGACTCCCACGACCGCGTGCGGCGCTTCTTTTTGGAGATCGGCGCCACCCACTCCTACGCCGTCCGCCGCGTCTCTGAGGTCATGCGCTGGGTCCAGGGCGGCGAGTACGACCGCATCGTGCGCGGCGAATACCGGCGCCGCACCGACCAGACCAACGTCCGTGAGGAGGCGTCCGATGCGATGGAGTTCTACGCCGAGCGCTTCCGCGCGCTGTTCCGTGAGTTCGGGGACAACGTCACGACCCTCGGTACCCAAATGGGGGACGTGAGCCAGCAGGTCGCTGACTGGCTGCGCAACCGGGGCTCCGGCTCCGGTCCGGACTCCTCTACTTAGCTTAGGTCCTCGAAGCCGCTCCCCC
>JBAWFG010000291.1:0-2606 GCA_049591655.1 Solirubrobacteraceae bacterium
GGCGTCTTGTAGTTGGAGCGCAGGATCGTCGTGTTACGGCCGGAGGCGCCGGATCCGATGTAGCGCTTCTCCAGGATCGCGATGTCGGAGATCCCGTGCTCGCGCAGGTAATGGGCGGTGGCCAGACCGTGTGAGCCGCCGCCGATGATGACGACGTCATAGGAGCTCTTGAGCTCGCAACCGCGGCGCCACATGCGCCGGCGGCGGAAGATGTCACGCATCGAGAGGCTCCAACGCGTCGGCGCCGATCGGGCCGCCACCGAGGTGTTCGGCGGCGTCGGCGACGATCGACCACATGTACTCGCCGGTCGCCCAGCCGAACAGGATGAGATAGCGCTCGCGCGCCTCGTGGATGAGGATCCCGGGCTGGCGGCCGATCGATCCGGGGCGCAGCGCACCGACGGGGGTTACGGTCAGACGCAGGTCAAGCGCACAGAACCGGGCGAAGGTCTCGATCGCCGCCGGCCCGGTGATCGTCAGCGCGGCGAAATTGGAGGTGACGTCGAGCGCGCCGGGGACATCCGCGCTCCCGCCGACGATCAGCGCCCGGGTGGCCGTCAAGCGGCACCACCAGGCATCGTCGACGCGGAGCGCGGTGCCCAGGGGCAGCGGCAAACCAGCGGCGGTGTCGAGCTCCTCGCTCTCGCCCTGCAGTTCCAATGTGCGCAGGTGGGAGCTGTCGCTGAAGCCCACCGGGCCCGAGGGCGCGCGCGGATAGGCGACGGCGATGTTCCAGCCGCCGCGGATAGCGAACCGCGCCCCGGCCGCCCGCGCGCAGGGCTCCATCGGCGAGCGCGCGATGACCTCGTCACCGGCGGCAACGGCAAGAAAATCCAGGCTCACGAGCGCAGCACCTCGCCGTCGGGGTCATAGAACGGCCGGGTCTGGATCTCGGCGCGCAGCTGGCGCCCCTCGTCGGAGATCGTGATCTGGGCGCCGTCGTGAGCGAGCGATCCGGGGACCCAGGCCAGCCCGATCGTGCGATCAAGCACCGGTGAGTGGCGGGAGCTGGTCACCTGGCCGGCGGGGGCGCCGTGCTCGTCGATGACGACCGCGCCCTCGGTGGGCACGTCGCCGTTGGGCAGCGTGAACCCGACCAGCGCCGTGGCCGGCGTCTGCTGCGCGTAGTGGGCGAGCGCCCATTTGCCGATGAAGTCCTGCTCCTTGTCGAGCTTGACGATCCACGGCATCGCCGCGGTGAACGGCGTCGACTCCGAATCGGTGTCCTGGCCGACGAGGATGTGCATCTTCTGCAGACGCAGGATCCGCTGGGGCTCCAGACCGAACGGCCGCAGCCCGTGGCCGCGCCCGGCCTCCATCAGCGCATCCCAGATGTGGGGGCCGTAGGCCGACGGGAAGTGGATCTCGTAGCCGACCTCGCCGACGAACCCGATCCGCAGGATCAGACAGCGCACCCCGGCGATCATCCCCTGCTTGCCGTCGAGGTAGGCAAAGGACTCGTTGGAGCAGTCCAGGTCACAGACCGCCGACATGATCTCCCGCGCCCGGGGCCCGGCGAGATTGACCGCTCCAAGGCCCTGGGTGACGTCGGTGAGCGTGACCTGCCCGCCCCAGTCGGCCAGCCACCAGCCGAACCACTCCTCGACCGCGCCGGCCCCGCTGGAGGTGGTCGTCACATAGAAGCTGTCCTCGTCGATCCGGCAGATCGTCCCGTCGTCGACGATCCGTCCGGCATCGGAGCTGATCACCCCGTAGCGGATCCGCCCCGGCTTGAGGTTGGAGAAGCGGTTGGGGTAGAGCCGATCAAGGAAGTCACCGGCATCGGGCCCACGGACGATCAGCTTGCCAAGCGTGGAGACGTCGATCAGCCCGGCGGCGCGGTTGACGGCCAGCGCCTCCCCCTCCGGATCGCCATAGTCATAGGCGCGCCGCCAGTCGCCGGCCCACTTGATCGTGGCGCCGAGCTCGCGGTGGCGGTCGTGGATCGCCGAGCGCTTGGCCGGTTCGACCGGCCGGCCGCCGAGGATCCCCATCGGCACCGATACCCACGGCGGGCGCGCGGTGGTGACGCCGACGTCGCCGAGACTCTGGCCGGTCTCCTGGGCCATCAACCGCACCGCGGGCAGCTGACACATCCGTCCCTGGCACGGGCCCATCGTCACCGTCGTGTAGCGCTTGGACAACTCGATCGAGTCATAGCCCTCCTCGATCGAGAGGTGGACGTCCTTGCTGGTGACGTCCTCACACAGGCAGGCAAAGCACTTGCCGCGGCCCTCGCCGCTGACCGCCGGCGCGACCGCCACCTCCTCACGCGCTTCCGGGACGGCCTGCAGCTCCGCAATGCGCGGGTCAGCCGGGCCACTGGGGTGCCCGGCACTCACCGCCGCGCGCAGCCCGGCCAGCTCGCCGGATGCCGCGACCGCCGCATCCCCGGTCACGCCGGCGACCTCACCCGCGGCGAACACGCCGTCGGGGAGCGCGGCAAGCGCGAAGTGCCCGCGCTGTACGTCATACGCCGACTGGCCGCCGGCCTGCAGCAGCAGCGAGGTGGCCGGGATCGTGCCGCCGGAGACGATCACCAGGTCGCAGTCGAAGCGATGGCTGTCCCCGCCGTCGAGCGGCGCGATCACCGCCGACTCCACGCC
>JBAWFG010000292.1:0-16494 GCA_049591655.1 Solirubrobacteraceae bacterium
TCTATGAGTCGGGCACGATCGGCGCCAAGCCGTTTCACATCCCCCTGTCGATCGGCGACGGCGAGCTGGCCGAGACCGCCGATGCGGTCGTCTCGGTGCCGGAGATGTTCAACTACTGGATCGGCCCTGGCCGGGTCCAGGTGGCATTTCTCGGCGCCGCCCAGGTCGACCGGTTCGGCAACCTCAACTCGACGGTGATCGGCGACTACGCGCAGCCGCGGACGCGACTACCGGGCGCCGGTGGTGCGCCGGAGATCGCCGCCTGCTGCCAGGAGGTGGTGGTCATCGCCCCGCACTCGCCGCGGACGTTCGTGCAGCGGCTTGACTTCCGCACGACGGTCGGGTTCGGCGACGGTCCGGGGGACCGCGAGCGCCTCGGGTTCCACGGCCGCGGTCCGACCGCGGTGGTCACCGACCTCGGGGTGATGGAGCCCGATCCCGAGACATGTGAGCTGACGCTCACCCAGTTGCACCCCGGCGTGGAGCCGGGCCAGGTGCGTGAGGCGACCGGCTGGGAACTGGCCATCGACCCCGAGCCACGCCGCACGCCGCCGCCGACCGACGAGGAGCTGTCGGCTCTGCGCGAACTGCTGAGCCGCTGACCGCTTGATCGCAGAGGAGAGAGAGACCGATGAGCACGGAGCCGACGAGCGAGAAGATCTACACGCCGATCGCCGACACCCCCGGCAACTATGTCCGCGAGCCGGCCGGCGCCCACCCGGCGCTCGACTACCCGCCCTACAAGTCGACGACGCTGCGCCACCCCAAGCAGCCGCTCGTCTACCTCCCGCACACGATCACCGAGATCACCGGACCGGCCCTCGGTGATCTGCGCGTCGTCTCCTCCGCCGACGCCGACCTCACCACCCAGCACGAGGGCGAGCCGATCGGCGAGCGGATCATCGTCTACGGGCGGGTGTTCGATACCGAGGGCAAGCCGCTGCGCAACACGCTGGTCGAGGTGTGGCAGGCCAACGCCGCCGGGCGCTATCTGCACCGCTGGGACAACTGGCCCGCGCCGCTGGATCCCAACTTCTCCGGGGCCGGCCGCTGCATCACCGACGACGAGGGCCGCTACCGCTTCACGACGATCAAGCCCGGGCCCTACCCGTGGGGCAACCACTACAACGCCTGGCGGCCGGCTCACATCCACTTCTCGCTGATGGGGCGAGCGTTCACTCAGCGGCTCGTCACCCAGATGTACTTCCCGGGCGATCCGTTCTTCCCCTATGACCCGATCTTCAACTCGGTCACCGACGAGCAGGCCCGGGAACGGATGATCTCCCGCTTCTCGATCCACGCCACGCGGCCCGACTGGGCCCAGGCGTTCGAGTTCGACATCTATCTGCGCGGCCCGGCGGCGACGCCGTTTGAGGAGGCGCTGTGATCTTCGGCCTCACCCCATCCCAGACTGTCGGGCCCTACTTCGCCATCGGCCTGCCGTGGCCCGAGGGCCCGCACGTGGTCGCTGAGGGCACGCCCGGCGCGTTCACGATCACCGGAACCGTCTACGACGGCGCCGGGCAGCCGGTTCCCGACCACCTGATCGAGATCTGGCAGGCCGACCCGGAAGGACGCTTCGCCGACCTGCACGAGCACGGCGGCCCGTCCGAACTCGACGGGTTCCGCGGCTTCGCCCGCTACGGCGTCGAGGCCGGCGACGGGACGTTTGAGATCGTCACCGTCAAACCGGGACGCGTGCCGGAGGCCGGAGGACGCCTGCAGGCACCCCATATCGACGTCAGTCTGTTCGCGCGTGGCATGCTCAACCGCGTGGTCACCCGGATCTACTTCGCCGACGAGGAGCAGGCCAACGCCGAGGATCCGATCCTGGCGCAGGTGCCGGCCGATCGCCGTGCGACCCTCGTCGCAGCGCCCCACGACGGCGGATACCGGTTCGACATCCGCATCCAGGGGCCCGGCGAGACGGTCTTCTTTGACATCTGACGCCGGGCTGCTGAGTGGAATCTACGCCCGCGGGCCGGTCGCCGCGCAGCTGACCGACCTCGCCTGGCTGCAGGCGATGCTCGACGTCGAGGCTGCGCTGGCCCGGGCGTGCGCGGCCGAGGGGCTGATCCCCGCCGGGTCCGCCGAGCAGATCGCCGCCGCCTGCCGGGCGCCGGCGTTTGACCGTGACGCGCTCGCCGTGGCGACTGCCGCCAACGCCACCCCGGTTGTCGGGCTCGTCCGGGCGCTGCGGGGCGCGGTACCCGAGTCCGCGCGTGACCACGTCCACCTCGGTGCCACCAGCCAGGACATCGTCGACACCGCCCTGATGCTCGTCGCCCAGCGTTCGCTCACACCGCTGCTGGCCGACGCCCGGGCCGCCGCCGACGGGGCCGCCACCCTCGCTGACGCCCACCGGTCGACCGCGATGATCGGGCGCACCCTGCTCCAGCAGGCCCTACCGACGACGTTCGGATTGCGCGCCGCCGGCTGGCTGGACGGGCTCGACGGCGCCCGCCGCCACCTGCAGCACATCGCCGAGCACGAGTTGGCCGTGCAGATGGGGGGGCCCGTCGGTGGCCGTGATCCGGCCATCGCGGCACGGGTCGCCGAGACGCTCGGTCTCGTCGCTCCGGTGCTGCCCTGGCAGCCGATCCGGGTGCGGCCCGTCATGCTCGCCGCCGGTCTGGGAGCATTGAGCGGCGTGTTGGCCAAGATCGCCCGGGACGTGACACTCCTGGCCGCCCAGGAGGTGGCCGAATGCCGGGAGGGTGGCGGCCCTGACCGGGGCGGCTCCAGCGCGATGGCGCACAAGCGCAACCCGGTCGCCGCGGTCTCGGTGCTCGCCTGCACGAAGCGGACGCCCGGGCTCGTCGCCGACGCCCTGGCCTGCATGGAGCAGGAGCACGAGCGCGCCGCCGGCGCGTGGCAGGCGGAGTGGGGGGTCTACGGCGAGCTGCTGGCGCTCACCGGGTCCGCGACCGCGTGGGGCCGGGAGCTGCTCGAGGGGCTGGAGGTCGATCCTGAGCGGATGCGTGCCAACCTCGCTGCCTCCGCGTCGTCGGGTGCCGCGTCGCCCGACGGTGCCGACACGCTCATCACTCGGGCGCTGGAGGCCCACCGCCGGTGATCCCCGTCGATCTCAACTGTGACGCTCAGGGTCACGCCGATGCGCCGGTGCTGCTGATGGGCGGCTCGCTGGGCACCACGATGGCGATGTGGGAGTCCCAGCTGCCGGCGCTGGCCGCCACCCACCGGGTGATCCGCTTTGACCATCGCGGTCACGGTGGCTCACCGGTGCCCACCGGCCCGTACACGATCGACGAGATCGCCAGTGATGTGGTGACGATGATGGACCGCCTGGGGATCGCCAGCGCGTCCTACTGCGGTCTGTCGCTCGGCGGCATGGTCGGCCAGTGGCTGGCGATCAACGCCCCCGAGCGTCTGGACCGCCTGATCTGCATCTGCACCTCCGCCCACCTGCCGCCCGCCGAGGGCTGGCACGAGCGGGCCGCCGCGGTGCGCGGGGCGGGGACCCCGGCGGCCGTCGCCGACGCGGTGCTCAGCCGCTGGTTCACGCCGGGCTTCGCCGAGTCCCACGCCGACGTGGTCGCGCATTACCGAGCCATGATCAGCTCCGGAGCCGCCGAGGGGTACGCCGCATGCTGTGAGGCGATCGCGGCGATGGACCTGCGACCGGGGCTGCCCGGCATCGCCGCGCCGACCCTGGTGATCGCCGGTGCCGAGGACCCGGCGACCCCGCCAGAGCACGGGCGGCTGATCGCCGAGACGGTGCCCGGGGCGCGGCTGGAGGTGCTCGATCCCGGCGCGCACCTGGTCAGCGTCGAGCGCGCTGACGCGGTCACCGAACTGATCGCCGCCCACCTGGCCGGGGTTGAGGTATCGGCGTGAGCGACGAGCTGGATCCCGCCGGCATGGAGGTCCGCCGGGCGGTGCTCGGCGATGCCCACGTCGACCGGGCGATCGAGCGCACCACCGAGTTCACGGCCCCGTTTCAGGAATTCATCACGCAGTTCGCCTGGGGCGCGGTGTGGACCCGGGAAGGCCTGGACCGGCGCAGTCGCAGCATGGTCACGCTCGCGGTGCTCACCGCGCTGGGCCGGGAGAACGAGATCGAGATGCACGTCCGCGGCGCCCTGCGCAACGGGCTGACCCCGGCCGAGATCAGCGAGGTGCTGTTGCACACGTCGGTGTACGCCGGGGTGCCGGCGGCCAACGCCGCGTTCGCGATCGCTCAGCGGGTGATCGGCGACGCGGACGCCGACGCGGACGCCGACGGGGACGCCGACGCGGACGCCGGACCCCCCAGTGCAATCTAAGCCCCCATACGGGGCTTAGATTGCACAACCGTCCGCGGAACCGGCTCAGCCGGTCGCTTCGAGCTCAGCGCTGTGCACGTCGGCCCGGGCGTTGACCGCCCACTGGGGCTTGGCCAGCAGCAGCTGGACGTCGCAGATGCGCCGCTCGGCAAAGCCCCCCTCGCAGTAGGCGAGATACAGCGTCCAGATGCGCTGGAAGCGCTCGTCGTAGCCCCGCGCGGCGAGGTCTGCGGCGTGGGCCTGGAAGTTGTGGCGCCAGCGCCGCAGCGTCTCGACATAGCTGGAGGTGATGTCGGCGAGGCCGACCGCCTGCAGGTCGGTGCGCCGCGCCACGTGACGCATGATGACCTCCATCGAGGGCAGGCAGCCCCCAGGGAAGATGTACTCCTTGATGAACGACTTGGAGGCCTTCTCGACCTCGTAGGCCCGGTCGTCGATGGTGATCGCCTGCAGCAGCATCGCGCCGCTCGGCGACAGCAGCTCCGAGCAGCGGGCGAAGAACAGCCCGATGTGCTGCCATCCGACCGCCTCGATCATCTCGATCGAGACGAGCTTGTCGTAGCGGCCGCGCAGGTCCCGGTAGTCACGCTTGAGCACCGTGACCCGGTCCTGCAGTCCGGCGGCGCGGACCCGGGCGACGGCGTAATCGTGCTGCTCGGAGGAGATCGTCGTGGTCGTCACCCGGCAGCCCCGGGTGGCGGCGGCATGGATCGCAAATCCGCCCCAGCCCGTGCCGATCTCCAGCACGTGATCGTCGGGACCGATCGCCAGTTCCTCACAGACGCGCTCGAGCTTGGCCTCCGATGCCTCGGCCAGGGTCATCCCCGGACGGTGAAACAGGGCGCACGAGTACATCATCGTCTCGTCGAGCATCCGCTCAAACAGGTCGTTGCCGAGGTCGTAGTGGGCAGCGATGTCACGTCGGCTGCGCTGCCGCGTGCGGCGGTTGAGCAGGGCGCGGACACGCTGGTGCGGCGCCCACAGCGGCAGGGTCAGCGCGCGGACGCGGTCGATCAACACCGCGTTGCGGGCGGCGACACGGATGACGGCGACGAGATCAGGCGAGTCCCACAGCTCCTGGGCATAGGACTCCGCCAGTCCCCGGCTGCCGCGCATCAGCATCTGCCAGAAGCTGGGGTCGTGCACGTCGATCACGGCGCTCGGCGCTCCGGACCCGAACGTCCGCCGCCGTCCGCCCTCCACGACGACGAGGCTGCCGACCCGGATCTGGCGGAGCAGCAGCGAGCCCGCCAGGCGCCAGCCACGGGCGTCGGAGGCGGTCATCACGGCCATCACGCCACCGCCCGGGGGTGGGGGTGCACGCGGACGCCGGCCAGTTTGAGGCCGACCGCGTGACCGTAGATGAGCCCCAGCACGCGGGCGGTGGCCAGCGGGAACCGCGCCGTCATCCGCGCCACCGACGATCGGGTGAGCTCCCGGCGCTCCATCGCCAGTGTCGCGTCGAAGGTCGTGTGGCCACTGCGGAGGCTGGCGATGTGGACCGAGAGGGCCTCTCCGGGCCGGGAGGCCCGGGCCTCATAGACGTGATCCATGCCCATGAACGGGGACACGTGCAGCTCCTTGGCGAAGCTGCCCGAGACGATCCCCGCATCCGGGGTGGTGCCGGCGAGCAGGTAGCTGTGGCGCTCGCCCCACGGGGTGTTGGTTACCTCGGCGAGCACGCTCTGCAGCTGCTCGGCATCGTCGAAGCAGTAGTAGAAGCACACCGGGTTGAAGCAGAGCCCGAACGACCGCAGCTGGGCGAGCAGGCGGATCGGGCCTGCCGGACGCCGGCCGCTCAGCTCCTGCACCCGGTCGCGCACCGCCTGATCAAGCGGCACCTGCGCCGGGCCGAGGTAGTCGCTGCGTCGGAAGCGCAGCGCGCCGGGGCCACGGCGCAGGAGCCGGCCGCCGAGCAGCGAGGGCAGCTCGGCCAGATCGATGTACGCGAGGGCCAGGGGGTGGCGGAACTCCCGCGGCGGCTCGGTGCGGCGATGGCGGATCGTCCCGGTGTACAGGCACGACGCGCTCACAGTGACGCTCCGAAGCGCTCGGCGACGCGCAGCGCGCTGACCACGCCGTCCTCATGGAAGCCCCAACCCCAGTATGCGCCGCAGAAATGGGTGCGGTTGCGCGCGTTGATCTCGCCGAACTGCCGCTGGGCGTCGACGCCGGCGGCGGTGTAGACCGGGTGGGCATAGTCGATCGTCCGGATCACCTGACGGGGATCGATCTCGCCGGTGCGGTTGAGCGTCACGCAGAATTCCTGCTCGGAGCGCAGCGACTGCAGGCGGTTCATGTGGTAGGTGACGGTCGAGCGGTCCTGCGGGGCGTCGAGGAGGTGGTAGTTCCAGCTTGCCCAGGCGCGCCGGCGGCGGGGCAGCATCTGCACGTCGGTGTGCAGCACCGCCTGGTTGGCCTGATACGGGATCGCACTCAGGAGATCGCGCTCGGCTCGGGTGGCGTCGCCGAGCATCATGAGGGCCTGGTCGGAATGCGTGGCCAGCACGACCTCGTCGAAGGGCTCGGGCTCCCCGCCGGCGGGGGTGACGAGCACGCGGTCGGCCTCACGCACCACCCGGGTGACCGGTGTGCGCAGGCGCACGCGCCCGGGGAAGGCCGACAGCAGCGCCTCCACGTAGCGGGCCGAGCCGCCGCTGATCGTCCGCCAGCGCGGGCGGTCACGGAACCCGAGCATGCCGTGATTATCGAAGAACTCGGCCATGAACCGGGCGGGGAAGCTCCACATCTGGGCCGGGTCGGCCGACCACACTGCCGAGGCCTGGGGCACGATCAGCCGCTCGATGAACGGCCGTGAGAACCGCTGCTGCTCGAGCCAGTGGCCGAGCGAAGGCCCGCCGGCGGCGGTGTTCCCCGGCGCCAGGAGTTCTCGCGCGGACCGGTTGAAGCGGGCCATGTCGGCGAGCATCCGGTGAAACCACGGCGTCACGAGGTGCGCCCGCTTGGCGAACAGGCCGTTGGGCGACGAGCCGTTGTACTCGAAGTCGCCGCGGCCGTCGGAGACGCTGAAGGTCATCGTCGACGGCTGTGAGGCAACCCGGAGGCGCTCCAGCAGGCGCTGGAAGTTCGGGTAGTTGCGGTCGTTGAACACGATGAACCCGGTGTCGACGTGGTGGGTCTCGTCGGCCGTGTCCACCCGGATCGTGTTCGTGTGGCCGCCGGCGTACCCGGCGGCCTCGAACACGGTCACCTCGTGACCGGGCCCGAGCAGGTGCGCGGTCGTAAGGCCCGAGACGCCCGCACCGACGATGGCGATACGCACCGCGGCCGCTCCTACTGGACGGTTGGGATGAGGAGGAATGCGATGTGAATGGGGTTGTCGAGTCCAAGCATCGGTCAGAGGCTCCGATCGGTCGTTGTCATCCAGCGTGCGGTACTACGGACGGTGGACTGGATCGGATCACCGCCGTGATGACCGGCGCGGCAGTGTCCCCATTCCCCCGCTTTTGACCTGCGCAACCCGCGCCGTGCAGGGCCGCCGGTGCGGCGGGCGCCCGCGTGACGGCGCCCGGCTCAGGCCAGCGAGGCGCTGATCACCGGCGAGTGCGTCGGGACGGTGCTGCCGCCGGCGGGCTCAGGGGTGACCATGACCAGCGAGACGCCCTTGAGGTTGCCCGGGACATCGACGTCGCCCTGGCCCGAGGCGGTGACGCTGAACAGCGCCTTGGTCGGTGAGGGGGCGCTGCTGCCGCGTTTGAGCCAGACCTCGTAGATGTGGCCTGACGGGGGCGCTGGCAATCCGTTGACGATCAGCTCGGCGTGGCCGCCGTTGAGCCGCAGTTCGGCCCTGCCCGGTCCGGTCACCTGGGCGTGAATGATCCGCGATGGCGATGAGCCGCCCGAGGACACTCCGATCACGACCGCCACGGCGATCACCGCCGCCGCGGCGAACGCCAGCGCCGGACGCAGGTTCCATCGGCCCGGCGTACGGCGACGGGGGCTGGGCGCCGGCGCGGCCGCGCGGGCTTCGTCCTCCACGGCGCGCATGACCCGTCGGCGCAGATCGACCGGGGCCCGGTGGCGGGTGCTTGAGAGCGGCAGCGTTTCGACCACGCTCTCGAAGCTGGCCAGCTCGTCGCGGCAGATCGAGCAGCTCGCCAGGTGGGCCCGGAACTCATCGAGCTCGGCGCCGTCGAGCGCGCCGAGCGCGTACGCGGCGACGTCATCGCCGCAGTGGGGATCACGTCCCATGCCGTCGGTCCGGCTCATCGTGGGACCCCCCTCATAGCGTCGCTCCTGCCGGTCCGCCGAGCGCGAGCCGGAGCTTGGTCAATCCGAGCCGCATCCGGCCCTTCACGGTACCGGCCGGCAGTTCGAGCATGTCGGCGATCTGGCTGTGGCTGAAGCCACCGAAGTAGGCAAGTTCGATGACGTGGCGCTGCTCGGAGGGCAGCTCGTCCAGCGCTGAGCGGACGGCGGCGGCGTCCTGGCGATGCTCCGCCTCAGCCGCCGTGTCATTGGATGCCTCCATTTGCTCGACGATCCCCTCGGCGTTGACATCGCGTCCGGCCCGGACTGTCTCACGCCGGAACTGATCGATCGTTCGGTTGCGAACCACGCTCAGCACCCAGGAGCGGACGCTGCCCCGGGCCCGGTCGTAGCGACCGCCGCTGCGCCACAGCGACAGAAATGCCTCCTGCACGATGTCCTCGGCCATGCTGCGCCGCCCGCACATCCTGTAGGCGAGCGAGAACGCCGCATCGCCGTGGCGGTCGAAGATGACCGCGAACGCGCGCGTGTCGCCGTCTTGGACGTGGGCCATCAGGTCCTCGTCGGCGAGCCGGCTGAGGTCCGGGGCGGAACTGCGGAAGTTCAGGGCAGGACGAAACACGCTCTGACATCTTCCTACGCGGGGCGCCCAGAACCGGATCACTGCGCCCACGGCTGGGGTCTGCGGTAAAGCCCGGCGGCGTGATTGCCGATCAGGTGAGTGCTGGGGAACTGGGTCTCCGGCCGCACATCATGCCCTCGCTTGCCCGCTCACCGATCGCCACCCTCCGCGGCCGGTTCACCGAGGCGCACGCCACCCGATTGCTGTGGCGCGCCGGCTTCGGGCCCCGGCCGGGCGAGGCCAAGCGCCTGGCCGCGCTCGGACTTGAGGGTGCGGTCGCGTCCCTCACCCGCCCGCACGCCGCGGCCCGCCTCATCGGCCGCCCGCCTCACGGCGCCGGCGGCGCCCCGCTTGACCCGATCAACGTCTGGGGCGATGACCACTGCTGGTGGCTTGACCGGATGGTGCGCTCCAGCCATCAGCTCGTCGAGCGGATGACGCTCGTCTGGCACAGCTGGTTTGCCACCTCGCTGGCGGGATCGACCGCCGCGTTGATGCTGCGCCAGAACCACATGATGCGCGCTCGTGCGCTGGGCAACTTCCACGACCTGCTCGTCGAGGTGACCCGCGATCCCGCCATGCTGCTGTGGCTGTCGGGGACCTCCAACACCAAGTACAGCCCCAACGAGAACTACGGCCGTGAGGTCATGGAGCTGTTCACGCTCGGCGCTGACCGCGGGTACACGCAGCGTGATGTCCACGAGCAGGCCCGGGCGCTGACGGGATTCACCAACAGCTGGTCAGACAGCCGCGGGCCCTACGACTTCCGGTTTGACCCGACGCTGCACGACACCGGGATCAAGCACATCCTCGGTCACCGCGGGCGCTTTGGCTACCTCGACACCTGCCGGCTGTGCGTGACGCACCCCACGCACCCGTCCTTCATGGTGACCAAGCTGTGGGGCTACTTCGTCGGCTCGCCGATCCCGGCGCCGGTCCGGCGCTCGCTGGAGCGGGCGTATGTGCGCGGACGGTTCGAGATCCGTCCGCTGATGGAGGCGATCCTCCGGCATCCGCTGTTCTACGAGGGCCCGCGCATGGTGATCCCGCCGGTCGTCTACTGCGCGGGGTTGCTGCGGGCCCAGGGGCAGACGGTTCAGAGCGACAGCTGGGCCTGGATCGCGGAGCTTTCGGGCCAGCGGCTGTTTCAGCCGCCCAACGTCGCGGGGTGGGACTACACCCGGTGGATGGATACCTCGCGCTGGTCGGCCCGCTTTGGCGCTGTCAACTACGCCCTCCAAGGTTCGACGATCGATCCCTCCGCCAAGAACTATCCCGCCGACGAGACGCCCGAGCAGGCCGTGAGCTCGGCGCTGGCGGCGTGGGGGAACCCGGCCCTGTCCGGCGAGACGATGGATGCGCTGGCGCGCTTCAGCCGTGAAGCCGGGGCCCTGATCACCGCCGACTGGGAGAAGGTCAGCTACCGGATCCTGCGCCAGAACGCGCTCCGGGCTCTCATCCCCACGACCCCCGATTGGCAGACCTGCTGATGGGGGCGCGGATCCCCACCTGCTGCGACGGATTCACGCGCGCGGAGGCGGCGCGCGCGGCGGTTGCCGGGGGGCGCCGGATCAGCCCCCGGGAGTGGGACCCCCGGATGCCGATCCCGGCCGGGGCGGGCATCGATCGCCGCCGCTTCATGCTCGGTGCGGCCGGCGGGCTTTTGTCGGTGTACGGCGCCGGCCGGCTCGGCCTCGGCGGCCAGGCGCTGTCGGAGGGGATCGCCGAGGCGGCCGTCGTCCAGGGACCGTCGAGCCCGATCCTCGTCTCGATCTTCCTCGCCGGGGGGATCGACTCCCTGTCGGTTCTCTCACCCACCCAGGACCCGACCTATCTCAATTTGCGACCGACACTCTCGGTGCCGGCCTCGGCGGGCACGCCGTTCCGTGAGGACTCGAGGCTCAACTGGGGTCCGGCCGCCGCGGCGTTCGCCCGCCTGCACGACGCCGGCAAGGTGACCGTGTTCCCGGGGATCGGCTACAGCGACCCGGACCTGTCGCATTTCACCTCCCGCCATTACTGGGAGGTCGGCGCTGCCGACACGCGGCTGGTCACCGGCTGGATGGGCCGCTACCTCGACCTCATCGGCAGCCCGTCCAACCCCCTCCAGGGCCTGTCGATGGACAGCGAGATGAACCCGACGCTCGCCACCGCCCGCAACCCGGTGGCGGCGATCGACCGCCCCGAGTCCTTCTCGCTGTGGCTCAACGGCGTGTGGGGGAACGTGTTCGACCTGACCCTCAGTTCCGCCTCGACGCTCGGCGACGCCCAGGCCCGTGCTGGCGACGCCGCGATCGCCCAGGTCGCCCAGGCTGCCTCCGCGGTCGGCAACGTCCGCCGCGCGCTGGCGCCGTTTCGGACCGCCCAGGGGACCGCCGCCTACACCAGCCCGGTCACCTACCCCAAGACGGCGAGCACGGATTTCCCGCAGCGTCTGGCGGGCCTTGCCGCGATGATCGGCGCCGGTCTGCCATTGCGCTGTGTCGCGCTCACCCCGGAGCTGCAGTTCGACACGCATGCCGCCCAGGCGCAGACGTTCGACACCGGCCTGCCCGTGATCGCCGAGGCGATCGAGGCGTTCCAGGCCGACCTGGAGGCGCGGGGCATCGCCGACCGGGTTCTCACCCACGTCTGGTCGGAGTTCGGTCGCCGCGCCCAGGAGAACGGATCGCGGGGCACCGATCACGGCGCCGCCGGGGTCTCGATGCTGATCGGCAGCCGCGCCAGCGGCACGATGGTCGGCGAGTGGCCGTCGCTGACCGATCTCGATGGGGATGGCAACCAACGTGAGAACGTCGACTTCCGCGGGGTCTATTGCTCGCTGCTGGAGCAGTGGTTCGGTCAGGAGGCGGCCGCGGTCATTCCGAGCGCCGGGCGCTTTGCCCGCTATCAGCTGATCCAATGACGGCATCCGGGACGATCCGCAGGGCCACAGGCGTCATCCTCGGCGTCGCCGCACTCGCGGGCGCCGCCGCGGTTCCGGCTGACTCGGCGAGCGCCGCCCGCCGCCCGCCGGCCCGGGCGCTCGTGTACGCGCAGGAATGGTCGTTGTGGGCCTCACGCTCCCACGTTCCCGCCGGCCGCCTGATCGTCCAGCTGTGGAACCGAGGTCAGGACGCCCATGATCTGGCGATCCGGCGCCTGGACGCCCGCGGTGCGATGGTCGCCTCTGCCCAGACGGTGGGAGTGGCACAGTCAGGCCAGCTGCGCCAGGCGACCTGGACGCTGCGGCCCGGAACCTATGAGCTGTACTGCACGATGCCGGGGCACCTCAAGGCCGGCATGCACGCGCGGCTGGTCGTCAGCGGGTAATGCGCGCCGCCGGGGGCTCAGCCTCCGGCGATCTCGATTTCCTGCACCGCCAGCAGTTCCCCCGGGGGATCGCCGCTCAGCATCCAGCCGTAGCGCAGAGGCGCCACCCGCCCCTCGCGCGACAGCTCAGACAGTGACGTTGACACGGTCGGCCGGCGGGCGCCGATGAGGTCGGCCAACACCTGGTGGGTGAGGTTGAGCGGCAGCATGACGCCCTCGGCGGTCACCCGTCCCCACCGGTCGGCAAGGTGCCAGAACAGCATCTGCAGGCGCATGTTGACCCGCGCCTGGTGGACGATCGCCATGTTGACGGTCAGGTTGCGGCTGCGGTCAAGCGCGCGGGCGACGAAGCGGCCCGTCAGCTCCGGGTAGACGGAAAAGCACCGCGCCGCCTCGTGGTCGAGCAGCGCCAGGCGGACCGGCTGCAGGACGCGCCAGCGGGTCGTGCGCGTCAGTGCGGGGGTGGTGTCCTCGCCCTGCCACGGGCGCAGCAGGTCGCCCTCACCGAGCAGTTCGGCGCCGAAGCGGCCGTCGACGCCGACCCGGCGCAGCAGCAGGCCGTCGAGCACCAGCAGCCCGATGCCGGTGCCGATCGCCGCGGTCTCCGCGGGATTCCAGCCACCTCGGGGCAGCTGCAGCGTGCGGGTCACGCAGGCGCCGACCGCCTCCGCGCGCAACCCGGGCGGGACCGCCTCGGCGAGATCCGGATCCTCGCGCAGGACGTGACAAACGGTCATCGGGGTGGCGCCAGGCAGGACACGAAGTGTAGGTACTCAGACCGCGGCGTTGGCGTGTGTGACCTCACACACGGCGGCCCGAATGTCGGCGGGCACGTAGAATCGTCAGGTAATCTCAGACCGACGAGGACGGGAGTGGCGATGATTGCCTCGCAGACCCGGGGCGACACCACGGTGGCGCTGCTGACGGAGACGATCGGGGCCAACTTCGACGCGACGGTGCGCCGGTTCGGTGACCGTGAGGCGCTCGTTTCATGCGCGCAGGGGCTGCGCTACACCTATGCGGAGCTCGGAGCGGCCGTGGACGAGCTGGCGCGGGCGCTGCTCGGCGCCGGTGTGGACAAGGGCGACCGGATCGGAATCTGGAGCCCCAACTGCGCTGAGTGGACGCTCGTGCAGTACGCCACCGCCAAGATCGGGGCGATCCTCGTCAACGTCAATCCCGCCTACCGCACGTCGGAGCTCAGCTACGCGCTGGCGCAATCGGGATGCGGGATGCTCATTGCCGCCGGGCAGTTCAAGACCTCCGACTACCGGGCGATGATCGCGGAGGTGCGCCCGGACCTCCCCGCGCTGGAGCGAGTGGTGATCCTCGACGCGCCGGATTGGAGCGAGCTGCTGGCCGAGGCCGACGGCGTGGGGGATGAAACGCTGCGGGCCCGGGCCGATAGCTGCCGGCCTGAGGACCCGATCAACATCCAGTACACGAGCGGCACGACCGGCTTTCCCAAGGGCGCGACGCTCACCCACACCAACATCCTCAACAACGGCTTCTTCGTCGGCGAGTACTGCCGCTACACCGAGCACGACCGCGTCTGCATCCCGGTGCCCTTCTACCACTGCTTCGGGATGGTGATGGGCAACCTCGGCGCCACCACCCACGGCGCGGCGATGATCATCCCGGCGCCGGGGTTCGAGGCCGAGGCCACGCTCGCCGCCTGTGCAGACGAAGCCTGCACCTCGCTGTACGGCGTGCCGACGATGTTCATCGCCCAGCTTGACCACCCGCGCTTTGCGCAGTTCGAGCTCAGCTCGCTGCGGACCGGGATCATGGCCGGCTCGCCGTGTCCGGTGGAGGTGATGAAGCGTGTCGTCGAGCTCATGCACATGGATGAGGTCTCGATCGCCTATGGAATGACCGAGACCTCACCGGTCTCCACGCAGACGACCTTTGACGACCCGCTCGACAAGCGGGTCGGGACGGTGGGCCGGGTGCACCCACACGTTGAGATCAAGGTCATCGACGCGGTCGACGGGCGGACCGTCGACCGTGGCGAGACCGGCGAGCTGTGCACCCGGGGCTACAGCGTCATGGCCGGCTACTGGAATGAGCCCGAGCGGACCGCGGAGGCGATCGACGCCGACGGCTGGATGCACACCGGGGACCTGGCGACGATGGACGCCGACGGCTACGTCGAGATCGTCGGGCGCAGCAAGGACCTGGTGATCCGCGGGGGCGAGAACGTGTACCCGCGCGAGGTGGAGGAGTTCCTCTACGCCCATCCGGAGATCGCCGACGTGCAGGTGATCGGGGTGCCCGACGCGCGCTACGGGGAGGAGCTGATGGCGTGGATCATTCCGCGGGGTGAGGCGGAGCTCGACGCCGGCGCCGTCCGGGAGTTCTGCCAGGGTCGGATCGCGCATTTCAAGGTCCCACGCTATGTCAAGGTCGTCGACGCGTTCCCGATGACGGTCACCGGCAAGGTCCAGAAATTCAAGATGCGCGAGCAGGCGGTGCAGGAGCTCGGCCTCGACGCTACGGCGGAGGTGCGAGCCGGATGAGCGCCGCCGAGCTCGGACTTGCCGTCTCGGTCCTGCTCGCCTGCATGGTCGAGGCCGTGGAGGCACTGACGATCGTGCTCGCGGTCGGCTACTCCCGCAGCTGGCGCTCGGCGCTCACCGGGGTCGGGGCAGCGCTGGTCGCCCTGGCGGTTCTCATCGCCGCGCTCGGCCCGGCGCTCACCGCGCTGCCGATCAACGCGCTGCGCCTTGTCGTCGGCGGGCTGTTGCTCGTGTTCGGGTTGCAATGGCTGCGTAAGGCGGTGCTGCGCGCCGCCGGACTCAAGGCGCTGCACGACGAGGAGGCGACGTTTGCGCAGGAGACTTCGGCAGCCCGCGGGGCCGGCGCGGTGGGGGAGGGACTTGACACCTACGCGTTCATCGTGGCGTTCAAGGGGGTGCTGCTCGAGGGCCTGGAGGTGGTGTTCATCGTGCTCACCTTCGGCGCCAACCAGCACGATGTGCCGCTCGCCGCCGCCTCGGCACTCGTGGCCGTGCTGCTCGTGACCCTCGCCGGGGTCACGCTCCATGCACCGCTGTCACAGGTGCCGGAGAACGCGATGAAATTCAGCGTCGGCGTGATGCTGACCGCATTCGGCAGCTTCTGGGGCGCCGAGGGCGCCGGGGCACACTGGCCCGGGGGCGATGCCGCGCTGCTCGTGCTCGTCCCGCTGATCCTCGCCTGTGGGCTGGCGATGGTGCAGACGCTGCGACGGGCCGAGGCCCGGACTCCGCCGCGGGTCGAGGAGGCCCCGGTTCGGACATGAGCCGCGTGCGCGCAGTGGCGCTGGGCACCTGGGACTTCGTCGTCGGCGACGATTGGCGGACCGCGCTCGGAGTGGTGATCGCGTTCGCGGTCACGGCGGTGGCCGCCGGGGCGGGCGCCGCCGCATGGTGGATCGTCCCGGTCGCCGCGATGCTGCTGCTGGCCGCCTCGGTGTGGCGCGTCGCCCGCGGCTGACTGAAGCTGTGGACCTCGTCATCGGCGCGGGCCCGAACGGGCTGGCCGCGGCCATCACGCTGGCCCGGGCGGGACGCCCGGTCACGGTGTTTGAGGCGGCGGCTCGACCCGGCGGGGCCGTCATCACCGAGGAGCTCACGCTGCCGGGCTTTCATCACGACACGTTCTCGGCCGTCCATCCCGCCGGCGCGGCGTCACCGGTGTTCGCCGCAATGGCGCTGGAGCGCCATGGCCTGCGCTGGGTCCACCCGGAGGCCTGCTACGCCCACCCGCTGCCCGACGGCGGCGGGGCGGCGCTCTACCGGGATCTCGGGCGGACCGCTGCCAGCCTCGAGCGGCTGGCGCCCGGCGACGGCGAGCGCTGGCTGCAGTTCGCCGGCCCGCTGATGCGTCGCTTCGGCGCGCTGCGCCGCACTCTGCTGTCCGGGTTCCCTCCGCTGGCCGGGCCGGCGCGCCTGGCGCTCGGGCTCGGGCCGACGCGGACCCGCGAGCTCGGCCGGCTGCTGCTCATGCCCGCCCGGGCGCTCGCCGAGGAGCTGTTCACGGCGCCGGGTGCCCGTGCCTGGC
>JBAWFG010000293.1:0-1577 GCA_049591655.1 Solirubrobacteraceae bacterium
GCGCCGCGCCGCGCCGCGGTGGCGACTTCCTGTCACAGTAGTCACGAGAGCTAAAACCAACCAATCTCAGGATCGCCTGGGGGTCTGAGGAGGCCATGGCCGGAAAGCCGCGACGCGTGCGGGTGGCGGATGCTCTGCCGGAGATCATCGAGTATCTCGATCCCGCCCAGCAGGAGCTCGCCCGTCGACAACTCGTCGCCGACGTCATCGTGGCCAGTACCGGCGCGTGGACGCCGGTACTCCCCGACGCGGGTCCCGGGCATCTTGGGTTGCTCGTCCTCACCGGCCTGCTCAGCCGGGACGTGATCTTCGAACGGCCATTGGCGACCGAGCTCGTCGGCCAGGGGGACCTCCTGCGCCCCAACGACCACGACGGGGATGACGCTCCGATCCCGTTCGGGGTGTCGTGGACGGTGCTGGAGACCGCCCACCTCGCGGTGCTCGATCCGGCGTTCACACGCGTGCTGGCTCAATGGCCGGCGGCGGTCGAGGCGGTGCTGCGCGGCGCCAGCAACCGTGCGCACACGCTGGCGATCACGATGGCCGTGTCGAATCTGCGTCGCGTCGACGCTCGGCTGCTCGTGCTCCTGTGGTACCTGGCGGATCGGTGGGGTCGGGTGACCCCGGAGGGCGTGGTGCTTCCGGTCCGCCTCACCCACGAGACGCTCGCCCGGCTCGTGGGCGCCCAGCGGCCATCGGTCACCACCGCCCTGCGTCAGCTCGACGAAGAGGGCCGGGTCAGGCGCACCGCCGGGCGCGCCTGGCTGCTGTGCGGGGATCCGCCGGAGACGGTGGCGAGCACGCAGTCGGCGGTGAGCACCGGCGGGTGAGACCGCTAGGCGGTGGCTGCCCGCGTCCGCGGAGACCGGCGCTGCCGGCGTGAGCCCGGCGTCGTGCGCTGCTCGCGCGGGACCTGGGACCTGACGACGTCCTTGGTGAGCCGAGACAGCTCGGTGGTCAGATACTTGGCCATCCGCTCTTCCTCGCGGCGGATCCGGCGCGCCAGTTGCTCGGTCTCACGGTCGCCGACTGCCTCGCCGAACGTCTCCAGGCGCTGGTAGATCGCGATCTCGACGTGCTCCTCGCGCAACTCCTCCTGCGCATTGCGCAGCTGGGTCTCAGCCGCGTCGGTCACCAGCGCCCGGGCGGCACCGACCTGGCCCTTGACCGCAGCGACGGCCTTGCCCGTGACCTCGCCCAGGACGGTCGGCAGGCCCGGCAGGGTTGACGGGGCAGCGGGCTCTCCGCCCAGCGCCCTGATCCGGGATGCGACCGCTCGCTTGTGCTCCCGGGTCTCCTTGAGGTGAGCCTGCAGCCGCTTCTTGTACGCCGTCTTTTCGGTCAGCGTGATGTGTGCCGCCAGATCCATCTCCAGCTCGGCCTCCTTGGCGTAGGCCTCGTTGAGCCATTGGATGAGCTTGGCGTCACGCTCGTTGATCTCGGTCTTGGCCATGGGCGGTTCCTCGCAGTGGGAGTCGGATTCGAAGGACGGCCATCCCGGTGGCGGTGCGCCGGTGGCCTCATCTGTATCGCTGCCCGGGGCAGAGCGAGGCAAACGATGGCGTCGTGGTTGGCGC
>JBAWFG010000294.1:0-2408 GCA_049591655.1 Solirubrobacteraceae bacterium
ATCTCGATCACCGGGACGTCGTCGAAGTCCCCGATGTCCGGGACCGTCACCTGACTGAGCGTGGCGCTCATACGGTGGTGGGCATCGGGGCGTCGGGGTCGATCTCGTAGTCGGCGATCGCCTGAGCGACGAGCTTGCGATCGATCGCTCCCTGGTTGGCGAGCTCGGTGAGCGCGGCGACCGCGACGTAGTGGCGGTCGACCTCAAAGAAGCGCCGCAGCGCGGTGCGGAAATCGCTGCGGCCGTAGCCGTCGGTGCCGAGGGTCCGGTAGGCGCCCGGCACCCACTGGCGGATCTGATCCGGCACCGCGCGCAGGTAGTCGGTGGAGGCGATCACCGGGCCGCGGCGCTCCGACAGGCACTCCGAGACGTAGGTCACGCGCGGCGCGTCGCCGGGGTGCAGCATGTTCCAGCGCTCGGCCTCGAGGCCGTCGCGGCGCAGTTCGGAGAACGAGGTCACGCTCCACACGTCGGAGAGCACTCCGAAGTCGCGCTCCAGCAGGTCGGCGGCGGCGAGCACCTCACGCAGGATCGTGCCGGAGCCGAGCAGCTGCACGACCGGCTTGCGCGTGCGCTTCGGAGCCTGGCGCAGCGGATGCATGCCGCGCAGAATCCCCTCGGCGGCGCCCTCGGGCATCGCCGGGTGGGCATAGTTCTCGTTCATCAGGGTGACGTAGTAGAAGACGTCCTCCTGCTCGGAGAGCATCCGCCGCAGGCCGTCCTGGATGATCACCGCGACCTCGAAGCCGTAGGCGGGGTCATAGGCCCGGCAGTTGGGCACGACCGAGAAGAGCAGGTGGCTGTGGCCGTCCTCGTGCTGCAGACCCTCGCCGTTGAGCGTCGTGCGCCCGGCGGTCCCGCCGAGCAGGAAGCCGCGCGTGCGACTGTCCCCGGCGGCCCAGATGAGGTCGCCGACCCGCTGGTAGCCGAACATCGAGTAGTAGATGTAGAACGGCACCATCGGCACGTCGTGGGAGCTGTAGGAGGTACCGGCGGCGATGAACGAGGAGATCGATCCGGCCTCGGTGATCCCCTCCTCGAGGATCTGGCCGTGCTCGTCCTCCTTGTAGAACATGAGCTGCTCGGAGTCCTGCGGGCTGTAGCGCTGGCCGAACGGGGAGTAGATGCCGACCTGGCGAAACAGCCCCTCCATCCCGAACGTCCGCGACTCGTCGGGAACGATCGGGACGATGTGGCGGCCCAGCGTCTTGTCACGCAGCAGTGCGGCGAGCACGCGGACGAACGCCATCGTGGTAGAGATCTCGCGGTCGCCGGTCCCCTCCAGTTGGGACTTGAACAGCTCCAGGTCCGGCGTGGGCAGCGACTCGGTTCGCTGCCGGCGGACGGGCAGCGGTCCGCCGAGGGCCTGGCGGCGCTCGCGCAGGTAGCGCATCTCCGGAGCATCGTCGGGCGGCTTGTAGTACTCGGCGTCCTGGACCTGTTGATCGGTGAGCGGCAGCTCGAACCGGTCGCGGAAGGCGAGCAGTGCCGCCTCGGTCATCTTCTTGGCCTGGTGGGTGATCATCTGGCCCTCGCCTGAGACGCCCATGCCGTAGCCCTTGATCGTCTTGGCGAGTATCACCGTGGGCTGTCCGGTGTGGCGGACCGCGGACTCATACGCGGCGTAGACCTTCTTCTGATCGTGACCACCCCGGTTGAGCAGCCAGATGTCGTCGTCGGACATGTGGGCGACGCGCTCGAGCAGCCGCGGATCACGTCCGAAGAACTTCTCCCGGACGTAGCCGCCGTCACGGGACTTGAACGTCTGGTAGTCGCCGTCGACGCAGTCCTCCATCACCTTGACGAGCGCGCCGTCGACGTCGGCGGCGAGCAGCGGATCCCAGCGGCTGCCCCAGATGACCTTGATCACGTTCCAGCCGGCGCCGCGGAAGTCGGACTCGAGCTCCTGGATGATCTTGCCGTTGCCGCGCACCGGTCCGTCCAGGCGCTGCAGGTTGCAGTTGACCACCCAAATGAGGTTGTCCAGGCGCTCACGGCCGGCCAACCCGATCGAGCCCATCGACTCGGGCTCGTCCATCTCGCCGTCGCCGAGGAACACCCAGACCTTGCGGCCTTCGGTGTCGGCCATGCCCCGGGCCTGCAGGTACTTCATGAAGCGTGCCTGGTAGATCGAGTTGATCGCCCCCAGGCCGAGCGAGACGCTCGGGAACTGCCAGAAGTCGGGCATCAACCAGGGGTGCGGGTACGAGGCCAGGCCATCCTTGGTGACCTCCTGGCGAAACCCGTCCAGCTGCTCGGGGCCGAAGCGGCCCTCCAGGAACGCCCGCGCGTAGTTGCCGGGGGAGGAGTGACCCTGAAAGAACACCAGGTCACCCGGGGAGGCGTCGGTGTGGGCGCGCCAGAAGTGGTTGTAGCCCACCTCCATGAGCGTCGCCACCGACTGGTAG
>JBAWFG010000295.1:0-5134 GCA_049591655.1 Solirubrobacteraceae bacterium
TCTCAGAGATCTTCCCGATGGAGACGCGCGCGCTCGCGATCGCCCTCTTCTACGCGGTCGGGACCGGCCTCGGCGGCATCATCGGACCTCAGCTGTTCGGCCGCCTGATCCCGACCGGCAAGACCTCCGACGTGTTCTTTGCGCTCGCCATCGGCGCGATCCTGATGATCGCCGGAGGGGTCGTCGAGCTCGTCTACGGAGTCAAGGCCGAGCGCCGAGGACTGGAGGGCATCGCCAAGCCGCTCACGGCGGTGGAGTCCGGCCCGGCGGCCACGGCGACAGCGACCTGACCTCCGGTCTCCTCCCCTCAACCGGATGAGGTGGACGCGCGTCTGATCGGCAACGATCGTACGCGCCCATGGACCAGCGCAACGGGAACACCGGATCAACTCCAGCGGCCGGCAACCAACTTCGCCGTGCCGCGCACGAGGCCGAACAGCTTGATCTGGCGGTCTACTCAGCGGTAGCGCAGACGCCGACCCCCAGCCTCGATCAGGTGCTCGGACGGCTCAGCCACGCCGCCGACTATTCCCGCCTGTCGATCGCAGCCGCGCTGGTCCTGTCGATCACCGGCGGCAGCCGGGGGCGTGCGGCCGCCGCCTCAGGCCTGCTGTCGGTCGCGGTGACGGCGACGCTGCTCAACCTGGTCGTCAAGCCGTTCGTCGGGCGCCGCCGCCCCGAGCGTGACACCGACGAGCTGCCCGAGGCCCGTCAGGTGAGGATGCCCTCCTCGGCCTCGTTTCCCTCCGGACACACGGCCGCCGCCTTCGCCTTTGCCACCGGCGTGTCACGCGTCCTGCCCCAGGCGGGGTTTCCGTTGCGGACGGTGGCCGCCGTCGTTGCCTACTCCCGGGTTCATACCGGCGTGCACTACCCCGGTGACGTGCTCGCCGGAGCGGCGCTCGGCGGCACACTCGCGCGAGGGACGACGCGTGCCCTGGGGTACGCGCGGCACCATCACCAATCCCCGGCGGTGACGACATCATGAATCGCCAGATCGCCGCGCTCGCGTCACTTCTGCTCCTGGCGGCGTCGGTCGTCCTGGCCATCGTCGTCGGGGTGCAGAGATTCCCCCACGGTCTGACGGTGCTCGCGTGTCTGCTGGCGGCAGTTGCGGCCGGCTGGTGGGCCCTCATCCACCGGGGGACCGCCCGCGCGCTCGGCGTGGCGGTGGCGGTCGTGCTGCTCGTCGGCGCGGTGGTGCTCGTGATCGCCGAGGGCCGGGTCCTCGACAACGTGCTGATCCTGGGGGCATTCGTACTGTCGGTGATCGCCGCACGCCAGGTCTTCACCGTCGACGTGGCCCTTGACCCCGTACCGCCCCCCAAGCGGCCGGTGCTGTTCTACAACCCGAAGTCCGGCGGCGGGAAGGCGGAGCGCTTTCACGTCGCCGACGAGGCTCGGGCTCGCGGCGTGGAGCCAGTGGAGTTGCACCTCGGGGACGATCTCGGCGAGCTTGTGCACCGGGCGATCGCCGACGGCGCAGACGCTGTTGGCGTCGCGGGCGGCGACGGCACCCAGGCGATCGTCGCCGCGATCGCTGCCGAGCACGGACTTCCGTACGTGTGCGTGCCAGCCGGCACCCGCAACCACTTCGCGCTGGACCTCGGGGTGGATCGCGACGATGTCGTCGGCGCGCTTGACGCGTTCACCAGCGGGGGTGAGCGGATCGTCGATCTCGCCGAGGTCAACGGCCGGGTGTTCGTCAACAACGTCTCGCTCGGCATCTACGCCGAGGCCGTCCAGCGCTCCGGATACCGCGACGCGAAACTCCGCACCATCGCCGACACCGTGCCAGCGGTGCTCGGGCCCGACGGACAGGGCATCGGCCTGCGCTGGACCGGCGCTGACGGTAACGAGCACCACTCGGGAGCCGTCGTGCTCGTGTCCAACGATCCGTACCGCCTCGGCCGCGTGCTCGGGTCCGGCACCCGCCCGCGTCTTGATGCCGGGGTGCTCGGGATCACCATCGGCGGACACACCGAGGAGAGCCGCGAGCCGGTCGAGGAATGGTCGGCAGCGACGTTCGAGGTCGCGTCTGACGGGCCGGTGGCGGCCGGCATCGACGGCGAGGCGGTCATGCTCGACCCACCGATCCGGTTTCGCACCCGGCCCCACGCCCTCCGGGTCCGCATCGCCCCCCAGCACCCGGGAGCTTCGCCCTCGGCCGCCATGCCGGCGGGGCGGTGGGACACGATCCGTGCGGTCGCCCGAACGGCCGTTCACGGAGCTCCGTAGCCAGGGCCGTCCCCTACCGGAGCAGTCCCGCGCCGCCGAGCACGGTCAGGGTCCCGCCGACGAGTAACAACAGGCAGGCCAGCACGACTGGCCAGCGGCGCTGCAGCCACGCGCTGCCCCGCTCAAGAACCCGGTCGGCCCGATCTCCGGCGACCAGCAGGACACCGGCGATCACGAGCAGCGGCAGCACGAAGGCGAGGTTGTAGAGAGCGACAAGGCCGACCTCGGCGGGAAGGCTCGCATCGGCGGCGACGATCGCCGCCACGACGGCGAAGTACGGAACGGCGGTCGGCAACTCGACCGCTGCGATCGACGCCCCCGCGATCCAGGCTGAACGGCCGCCGCCGTTCTGCATCGGCAGTTCGCGCTTGGCGAGGCGGCGGCGGCCAAACCAGAGCGCGGCCGCGCCGCCGAGCAGGAGAACGCCGGCGGCGAGCTCGATCACGTGCCGGACCGTTCGCTGAGGACGGGGCACCAGCCCGATCAGCAGGCGCCCCGGGCCGATCGTGAGCACGAGGCCGACGACGAAATTGACGATGAAGACGCCGGCGGTGAACTGGAGCACGCGCCAGGCTCCCTTCGGCACCGTGGCGAGGTAGAGCGCGGGACCGGCGGTGCTGGGATTGAGCGAGTCGGCGAGGCCGACCGAGACGACGACCGCGATCAGCCGGAGCACGGCCTGCTGCGCCCCCGATGCCCGTTCCGGGCTCAGGCGCCGACCGGCTCAGCGCCGGTCGTCACCTGAGGTCCGTTCGGATGGGGGGTCCGAGCCTTGAGAGCCGCAAACTGGTGCTCACCCCCGCTCCTGGTCTAGCGGCTCGAAGAGAGCCGCTGGCCGTAGGCCACCAGTCCGTAGATGGCAAGGATGTCCAGGGTGAAGATCGACAGCGACCAGAACGGATACGCCGGAATCATCATCAACTGGACGATCGCGTTGATGCCGAGGATCGCCACGCCGGCCCAACGGGAGAACTGATTCTTCGCGAACACACCCAGGCCGATGACCCATTCGAAGATGCCGACGAGCATCACGACCCAGCCCCAGGTGTTGAGGCTGCCGGCGATGTAGTGGCCGTTGGCCGCGAAGAAGTGGGCGTTGCCGATGGCGGCGATCCCCTCGATGAAGTTGAGGGTGCCGAGCATCACCAGGAGCACGCCGGCAAACGAGATCCAGCCATAGCCTCGCTCGTCGTCGGCATACACCTCGCTGCCGTACGGCACGCTACCGCGACCGGCCCTCATGCCGGCGTCAGGCGGTGTGGACGTACTCATTGCTGCACCTCCCGGTGCTGGTTGGATCCCGGCGCGCCCCCAGATGTGACGCGCCGACGATGGTCAGAAGCACACGATCGCACCGGTTCCCCGGAGCGCCATCCGTAATCCTGAGAGGGGGTCGGTGACGGACTACCACCGTGCCGAGAAGCATGGTCAGAGCCCCCGATACCGGCCCAGCAGACCATGCGCGTCACGTTCGACGGCCTGCTCCAGCCGGCGCAACCGGGCGAGACGTGGCGACTTGAACGTCTCACCGGTGAGGAGCGTGAACCCGGCGCATGCGCCGAAGCAGGCCGCTCCCAGCGCGGTCGTCCAGTTGGCGGCGGCCTGGTCAAGGACCGACCCGGTCGACGGCACGAGGTAGCCGGCGATGGCCGAGATGCCGAAGAGGATGCACCCAAGCAGGTTGACCGCGGGCTCCCACCACCCCGACCCGCCGGCTGCGGGCAACCAGCCGTGTCGCGGGGACGCGCGGTAGGCGATGACACCGGAGACGAGGAAGCAGACCGAACCGAGCGCGTCTGGCCGCCACACGAGCTTGTTGTATTCAGGGCTCGACAGCGCGGTGTGCAGCGCCTGGTAGGTCGTCACGTTGAAAAAAAGAGTCCCGGCGAACTGGATGGCGGCGGCCCACCATGACGCCCGGCCGAGATCCTGTGAGGTGCGCTCGGGGAAGGCGCTCACCGCCTGCAGGGAACCCCCGGCGGTGAACAGAATCGAGCCGACGAAGAACGTGACCGCGTCGGCCGAGTCGCCGACGAGGCTCGCGTAGCCGGGAAACGGGCCGACGAAGAAGCACGTCGAGCCGGCCAGGAAACAGAGCGCCATCCACCGCTCCCGGGTCATCGGCGGCCGCTCACCCTCCAGCATGACGGTCGACGACTAATCGCCTCACCGATCGGGTATTCACGCACCGTGATCAATCCCAAGCTCCCTCCCCCCGATCCGTATGAGTCCCTCGGAATGGCTCCTCCCGACGACTACCGGATGGAGTCCCCCGCTGCGTACTACGTCGGGGGTCCCCCGACGCCTGCGGCCAAGCGCCTCGCCGACGTGTTCCTGGATCTGCGTCCGGGAGCGCTGATCGTGCTGGCACCGCGGACGATCGGGGCCGAGCGGCGGGACTGAGCCCCGTCCCGCCGCCGGCCGGCGCGCATCGCCGGAACCGTCACGCCTACTCGCGCGCCATCATCGCGGCTGCCTCACGCTCCAGATCGACGTAGGGCTCCCCGCTGACGTCGACGGCGGCAAAGTGGATCCGTCCACCGGTGAACGTCCACGGACGCTCGCCGGCGTAGTCGTAGGTGATGGCGTGCAGGCTGCGCCCGACGGTCAGCCCCGACCCGGTCAGCCCGAACGACGCGGGCTGGGTCTTGATCCGGCCTTCGCCGACCTTCTCATCGCCGTGGTAGAGCGACAGCACCCCGGTGCAGGGGCCGGGTGTGTTCTCGGCGTCCTTGACGAACTCCGCGGAGAGGATCAGGTTCTCGCCGACCGGCAGCTCCTTGGTCGCCACGATCTTCTGATCGTCCATGCCGACGAAGTTGTAGTTGTAGTGCAGCCGGTTGTCCTTGACATACAGGGTGTGGCCGCCGAAATGCGACCCATGCGCGAACAGCAC
>JBAWFG010000296.1:0-5884 GCA_049591655.1 Solirubrobacteraceae bacterium
CGCTGCTGGCGGCGGGGGGATCGCGTGGGCCCGAGGAGCTCGCCGCGATGGTCGGCATCGACCTCGCCGACCCCGGCTTCTGGGACTCCGGCTTGGCGCTCGTCGAGCAGCAGTTGCGCGACGCCGAGGATCTGGTGGCGCGCCGATCCTAGTGCGTCTTGGCGCGCCGGGTGCGGGTCCGCTCCTCCTGGCGCTCCACGACGTTGGCGATCAGCTTGAGCACCTGCTCGATGCCCGTCGCCTTGGCCTCTCCGTGCTCGAAGGCGTCGCGCCAGTCGCTGACGTGGCCCTTGGTGGCCAGTTCGTTGAACCGCGCCCGCGGCACCTCCAGGCGGACCTTGGCATCGGAGGCGATGTCCTTGGTGACCTTCGGGCCGGGCAGCTCGACGCGGTACATCTGGATGTCGCCCCGGCCGCGGAGCTCAAGGCCCGCGACGAGCTTGAGCGGCTGCAACGCCGGAACGTCCTCGAGAAAGCGGTTGACCGCTGTCTCGATGAGCGTCCGGGTGTCGGCGGGAGTGGTCAGGAACCGAAGTCTACGGCGTGGGCCGGGCGAGCGTGACGCCGCCGTCGTAACCGGAGACGATGGTGCTGCCGTCCTTGGCCATGAAGGCGTGCACGAGCGTCTGCCGGGCGGACGTGGCGGGCGCCAGCACCGCTGCCACGGCGGCGGCGATCAGGGCGACGGCCGCGAGGCGGCGCTTGATGATGGTGACGGGAGCTGCGGTGAGTGCGGTCACGTCTCACTCCTTGCGGGTTGCTTGCCGTGCCGTCAACCGTAGCGTCCCCGGCATTGACAGCGCGCAGCGACGGCGGGAGGATGGTCGGCAAGGGCAAACTCCGAAAGGAGACGGGACCATGGCCAGAATGATGGCCGACTGCCGCCGGTTCCCCAGCGAGAGCAACTGCTCGCTGGTGATCATCGGCGAGGAGGACGAGGTCGTCCGCGCTGCCGCCGAGCACGCCGCATCGGTGCACGGCCACGCCGACGACGACGCCACGCGCGAGCAGCTCCGACAGATGCTGGAGCCCGCCCAGGCCTATACGCCCGGCGCACGGGCCCAGGAGCCGCTGCCGACCTAGCCGCGGCGCCATCAAACAGGCGCGCCCCCCGCAGGGGCGCGCCTCCTAAATCTTGTGGCGCTGGAGCAGCTTGCGGCCGATGACCATGCGCTGGATCTCGCTCGTCCCCTCGCCGATCAGCAGCAGCGGGGCGTCGCGGTACAGGCGCTCGATCTCATACTCCTTGGAGTAGCCGTAGCCACCGTGGATCCGCAGCGACTCCTCGACGCAGAAGCGGCCCGCCTCGGACGCGAACAGCTTCGCCATGCCGGCCTCGATGTCTGAGCGCTCGCCCGCATCCTTCAGGCGCGCGGCGCGCTGGGTGAGCAGCCGGGCGGCCTCGACCTGGGTGGCCATGTCGGCGAGCTTGAACTGGATCGCCTGATGCTGGGCGATCGGCTTGCCGAACGTGCGGCGCTCCTGGGAGTAGCGCAGCGCCAGCTCCAGCGCGCGCTGGGCGATGCCGACGCCGCGGGCGGCGACGTTGACCCGGCCGAGTTCGAGCGCGTCCATCATCTGGGCAAAGCCCTTGTTGAGCCCGGCCTCCTCGCCGCCGAGGATGCTGTCGGCGGGGGTGTGGTAGCCGTTGAACACCAGCTCGGTGGACTCGACGCCCTTGTAGCCCATCTTCTTGATCTGCGGGGGGACATCCAGGCCCTTGTGGTCGCCGGTGTTCTGCGCGACGCCCGGCTCCTTCTCACAGATGAAGCAGGTCATGCCCTTGTGCTTGGGCTCGGCGGTGGGGTCGGTCTTGACCAGCGTGAACACCAGCGTGGAGCGCAGGCCGTTGGTGACCCACATCTTCTGACCGTTGATCTCGTAGTCGCCGGCGTCGGTCTTCTTGGCGCTCGTCTTGATCGCCTGGACATCGGAGCCGAGCTCGGGCTCTGAGAGCGAGAACGCGGCGCGGATCTCGCCGGTCGCCATCTTGGGCAGGTACTTCTGTTTCTGCTCCTCGGAGCCGAACTTCATCAGCAGGTATGAGCCGATGAAGTGGGTGTTGACGATGCCGGAGATGGAGATCCAGCCTCGCGACAGCTCCTCCACGATCATCGCGTAGGTGGTCAGGTCCAGCCCCATGCCGCCGTACTCCTCGGGGATCGTCACCCCGAACAGCCCCAGCTCCTTCATCTGCGCCACGATCGGCTCGGGGAACTCGTCCTCGTGGTCGTAATGCTCGGCGTTGGGGAGGATCTGCTCGTCGGCGAACTGGCGGACCATCTCGGAAATCGCCTTCTGTTCGTCGGTGAGGTCGTTCAATGGGCTGGTGGTGGCCATGGGGTCTGTTCAACGCTCCTGAGGTCGGTCTGCCTGCCGAGCATACGTGACAAATGGGTGAAAAAGCCGCCTGGGAGGGGGTGCCTTGAGGGGTTCTGGTGGCTCAGGACTACATAGGAGTCATGAGCCACCAGAACCCCGACGCGGCCGTGGCGAGGCTCGCCGCCCGACAGCACGGCAACATCACGCGTGCCCAGCTGACCGAATGCGGGTTGGGTGCGGCCTCGATCGCTTGGCGGGTGCGGCGGGGACGGCTGTTCCGCGTCCATCTCGGTGTCTACGCCGTGGGCAGGCCGCCGGTGACGCCCCTGGAGCGGGCCTGCGCCGCAGTGCTCGCCGGCGGGCCGGGCGCGGCGCTCAGCCACGGTTCAGCGCTCGCCCTGTGGGGCTTCTCCGACCGCTGGCCCCCGTCCTTCGATCTCGTCGTGGCGCTCGACCGGCGCCCGCGCGGCATCACCGTCCACCGGCCGGCCCGCCTCGCGCATCGTGACATCCGCAGCCACCTCGGGATCCGCGCCACCAGCCCCGCCCGCACGATCCTCGACTGCGCTCCGGGCCTGGAGGCCAAAGCCCTCACCCGCCTGGTCAACGATGCGCTGCGCTCCCCGTGGCTCACGCACGCGGCGCTCGCTGACATGCGGGCGCGGTTCGTCCTGCATCCGGGCACCAGGCCGCTTGATGCCGTCCTTGAGACAGCCAGCCACGGCGTCACCCGATCAGCCCTGGAGGACGACTTCCTGGCCTTCTGTCGCCGGTTCGGGCTTCCGACTCCCGTCATGAACGGGCGGGTCGCCGGCTACGAGGTCGACGCGATGTTCGTGGAGCAGCGGGTGATCGTCGAGCTCGATGGGTGGGAGTTCCACGGCGACCGGGCGTCGTTTGAGGACAACCGTGACCGGGATGCCGACACGCTGGCCGCGGGCTGGCGCACCGTCCGCATCACCCACCCGCGCCTGCACGACCGCCCCGAGCGGGAGGCCGAGCGCCTGCGGGAGATTCTCAGCTGGCCGCCACCGGCTTGACCCGGTGGCTGAACGCTGATTCGGGTCGCTCCTGGAGCTCGCCGTCGAGCTCGATGTCGACCTTCTCGTTGTAGAAGCACAGCAGCCCGGCGATCCGCCCCACCTCGGCCAGCGGCTGCTCGTAGTACCAGATCAGGTCCTGGCCGCCCTGCAGCCCGGTCACCGAGTAGTAGGCCGCCGTGCCCTTGTACGGGCACCGGGTCACGGTGTCTGACGGCTCGAGCGCCGCCACCACGTCGTCGGCCGGTATGTACCAGCGGGCCGGCAGGTTTGACTCAAACAGCGCCACCGCCCGGTCGGTCTCGGCGAGCAGCTCGCCGTCGAGCGAGATCCGGATGTGGCGGTCGGTGCTCACCACGTCGATGCGGTGATACGGGTCCCGCGGGTGCACGCCGATCTCCTCGCCCTCCTCCAGCCAGCGGCCCATCCGGTCGAAGTAGAAGGCGATCAGACCCTCGATGAACGGCGCGTCGGCCAGCGGCTCGGGGTAGTACCAGGCGCCGTTCTCCACGGTCTCGCCGCCGGCGGTGATCGTGTAGTAGGACGCGTCGCCCTTCTTGGGGCAGTGGGTGTGGCGCTCGGTCGGGGTCAGCACGTCGGAGCGCACATCCTCGGGCGGGAAGTAGTACGTCGGCTGCAGGCCGGATTCATGCAGGATGAACGCGTGCCGGCTGTCGGCGATGACCTCGCCGCCGACCTCGACCCGGATGCGCTTGGGCGTCGGCTCCAGGTAGATGGTGCGGCCCGGGGGCGGCGGGGGGAAGTTGAACTTCCCGGCCGGTTGCTTTGACAGCGGACCGTTTCCCGTCATCCATCCCATGCCTTCAGGCTACCAGCGGGACATCGCCTGCCAGACTGCGCGGCCATGAACTTCGCCGCCGACGTCGTCGACGCCGCCCCACGCAACGCCCGCGCGCTCGTGGAGATCCGCCGTGACGGCGGACGGCGCGCATGGACCTTCGGCGAGGTCGCCGACCAGTCGGCCCGGCTCGCCGGCTCGCTCATCGCCCGCGGGGTGGGCCGGGGCGACGTGGTGATGACGCTGATCGGCAATCGCCCCGAGTGGGTGCTGACGATGGTCGCCTGCTTTCGGATCGGCGCGGTGGCACTGCCGTGCAACGAGCAACTGCGGGCCAAGGACCTGCGCCAGCGCATTGCGGCGGCCCGGCCCCGCCTGATCCTCGCCGATGAGCGCAATGGCGCGGAGCTGACCGCCGCAGCCCCCGATGAGACGAGAACGAGCATCAGTCTCATTCCTGATCCCGGCCTGTTTGACCACGAGCCCGCCCCGGCGGTGGACATGGCGGCGACCGATCCGTGCCTGATCACGTTCACCAGCGGCACCACCGGCGAGGCGAAGGGGATCGTCCACGGACAGCGCTACCTGCCCGGGCAGCGGCTGCAGGCGACCGAATGGCTCGACGCCCGGCCCGGCGAGCTGGTCTGGTGCACCGCAGCCAGCGGCTGGTCCAAGTCGGCGCGCAACGTGTTCATCGCCCCATGGCTGAACGGCGCCGCGGCGCTGCTGCACGACGCCCGCTTCGATCCGCAGCAGCGCCTGGAGATCCTTAAGCAGGAGCAGGTCAACGTGCTGTGCATGGCCCCGACCGAGTACCGCGTCATCGCCAAGCGCGCCGAGCCGGCGCCGGTCGCGTCGCTGCACGGGCTCGTCGCGGCCGGCGAGGCGCTCAACCCTGAGGTGCTGCGGGCCTTCCGAGAGGGCACCGGCCTCGAGATCCGCGACGGCTACGGGCAGACCGAGACCGGCCAGCTGACCGGCACGCCGGCCGGCGGCACGGTGCGCCCCGGCTCGATGGGGCGCCCGCTGCCCGGGGTCGTCCTCGAGGTCCGCGACGGCGAACTCGTGCTCGCCGACCCGCGGACCGATCCGACGTTCTTCGTCGCCACGCTCGACGGCGAGCCCGCCCCCGAGGACGCTCCCTGGCACACCGGCGACCGTGTCCGCACCGACGAGGACGGCTACCTCTACTTCGAGGGCCGCACCGACGACGTGATCATCTCGGCCGGTTACCGGATCGGGCCGTTCGAGGTCGAGTCGGCGCTCGTCTCCCACGACGCGGTCGCCGAGGCGGCGGTCGTCGCCGCACCCGACGATGAGCGCGGCGCCGTCGTGCGCGCCGTCGTCGTGCTGCGCGACGGCTACGACGCGACCGAGTCGCTCGTGACCGAGCTTCAGGACCACGTCAAGCACGAGACCGCGCCCTACAAGTACCCGCGGATCGTCGACTTCGCCCCCGAGCTGCCCAAGACCGCCAGCGGCAAGGTGCAACGGGCCGTGCTGCGCGGCGGGTGAGCCCCTGGAGGCGCCCGCAGGCGCCCGGAGGCGCCCGGAGGCGCCGCTAGCCTGAGGAACCGATGTCCGAGTATCGCCCCCTCATCGGTATCTCCTCCCCGGTGACCACGGCCACCTGGGGTGTCTGGAGCCAGGACGCAGCGCTACTGCCCGTCTCCTACCCCAGGGCCGTCAGCCGCGCCGGGGGCATCGCCCTGCTCGTCGCGCC
>JBAWFG010000297.1:0-2550 GCA_049591655.1 Solirubrobacteraceae bacterium
CCGCCGCGCCCCAGGCGCCGAACGACCGCCACCACCGCCGGTCGCGCTCGGTGGGCGGCGGCGCAAACCCGCGCCGCACCCGCTCGTCAAGCCGTGCCGCGAACGGGCTGTCACACACCGGCCGCTCGTCACGCAGGAGGATCGCCAGTTCGGCCAGGTCCGCGTACTCGGGGTCGGCCGGCTCGCCGGCCAGGGTGGCGTCGAGGGCCCGAAGGGCCTCGTCGATCCGGGGATCCTCAGCCGAGCGCATCGCACTCCCTCCTCAGCTTCTCCATCGCGCGGTACAGCTGCGTGCCGGCGGCTGTCTCCGAGACGCCGAGCACGCGCGCCAGCTCACCGTTGTTCAGGCCGGCGTGGAACTTGAGCGCGATCAGCTCCCGGTCACGCGCCCCGAGCTTGGCCAGCGCGGTCCGCACGGTGGTGCGCCGCAGCGCGACCTCGGTGACATCGGCGGCATCGGCGCCGCCGACGTCCGCCGGCTCGGCGAGGAGCGTCGCCTGGCGCCGGCGGCGGCGCAGCTCGTCCAGAGCCGCGTTGCGCGCGATCCCGAACAACCACGCCCGCTCCTCACCGCGCCGGCGGTCAAAGGTGCGCCGGCGGCGATATGCCCGCTCAAACGCGAGTGCGGTCACGTCCTCGGCGGCGGCGCGGTCGCGCAGCAACGTGCGGACGTACGCGTACACGTCGTCACGGCTGGAGCGGTACAGCCGTTCGAAGCCCTCCCAGGGCTCGGGCGATGTGCCCTCTCCCACCGACCCCAGATGCGCCTGAGTCTCGATCACCACCCTCACTACGCGTGTGTCGCAGTTGTGTCACCACATCTTCCCGCGCGGAGCGCCTCGGTATGGTGGCGCGATGCGTGCCGCCCTGCTGACCGCGGCCACCGCCGCTGTGACAGCGGTGGTGGCGGTGTTCTCCGGCCCTGCCTGGGCCGCGTCGATCGGCCCCGGTCAGATCGCCCGCGCGCTGGCGCGAGCCGAGCGCTCGAGCTCGCTATGGGCGACTGTCAACATCTGCAATTCCCGCCGCTACCCGGACGCGTTAGGAGTGCGGGGTCAGATGCCGGCGCTCGGCTTCGCGGCGCAGCTGACCATGAACGTGCGCGTCGGCTACTGGTCGGGTTCCAAGCGCCGCTTCATCCCGATCCAGGCCTCTGCCGCCACGAACACGCTGCAGCTCGGACGGCGCACCCATGGTCTGCAGCAGGACGGGGCGGTGTTCACGTTCAGGCCACACACCGGCCTGCTCAATGCCACGATCACGTTCTCGTGGACCCGGGCGGGCAAGATCCTCGGCCAGGTGCACCGGCGCACCACCGGCGGTCATCCCGGCGCCGACTTCGGCAGCCCGCCGAAGTACAGCGCCGCTCAGTGCCGGATCCCCTGACCCCGCCGCCGTCACTCCTGACAGCCAGGACACCAGAACGTCGTGCGGTTGTCGTCGCCCTGGCCCCGGGCACGGATCGTGGTGCCGCAGCGCGGGCAGGGGCGCCCGTTGCGCCGGTACACGCGCAGGCCGGCGTCCTGATCGCCGGTGCGCGCCGACTCGAGCATCCGGGGCCGGGCCGCGTCGACGATCGCGCAGGCCTCGGCGTCTGAGACCTCGCTCACCCGCCGCCACGGGTCGATCCCAGCGTCCCAGCAGCTCTCGGACTTCCACAGGTTGCCGATCCCGGCGAGGTTGCGCTGGTCCAGCAGCGCGTCGCCGATCCCGCGCGTGTGGTCGTCGCCCCGCAGCCGTCGCAGGAACGCGGCGTGGTCGAAATCGGAGGCGAGGATGTCGGGACCGAGCGCCGCCAGTCGCAGGTCAAAGCGGGTGCGGCTCTCGGTCATCAGCTCCAGCACGGGCCCGTCGAACTGCACGACCTCGACACCACCGCGCGCCAGCACCAGCCACGCCCGGCGCGGCGAGCGCCGCCAGCGGCGCCCCGGCGCGTACACGCCCCAGGAGCCGGTCATCCGCAGGTGGGAGTGGATCGTGAGATCACCGTCGAAGCGCAGGAACAGGTGCTTGCCATGGGTGCGGATCTCGGTGATCGCGCGGCCTGCCAGCCGCTGCGGCCAGCGATCGAGCGCATGGCGGGGATGCGGCGTGCGGATCTCGTCGGGGACATGGCCCTCCAGCACCGGCCGCATCCGCACCGCGGCGTAGGCGATCGTGTCCCCCTCGGGCATGCTGACCTCAGGCGCTCAGCGTGAGCCGGCGCGGGCCCTCCTGGAAGCCGAGCTCGGTCAGCTCCGGGGCCAGCGGCGAGCTCATTGCCGGCTCGCCGTCGACGCGCTCGAGCGCCAAGCGCTTGATCGCTCCGGAGCGCACGTGGTCGACGAGCGCCGCCAGGGCGCCGTGCAGCCGCGGATCCCCAGAGGGCACGAGCGTCTGCAGCGCCCGGCCACCCCGCTCCAGGTAGATGATCGGGTCGCCGCCCGCGATCACAACGTAGGCGCCGGCCACCCGGGAGGGCCGACGGCCGGCGGGGCGGGACGGGTTGGGCTCGGCGTCGGACTTCGGCCACGGGAGCGCCGCGCCGTAGGGCTGCGCGGGGTCCACGGC
>JBAWFG010000298.1:0-13487 GCA_049591655.1 Solirubrobacteraceae bacterium
GCCACGAGTCGGCCGAGCGCACAAACGGCTCCGCATCGGCGGTGACCCCGTTCTCATCCATGTGCAGGCCGCAGGCTCGCAGGCCGGAGGTCACGTCACGGGCAACGCGCAGCAGCCGGCCCCGGATTCTGTCCGGGTCGGCGTCCCCGGGGTCAAACCAGACGATTGCGCTGTCGACGTCAGAGCTGGGCAGCGCCTCGCGGCGCGCCTGGCTGCCGAGTGCCAGCCACGCGAACTCCACCCCGATCTCCTCGTGGCGGTCCAGGGCGAGCGTCAGCAGCCGGCGCGTCAGCGCATCGACGCACACCGCGTACACAGCCATCACGTTGGCCGCGGCGACGCCGGCGTCGAACAGGGAGATGACCATCGGCCGCAGCTCCCGCGAGATCGTCACCAGCTCGGCATCGCTGCGCGCGGTGGCGATCCGCTGCCGCACATAGAACGAGGACCGGGTCCGCAGCGCGACGAGATCGACATCCTCGACGACCCCGATCACGGCGCCCGCCGCCGATACGACCGGGAAGTGGCGCAGCCCGCGCTCGAACATCTCGGCCAGCACCTCGCCCGCGCGGCGATCCGGCGTGCACGTGTAGGCGGGCGCGGACATCGCTACCGACACCGGTTCGTCGCCGCTGCGCCCGGCGGCAACCACGCGCATCCGCAGGTCACGGTCAGTGAGGATCCCGAACCGGCCGTCGCCCAGTTCCACCACCACCGCGGTCCCCGGTCCGGCGCTCATCAGGGTGGCCGCATCCCGGATCGGCGTCTCGGGCGTGCACAGCACCGGCTCGCCCCGGATCAGGCTGCCCACGGGCTGGTCGGCGGTGTTGACCGACGGCTCCCTGGAGAGCTCATGCAGCTCGGTCGGTTCCTCCAACAGCGACCGGGCGACGAACCGCAGTCCCCCGGGTCCCGACAACAGCGCCTGGGCGACATCCAGCCCGATCCGGTAACAGCTCGTGTCCGAGGCCGCGCGCGCGGCAAACCCGGTCGGCAGGCCCGACAGCATCGACGCATGACCGAACAGCTCCCCCTCGCCGAGTACGTCGATGACGCGGCCGTCGGTGACGATCTCGATCTCGCCATCGCGCACGATCCGCAGGTGGCCGACCGGCTCGGCCCCCTGATCGAAGATCACATCCCCGGCGCGGTGACGCTCCAGCTCGGCGCCGGCGGCGACGCGGTCGATCTCCTCCGAATCCAGCGTGTCGAACGGCGGGTGAGACCGGAGGAACGCGGCGGGGTCATCTGACCGCGTGTCCTCCAGAGTCACGTCCGGCTACAGCCCGAGAGGGGTCACGGCGCCGCTTCGCCCAGGTGCATGTGCTCGCCCGGAAGCGACGGGACCTCGGCTGAGTGCTCGCGCAGGACCTCGATCGGCTTGCGGTTGTAGACCGCGAAGTAATAGATCGAGCCGATGATGACGACGATGCCGATGAACAGCACGGCGATCCATTGCCAGTACCAATGCGCGGGGATCACGTTGCCGCTGGCGTCCTTGGTGCCGGCCAGCGCGTCGTAGACCGCCGCCCGCGGCCAGGCGATGTTGATCGCCACGATCAGGCCGTAGACCACCGCGACCAGGTTGACGAAGAAGCCCCAGCGACCGAGCGAGAAGTACGGCCCGTGGTCGGCCCGCGGCCACTCGCCCCGCAGGCGCTTGACCAGCATGCCACCGGTGACCCCGAGGTAGGCGATGTAGAACATGACGATCGCCACCGATGTCAGCGCCAGGAACGCGCTCTGGTTGCCGATGTTGATCGCCAGGATGCACAGGGCCAGGAAGCCGACGACGAGCGCCGGGACGACCGGGACTCGCCGGGTGCCCGAGACCCGGGCGATGTGGGTGCCGAACGGCAACCGGCCGTCGCGCGCCATTGCGAACAGCAGGCGGATGCAGGACGCCATCACCGCGAGCGTGCACACCGAGATGGCGATCGCCGAGTCGATCAGGAAGATGTTGCCCAGCGTGTTGCCGAGCGCCTGCTTGATGATGTAGGGCAGGCCGAGCAGGCCGATGTTGGGGTCAAGGATGTGCTTGACGTCCATCAGGGCGATCAGGATGAGCAGCCCGCCGATGATCGACGCCGCGGTCAGCGCCCGGAGGATCGCCGGCGGCGCCGCGCGGCGGGGGTCGTTGGTCTCCTCCGCCAGCGTCCCGGCGGTGTCGAACCCGTACATCACGTACGCGCTCATGATGCCGCCGATGATGAAGGCGCCGAAGTAGCCCCAGGAGTGGCCGGCGCCGCGCCCCAGCGTGTGGAAGACGATGCTGGGGCCGCGGGTGATGTGGAAGAACATCAGGAACACCAGCAGGCTGGCGCCGATCAACTCGGCCATCACGCCGAAGTTGTTGATGCGGGCCATGATCTTGACCCCGAGCATGTTGACGATGGTGCCGAACACGACGAGGATCGCCCCGAGCAGCAGCGCGTTCTGGGCGCCGCCCTTGGTCACGTAGGTGCCGGCATCGGCGGTGCTGCCGAGGATCTGGAACTTCGTGGAGACCTGCGGCAGCACGACCTGCCAGGCGACCGCCACGGCGGCCACGGTGACGATCGATCCGACGACGTAGATCCAGCCCGTCATCCAGGCCGCGAAGTCGCCGGCAACGCGCTTTGACCAGTTGTAGACCGACCCGGCGAGTGGGTACTGCCCGGCCATCTCGGCGAAGCACAGCGCCACCATCATCTGGCCGGCGAACACGATCGGCCAGGTCCACCAGACCGCCGGCCCGGCGAACAGGAAGCCGAACGCGAACAGCTGGATGACGCCGGTCAGGATCGAGATGTAGCTGAAGCCGGCCGCGAACGACGAGAAGTTGCCGAGCGAGCGGTCAAGTTCCTGCTTGTAGCCGAAACCGGCGAGCTCACTGCTGTCCTCGCCCGTCCTCGGCGCCTCAGTCGTTGCCATTGAACAACCTCCCCGTCCGCGCGTACGTGCGCGTCCTATCGAAACTCTGTTGAGTAGCCCGGTCGTCGGCACTCGGGCGGCACTGCCACGTTGACCCAGTCGGAATCCGGCTGTTATATATCAGTTGTCTGATCGTGTCAACGACGCGGGCGCTGTCGTGCGCGCCCCCATGGGGGGCGCTCTCGTGCACGCCCCACGGGAGCGAGCCATGGCCACCGGTACCGAGCATCAGATGTTCATCGGCGGAGGCTGGCGCCCCGCCGCCACCGGCGAGTCCAGCACCGCCACCAGTCCGGCCACCGGGGAAACGATCGGCACCGTGCCGTCCGGCGACAGCGAGGACGCCCGTGCCGCCATCGGCGCAGCGCGGGAGAGCGCCGACGCGTGGGCGCGGCTGACCGCGTTTGAGCGGGCCGCCAAGATGCACGCGGTCGGCGACGTGATCGAGGCCCGGCGCGACGTTCTGGCCCGCACGCTGACGCTGGACCAGGGCAAGCCACTGGCCGCCGAGGCCTACGACGAGGTCGACGAACTGATCGAGTACTGGCGGATGGCGGCCGAGGATGCCAAGCGGCTCGGCGGCGAACTGCCCAACTCCTTCTCGCCCGGCAAGCGCGTCCTGCTCGCCCGCCGCGCCCGCGGGGTCGTCGGCGTGATCAGCCCCTGGAACTGGCCCTACACGATGCCCGCGGAACTGATCGCCCCGGCGCTGGCCTGCGGCAATGCGGTCGTGTGGACCCCGGCGCCGTCCACGGCGGTGTGCGCGGTGGCGCTGGCCCAGTGCGTCGCCGACGCCGACCTGCCGCCAGGGGTGTTCAACCTCGTGACCGGGCCCGGCCCGGTGGTCGGTGATGAGATCGCCCGCCATCCGGGCGTCGACGGCGTCGGCTTCATCGGCTCCACCGCGACCGGACGCCTCGTCGCCCAGGCCGCCGCGGGCAAGGCGACGGTGCTCGAAATGGGCGGCAACGGCCCGATCGTCGTGCTCGACGACGCCGACGTCGCCGCCGCCGTGGAGGCGACGCTGACCGCCTGCTTTCTGTGCGCCGGTCAGAGCTGCACGGCCGGCGAGCGCATTCTGGTCGGGCGCGGCGTCTATGACGAGTACATCGAGAAGCTCGCCCGGGCGGTGACCGAGCGGATCGTGCTCGGCGACCCGTTCGCCGACGCAACCACGATGGGGCCGCTCAACAACGAGCCGGTGGCGGCCAAGATGGACGAGCACGTCGCCGATGCCCGCCAGCGCGGCGCCGACGTGCTGGCCGGCGGCTCACGCGCCGCGGCGTTCCCGACCGACCTCTACTGGGAGCCGACGGTCCTCACCATGGTCCCCGCCGATGCCCGGGTCGCCACCGAGGAGACGTTCGGGCCGGTCGCCCCGGTCGTCGCGATCGACTCGCTGGCGCAGGCGATCGAGCTGACCAACGCCTCCCCCTACGGCCTGCTCGCCGCGATCTTCACCGCCGACCTCGCCGCCGGCCTGCAGTTCGCCGACAGCGTCCACACCGGCTGGGTCAACATCAACGAGTCCAGCAACTACTGGGAGTCCCACCTCCCGTTCGGCGGCCGCGCCGGCACCGACAGCGGCCTCGGCCGGGTCGGCGGCACCTCGGTGATGGAGTCATTCACCGAGCTGCAGACGATCGTGCTCTCACCCCATACGCGCCGCTAGTCCACGCCCCACCGCGCGCCTTGAGGCCCGCGCCGCCCGCTTGGTTGTCCGATTTTCCCGGCCATAGCACGGAAGATCGACCAACCAAGGCTCCCCCGCGCCAAGGGAGCACGGCTGACCCGCGCTCCCCAGGGCCCGGAGGGCGGGCGCCTCGCCCGCGCGCCCCGACCACCTACCCAGCCGGAGCGGGCTCGGCAGCCGCCGCGACCGGTTCCTTTTTCTGGTGGCGATAGAACGGCTCGTTGATCGGCTCAAGCGGCGTGTTGCCACGAATCAGGTCGGCGCTCTTCTCGGCGAGCATCATCGTCGGGGCGTAGATGTTCCCGTTGGTCACGTAGCGCAGCGCCGAGGCGTCGACGACGCGCAGCCCCTCCACGCCGTGGACCTTCATCGTCGCCGGGTCGATGACCGCGTCCTCGCCGGGGCCGAGGCGGCACGTGCACGAGGGGTGCAACGCGGTCTCGGCGTCGCGGGCGACCCAGTCGAGGATCTCCTGGTCGGTGGTGACCGACGGGCCGGGCGACAGCTCGCCGTCGTTGTAGGGCTCAAACGCGGGCTGGTTGAGGATCTTGCGTGAGATCTGGACCGCCTCGATCCATTCACGCCGGTCGGTGTCGGTCGAGAGATAGTTGAAGCGGATCGCCGGGTGCTTGCGCGGATCGGTGGAGGTGATCTTGATCGTCCCGCGGGCGTCGGAGTACATCGGGCCGACGTGGACCTGATAGCCATGCCCCTGGGGCGCGGTGCCGTCATAGCGGATCGCGATCGGCAGGAAGTGATACATGAGGTTGGGGTAGGCCACGTCCTCGTTTGAGCGGATGAACCCGCCGCCCTCGAAGTGGTTGGTCGCGCCCGGGCCGCGGCGGCCGAGCAGCCATGCCGCTCCCACCCACGGCCGGTGGCTCATCTTCATCGCCGGGGCGACCGAGACCGGCTGCTTGGAGGCGTACTGGATGTAGACCTCCAGGTGGTCCTGGAGGTTCTCGCCGACCGCCGGCACATCCTGGACGACGTCGATCCCGAGTCCCCGCAGCTCTGACGCGTTGCCGACTCCGGAGAGCTGCAGCAGCTGGGGCGAGTTGATGGCACCACCACAGAGCAGCACCTCCCCTGCCTCAATGTGCTCGGTGCGGCGGTTCTTGACGACGTCGACGCCGATCGCCCGGGTACCGTCAAAGCGGATCTTGGTCACCAGCGCGCGGGTGCGGACCTCAAGGTTGGGTCGGTCCATGACCGGGTGCAGGTAGGCGCGCGCCGCGCTGAGGCGATGTCCGCGGTAGATATTGCGGTCAAAGGCGGCGAAGCCCTCCTGCTTGTAACCGTTGACGTCGTCGGTGAGCGGGTACCCCGCCTCCTGCACGGCGGCGAAGAACGCCTTGAACAGCGGGTTGACCGCTGGGCCACGCTCCATCTTGAGCGGCCCGTCCCCCCCACGCCACACGTTGGGGCCGGCCACGCAGGTCTCCATCCGCTTGAAGTAGGGCAGACAGTGCGCGTAGTCCCAGTCCTGCATTCCTGGGTCGGCCGCCCAGCGCTCGTAGTCCATCGGATTGCCGCGCTGGAAGATCATCCCGTTGATCGAGCTCGAGCCCCCGAGCACCTTGCCGCGGGCGTGGTAGACCCGGCGGCCGTTCATGTACGGCTCGGGCTCGGACTCGTACTTCCAGTCATAGAAGCGGTTGCCGATCGGGAACGAGAGCGCGGCGGGCATGTGGATGTACACGTCCCACAGGTAGTCCGAGCGGCCGGCCTCGAGCACCAGCACCCGGGTCGACGGGTCCTCGCTGAGGCGGTTGGCCAGGCATGACCCAGCTGAGCCTCCGCCGATGATCACGTAGTCGTAACGCATGTCAGTTCCCCCTTCTCTAAAGGACCGAGCGAATCTCGCGCTCGAAGATGTCGATGTGCTCGGCGACGGTCTCCCGGGCGGTGTCCGCGTCCCCGGCGGCGATCGCCTCCAGCAGGCCGGCGTGCTCGTGGACGCGCGCCAGCAGGTGCGGCAGACGGTCGAGGACCAGGTACCAGATCCGCAGCGACAGGTTGAAGTAGCGGCCGAGCGTCTCCTGCAGATACGGGTTCTGCGCGCAGCTGTGCACGAACCGGTGCACGCGCGTGTCGAGCTGCATCAGCGAGGCCACATCCTCGCTGCCTTCGCTGGACGCCAGCTCATCGAGCAGCGCGGCGAGCTCAATCCGCTGGGCAGCGGTGATCCGCTGGGCGGCGCGGTAGGCCGCGTGGCCCTCCAACTGCCCACGCACGTCGGAGATGTCGGCCAGGTCGGTGATGTTGATCTCCGAGGCGAACGTCCCCCGTCGCGGGAACACCGTGACGAGATTCTCCAACGCCAGGCGCTTGATCGCCTCGCGCACCGGCGTGCGCCCGATGCCGAGCTCAGTCCCGAGCGCGTCCTCATCGATCGGAGCTCCGGGCGCAATGCGCAGCGTCACGATCCGGTCACGGAGCTCCACATAGGCACGGTCCGCCAGCAGCCCACGCACGGCTCCGGGCTGGCTCGGCTCCGTACTCACGCCCGCGCTCGGCTCATCGGCGCGGGCGGGCGCCGGAGATTGACCCCGCGGCGATGACGACGACTGATATATGAGTCATCGGTTACGAGTCTAACATTGTGCCAATGACCACGCCAAGCCTTTCCAGCGGCTCGTGAGCGCCGGCTCCGGCAGCGACGGCGCCGACGCTGTGGAGCGCCGGATCGCCGCGGGCGAGGTCGATGCCGCAGCCCGGATCGTCGCCACCCTTGCGCGCCATACCCCACTGCTGAGCTCCCACAGCCTGTCGGAGCGCTGCGGCGGCCGCGTCGTGCTCAAGGCCGAGAACCTTCAGCGCACCGGCTCGTTCAAGCTCCGCGGCGCGACGCACAAGATCGCGACCCTCACCGACCCCCCGGGGGTCGTTGCCGGCAGTGCCGGTAATCACGGACAGTCGCTCGCCTACGCCGCCCGCGCCCGGCAGATCCCGTGTGACGTGTTCATGCCCCGCGAGGCGCCGGTGGCCAAGGTGGCCGCCGTCGAGGCATTCGGCGGCGTCGTGCATCTCACCGGCGACTCGGTCGACGACTGTGTTGCCGCCGCGCACGAGCATGCCGCCGAGACCGGGGCCGGATTCGTGCATCCCTTCGACGACCCCGACGTGATCCTCGGACAGGCCACGCTCGGCCTGGAGCTGCTCGATGATGTGCCCGACCTGGAGACGGTGATTGTCCCGGTCGGCGGCGGCGGGCTGATCTCCGGGATCGCCGGTGTCGTCAAGGCGGCTCGGGCGGACGGTCGGGCAGTCCGGGTCATCGGCGTACAGGTGAGCGCATGCGCGCCGTTTCCGCAGTCGCTCTCGGGCTCGGCGCCGGTGACGTTCGCCGCCGTCCCCACGATCGCCGACGGGATCGCGGTCAAGCGCCCCGGCGAGATCACGCTGCCGCTCGTGCGCCGTTGGGTCGACGACATGGTCGTCGTCACCGAGGAGGACATCGCCGAGGCGATGGTGTGGCTGCTGGAGCGCTCCAAGCTCGTGGTCGAGGGCGGCGGCGCCGCCGGCGTTGCGGCGCTGATGTCCGGCCGCATCTCCCCCGCCCCGTCGGGCTCGACGGTCGTCGTCCTCTCGGGCGGCAACGTCGACGCGGGGCTGCTGGCGGCGGTGGCGCAGCGCAACGAGACGCTGATGGGACGCCGGGTCCGCATCTTCACTCGGATCTCGGACCGCCCGGGCGGTCTGGCGGCGCTGCTCACGCTGATCGCCGAGGCCGGCGGAAACGTCGTGCACGCTGACCACGTCCGCGAGGCGGTCTCGCTACACGTGCGTGAGACCGGGGTGGAGATCGCGCTGGAGACCCGCGGGCCGGAGCACGGGGAGGCGATCCTCCGCGCGCTGCGCGACGCCGGATATGACGTGCGCCGGCTCGACACCGACGACTGAGCGCCCCTGGGGCTCATAGGTTTGTCCGTGTCTGCCGATAGCGGGCGCATGGAAGACGAACTGACGCTGCGTGAGCAGATGATCGGCGCCGGCGTGTGGCTGAGCGTCGTACTGATCATCGCGCTCGGCTGCTGGATCGCCGCCACCTGGAGCCAGCCCCACCGCGGTGCCCTGTGCGTGATCGGTACCGCCGCGGCGCTCGCCACCGGCGTGATCGCCGCGGTCCCCCGGCGCCCGATCGTCCGTGGCCGCTACCGCGAGGCGTTCTTCCTCTCCTGGAGCATGTCGCTGGTCCTGCTGATCACCGTCGGGGCGGCCCTGGACCGCGGGGTGCGCAGCCCGATCGTCCTGCTGCTGTTCCTCACCCTCGTCTACGCCGCACTCTCCTACCCGCGCTGGGCGGTGGCCGTCGTCTCCGGCACCTCACTGCTGGCGGTGCTCGTGCTCAGCGCGGTGGCCGGCACCGGCGGCCACGGCCCGAGCGACCCGATCTACCTGATCGGGCTGATGCTGACCCTCGCCACGACCGGGGTCATGTGCATCTGGCAGGCCCGCATCCAGCAGGACGCCCGCGCCAAGCTCGCCCGGCTGTCACGCGCAGACCCCCTGACCGGCTGCCTGAACCGCCTCGGATTCACCGAGCGCCTCGCCGCCGCCCTCGGCGGAATGGGCGGGGGCATCACGGGCCCCACCCTCGTGCTGCTCGATTTCGACGACTTCAAGGCCGTCAACGACGCGGCCGGCCACTCGGCCGGCGACGAGCTGCTGTGCTGGGCGACCGCGCAGATGGCGTCCGCGCTGCGTCCGGGCGACGCGCTCGGACGGCTCGGCGGAGACGAGTTCGCCGTGCTGCTGCCCGACAGCGACGCCGACCACGGTGCCCGCATCGCCGACCGGCTGCGCCTGGCCCTGTCATCCCGCATCTCGGCCAGCGTCGGAGTGGCGAGCGCACCCGCCGACGGCCACGACGCCGACGCGCTGCACCAGCGTGCCGACGAGCGCCTGTATGCGGCCAAGCGTCAGTCGCCGAGCTCGGCGCGGCGCCGGTCCACGAACTCCCGCAGCTCGGCGTCGATCGCCTCGTCGATCGCCGGGGCCTCGTAGTCCGTAAGCGTCTTGCGCCAGATCTCGCCGGCGCGCTGGGTCGTGTCGCGGGCGCCCTTCTTGGTCCAGCGATCGAAGTTCTCCGTCGAGGACAACAGCGGGCGATAGAAGCATTCGCGGAAGCGCTCCAGCGTGTGGGCGGCACCGAGGAAATGGCCGCCGGCGCCGACCTCGGTGTGGGCGTCGAACGCGAGTGACGCCTCGTCGATCTCCAGCGGGGTGAACTCGTGCCGGAGCTCGCGCAGCAGCTCGACATCGACGATGAACTTCTCGTAGCACGAAACCAGGCCGCCCTCCAGCCAGCCGGCCGAGTGCATGACGAAGTTGGCGCCGGCCAGGAACGTCGGCATGAGCGTCATCAGTGACTCATAGGCGGCCTGCGCGTCGACGGTCTGGGAGGCGTTGAGCGCCCCGCCGCCTCGCCACGGCAGCCCGAAGTGCCGCGCGATCTGCCCGGTGCACAGCACTCCGATCCCCGACTCCGGCGTCCCGAACGACGGCGAGCCCGACTGCATGTCGGTGTTGGAGAGAAACGAACCGAACACGACCGGGGCGCCCGGGCGGATCGTCTGGGCCAGCGCGATGCCGGCCAGCGCCTCGGCCATCTGTTGCACGAGCGTCGCCGGCAGGGACACCGGGGACATGGCGCCCATCAGCAGGAACGGGGTGATCACCACCGCCTGGTTGGCCTTGACGTACTCGAACATCGCTCCGAGCATCCGGTCGTCGTAGCGCAGGGGGCTGTTGACGTTGATCAGTGAGATCGACGCCGGCGTACGCTCGATCGCCTCGCGGCCGCCGAACAGGATCTCGCTCATCCGGATCGTGTCCGCGGCGTTGGGGCCCGAGGTGACCGAACCCATGTAGGGCTTGTCCGACAGGGTCTGCAGCGCATAGACCATGTCGAGGTGGCGGGAGTCGAGCGGCCGGTCCTCGGGCTCGCAGATCGTCCCGCCGGGAGAGTCGAGCTCCGGGAAGGCCTGGGCAAGGCGGACGAGGTTCTCAAAGTCGGCCATCTTGGCGTCCCGGCGCACGTCGCCCTCGCGGATGAAGGGGCAGCCGTAGACCGGCGCGAAGACCATGTGGTCCCCGCCGATCGTCGCAGTGTTGGCCGGATTGCGTGCCTGCAATTCGAACTGGCTCGGCGCCTTGGCGACCTGCTCCAGGATCCACTCGGGATCGAAGCGGACGCGGTTCTCGTCCTCGACGATCTGACCGGCGCCGCGCAGCAGTTCGACCGCCTCGGGCAGCAGGAACTCGATCCCGAGCTCGGACACGATCCGGCGCCAGCCGCGATCCAACGTGGCCATGGCCTCCTCGCTGAGGATCTCGTACCGCGGCATCGCATTGACGAACATGCAGGCCTTCTCCTTGATCTCCGACGTTCCCGGGGCGACCGGCTCGACCCTGACCGCGCGCTTGACGCGACGGGCAGGAGCCCTAATATATCTTTCCATGGAACAACAGTTTCAAATCGATGCCGGGGACACGACAGCGCCGCGCGGGACCACCGCCATCGACCGCGGTGCGGAGCTCCTCGTGCGCGTGCTGGAATCCGAGCAGCCGGTCGCCCTCACCGAGCTGGCCAGCGCCAGCGGCATTCCCAAGAGCACCGCCTCACGGCTGGTCAGCGCGCTGGAGCGTCAGGGCCTCGTCGAGCAGGACGGTGAGCGAGGGCGTCTGCGGCCCGGACCGGCGATCCTGCGCGTCGCCGAGCGCGGCCTGCTCGAGCGCAGCGTCGTGGAGCTCGCCCGGACCTCGCTCGATGCCCTCGCAACCGAGAGCGGCGAGACGATCAATCTCGCCGTCCCCGCCCACAACGGCGTCGAACACGTCGCCCAGGTCGACAGCCGTCACTTTCTCGGCGCCGGTCAGTGGCTCGGACGCTCGGTCGAGTATCACGGCACCGCGGTCGGCAAGGTGTTCATGGCGTTTGGCCGCGCCACCCTCCCCGCCCGTCCGCTCTCGCGGCTGACCGAGCACACGATCATCGACCCGGCACGGCTGCGGACCGAGCTGGCGACGGTCCAGCGTGAGGAGTTCGCCGAGGCGATCGACGAGCTGGAGGTCGGTCTGGCGGCGATCGCCGCCCCCGTCCGCGGCGCCGGCGGTGAGGTCGTCGCCGCGCTCAGCATCTCGGGCCCGACGGTCCGGATGACCGCCGAGCGCATCGCAGAGCTCAAACCCATCCTGATCGAGGAGGCCCGGGCCCTGAGCCGCCGCCTCGGCAACACCGAGCAAGGAGAACACGCAGCATGACGCACGAGGAGATCCTTCAGCTTCTCTATGAGGAGACGCTGGTCGGCAACGCCCCCGCCGTCAAAGACGGCGTCAACGGCGGTCTCCAGGATGGCCTGGAGCCCGAACGCATGCTGTATGACGCACTCATTCCATCGCTGGAGGAGGTCGGCGCGCGGTTTGAGCGCGGCGACTATTTCGTGCCCGAGATGTTGATTGCCGCCCGGGCGATGCAGGGCGCGCTGGACATCCTGCGGCCCCTGCTCGCCGAGACCGGTACCGCCCAGGTCGGCACGTTCCTGATGGGGACCGTCAAGGGCGACGTCCACGACATCGGCAAGAACCTCTGCAACATCATGCTCGAGGGCGCCGGCTTCACGGTCATCGACCTCGGCGTCAACGTCCCGCCGGAGAAGTTCGTCGAGCAGATCAACGAGCACAACCCCGACGTCGTCGGATTCTCCGCCTTCCTCACCACGACGATGCCGATGTTCAAGGCCAACATCAACGCACTGGAGAAGGCCGGCATCCGCGACGAGGTGATCGTCATGGTCGGCGGCGCCCCGGTCACCCAGGAGTACGCCGACGCCGTCGGCGCCGACGGCTACTCGGCCGACGCCTCCTCGGCGGTCAAGAAGGCCAAGGAGCTGATCCAGCTGCGGCGGGACCGGGTACCGGCGTGAGAGCGCTCGGCCTGCTGGAGAAGGCCGAGCATGCGGTCAAGGGCCCTGTCTGGGGCTGTCAGATGTGCGGCCAGTGCGTCCTGCACGACACCGGCCTCACCTGCCCGATGACCTGCCCCAAGACGCTGCGCAACGGCCCGTGCGGCGGGGTGCGGGCCAACGGCAACTGCGAGGTCAAGCCCGAGATGCGCTGCGTGTGGCTCAAGGCCTACGAGCGGTCCGAGCGGCTGCCCGTCTGGCGGGGGCACATCGACAACGTGCGCCCGCCGGTCGACAACCGTCTGGAGGGGACATCCGCGTGGCGCAACCTGTTCACCGGTCGTGACCGCCAGGTCCCCGCGGGATGGGCGGATGTCGCATCTTGAGCAGAAACTGAGCCGGCGGGAGTTCGTCGTCACCGCCGAGATGCCCGTGGTCGACGGCGGCGGGCACGCGGAGGTGCAGCGCCAGCTCGAGCCGATGCGGGCCTACGTGGACGCCTTCAACGCCACCGACAACCCGGCGGCGCATGCGCACTGCTCGCCGCTGGCGGTGGCGATCTCCCTGCGCGAGGTCGGGGCCGAGCCGGTCATGCAGCTCGCCTGCCGTGACCGCAACCGGCTCGGCCTGGAGGCCGACCTGATGGGCGCGGCGATGTTCGGGATCGAGAATGTCAGCTGCCTCACCGGCGACGACGTCACCGCCGGCGACGAGCCCGAGGCCCGCCGCGTGTTCGACCTCGACAGCATCCAGCTGATCGCGCTGGCCCGGGCGCTGGATCGCGGCACCTACCTGTCGGGGCGCCCCATCCATCCGCGCCCGCATTTCTTCGTCGGCGCCGTCGAGAACCCGAGCGCCCCTCCGCTCGCCTACCGCGTCCGCCGCGCGGCCAAGAAGGCGCTGGCCGGAGCGAGCTTCCTTCAGCTGCAGCTGTGCTTTCGCACGGCGCAACTGGAGGCTTTCATGAGCAC
>JBAWFG010000299.1:0-1896 GCA_049591655.1 Solirubrobacteraceae bacterium
GCCCGACCCCGCCCGGTGCTGCGCCCCGGCGAGGTCGCCGTACCGGTCGGCGTGTCCGGGGCGCTCGGCCCGGTGCGTCCCGGCCGCCACGTCGGCGTACTGGCCACGCCGACCGAAATGCCCGGCACGCGCGCAGTCCTCGTCGCTGACGGGCTTCGGGTGATCTCCGTGATTCGTCACGGCGAGAACGGGACGGATCCGGTCGTAGTCGTGGCAGCGGACCGCGCGAAGGCTCTGCAATTGGCCCGGTTCTCTACAGCTTTCCTTGTGCTGATCATGGACGAACTGCCCTAGGCTGCCCGCTCAGCGGTCGGCGACAACGCACCGGCCACGACTCTCGGGAGACCACATGCTCAAGGGGTTCAAGGACTTCATCTTGCGCGGCAACGTCGTCGACCTGGCGGTGGCCGTGGTCATCGGCGCGGCGTTCGGCGCGGTGGTCAACGCGCTCGTGAAGGACATCATCACCCCGATCATCGGGGCGATCGGTGGCAAACCGAACTTCGCCGACCTGACGTTCACCATCAACAAGAGCAAGTTCCTCTACGGCGACTTCCTGAACTTCGTCATCTCGTTCGTGCTCGTGGCCGCCGCGATCTACTTCGTCGTGGTCCTGCCGCTCAACACGATGGCCGAGCGACGCGCGCGGCGCCTGACCGCCGGTGTCGAGGACGAACCCGCGACGAAGTCCGACGACATCGTGCTGCTCGAGCAGATCCGCGACCTGCTCTCCCAGCAGAACGGTTCGGTCGGGTCGCGCTAGTCACTCGTGGTGCGGGGGGCGTTCGCGGCGGTACCAGTCGTCGTCGCGGCGCCCCTCGGCCGGGTCGTCGCCCCAGCCGCCCTCGCGCTCGTCGCTCGTGACGTCGGGCAGCACCGGCTCGTCGTCGCTCGCCGCGCCAGGTGTGCGGCCCCTGTCGCCCGGCGCCGTCACTTGCTGCCTGCCAGGGTGCTGCCGAAGATCTGCCAGGCCAGCGCCGACTTCGCCACGAAGCTCAGCATGATGTAGGTCCGCTCGCCCCTGAGGTAGTTGGCCCACTTCCCGCGGGCCCGGTACTGCGCGAGCTGCACGAGCGCGAAGCAGTTGAACAGCAGGAACAGCGTGACGATGATCGCGTAGACGAACGCGGGCGGATTGGCTTCCTTCGGTCCCTTCGGCGACAGGACGTTCACGACGACGATGATCCAGGGCACGACCCCCGCGATACAGCCGAAGACGAACGGCAGCCACTGCCCGTCCCCCGGCGACGTGAAGCGTTCCTGAAGCCAGCCGAACAGGATCATCGAGGCGTTCACGCCGAAGATCGCCAGCAGTGCCGCGTAGTCGGTGACGCCGGTCAGCTGCGCGATCAGCACGATCATGATCGAGGAACTGAGCGAGTACTCGACCCACCGGAAGATGTTGCGGTGCCGGCCCAGGGACTCGGCGTAGCGAGGGAAGAACGTCGGCGACGCGACGACGAAGTGGAACAGCGCGGACAGGGCGAGGAAGGCGGCGATCGCGTAGGCGATCCGGTTGTGGAACAGCGTGATCGGAGCCGCGTAGGTCGTGCCGGGCGGTCCGGTCTCGTAGGTGGCCGTGACGGGAATGGTGAAGCCGTTCGCCAAAACCAGCAAAACGATCAGCGAGACGAGGTGGAACCCGCCCGCGATCACGTTGAGGCGGCGCAGCCCTCGACGGTCCGTGTCCGGGATCAGGGTCATGCTCGCGACTGTACGGGCGCCTCGCCCAGCACGACTTTCCCTGCGGATGCTTTGATGGGCTGCAGCGCAGTCCGTCCACCGAAGGAGCGCCTCATGGCAGACACCGGCAAGTTGAGTGACAAGGCAGCGGAACTCGCGGGCCAGGCGGCAGCCGCGGCCGGGCCGCTGAAGGACAAGGCGGCCGAGCTGGCC
>JBAWFG010000300.1:0-2838 GCA_049591655.1 Solirubrobacteraceae bacterium
AGCACGGATACGTCGTGTCCGGCATCCAGCGCTCGCTTGGCCACAGCGGACCCGACGCGCCCGGCACCGACGATGAGAATGAACATGGTCGGGAGAGTAGGTGCTCCCCGCGAGAAATGACGCCACACACGAGAAGGCGTTCACATTCGTGACCGTGGACGACCCCCGCCGCGGTCAATCCACGCTCCGTCGGCGGTCAGTCGGCGGTCAGTCGGCGGTCAGTCGGCGGCGGTCTGCGGGGCGGGGGCAGCGTCCGCCGGAGGCGGTGTCAGGGCCGCGGCGACGATCACGCAGGCGAACGCCAGCAGGCGCAGGATCAGCCCGGCGCGGGTAGCGGGCATCGGCTCGCCGAACACGATCGGGCCAGCGGCGATCGTCGTGAGATTGGCGGCAGCACTGGTGATGGCGATCATCGGCACGGCGTCGCCGAGCTGCAGGCTCCGGGCGGAGACGAGCAGCCCGATGAGCGACGCGATCAGGATCACGAACGCGAGCGGATGAATGACGACGCCAATCCCCAACCTCCCGAGGTGGGAGCTCAGCGCCTTGATCGACGTATCGGACGTCGCCCACAGCAAGCCGGCGGAGACGGCGAGCAGCGCGGGGCGCCGGGGCGCGCCGGCAAGCAGCAGCCCGACAAGCCCGACCGCCGACAGGAACACGGCGAGCGTCGCCGGGTCGTAGTGCGAGTGGGCGCTGTTCCCGTCGCCGTTGAGCGTTGCGGCCAGGAATGCGAGCCCGGCCGCGGTCAGCCCGACCCCGATCCACTCGCGCCGGCGGACCTCGATGCCGAACACCCGGTCGGCGACGAACGTGAGGAGCACCAGTCCGCCGGCGATCACCGACTGCACCAGCGAGATCGGCGCCAGCGCCAACGCCCCCACGTGGAATCCCCACGACCCCAGCGCGATGAGGATCCCCAGCGAGTACAGCGGCGAGCGGAAGAGAAGCATGGTGCTGCGCCAGGGGTGGCTCAGCTCGACCGACGGTGCCTCACGCGCGCCCTTGAACTTGTAGAGAAAGCCGGCCACCGACCCCAGTGCGGTCAGCAGCGCCAGCGCCAGCCCCAGCTGCACCGAAAACGACATCGCCGTCTGAGGCTACGCGGTCACGGGGCCGGACCGCGGGCGAGCTTGGGCTGCAGGCGCCCCAGGTACGTCCGCGCGACCGCTGCGGCCAATGCGATCTTGTGCCGCAGCGGCGCGTGAGGCCATGTCACGGCGACGGTGATCAGCCGCACCGCGTCAGTGGTCATGAGGTGCTGCTCGGCGGCGAACCACGACGCGTCAAGCCCCAATCTGCCGACGTGGACCGGCGCCGGTTGCAGCCGTGAGGGCCACACCTGCGCCGCCTCCACGATCGTGCGCTCGAGCACCGCATATGCCGACGACTCGGTGTCGACCTCGGCGACCACCTCGACGACCCCGCCGCCGGGAACTGCGGCCCGCATCGCGCACTGCGGATAGCCGGTGTTGGCCATCGAGCCCCGAGCGCTCGGCGTCGCCCTCAGCACCCGCTGGACCGCCGCCTGCGCCCTCGCCGAGCAGATCGTCGCCACCGTCGGCGCGGCCTCGGTAGAGGCCGATGTTGGGGTCGCGGCGGCCTGACGTGCGGTGGCTGAGTGACTGACGCTTCGTGCGGCGCCCCCACAGCCAGCGAGCGCTCCCGCAACGATCAGCCCGCAAATCGACGAGTGCAGCAGGCGCCGGAGCGGCATGCCCCATCCGTGCCACTCGCGCATCTCTGATGCAGCCTTTCGGGCTACGTCAGCGCAGCGGTGGCACCGGTGGAGCATGCCGTCTCCGAAGCCGAGCTACAGACTCACGTAATGAGCGGAATGATCAACAGCGCCACGATGTTGGCGACCTTGATCATGGGGTTGATCGCCGGCCCGGCGGTGTCCTTGTACGGGTCGCCGACGGTGTCGCCGGTGACCGCCGCCGCATGGGCTTCCGAGCCCTTGCCGCCGAACGCCCCGTCCTCGATCAGCTTCTTGGCGTTGTCCCACGCACCGCCACCGGCGGTCATCGAGATCGCCATGAACACACCGACGACGATCACGCCGATCAGCAGGCCACCGAGCGCCTCGACGGAGATGATGCCGACGACCAGGGTGAACACGATCGGGATCAGCGCCGGCAGGATCATCTCCCGCTGAGCGGACTTGGTCACGATGTCGACGCAGGTCCCGTACTCGGGCTGCTCGCTTCCGTCCATGATCCCGGGCTTCTCCCGGAACTGGCGACGGACCTCCTCGACCACAGCGCCGCCGGCCCGGCCGACTGCCTCCATCGAGAGCGCGGCGAACAGGTACACCATCAGACCACCGATCAGCAGGCCGATCAACACCGGCGGGTTGCCGATCTGGAAGTTGACGATCGTCCCGTTGCCGGCCAGTTCCCGCTCGAACGCGTTGAACAGCACCAGGGCGGCGAGAGCGGCCGAGCCGATCGCGTAGCCCTTGGTCACGGCCTTGGTGGTGTTGCCGACCGCGTCGAGCGGGTCGGTGACGTTACGGACCTCCTCGGGGAGGTCGGCCATCTCGGCGATACCACCGGCGTTATCGGTGATCGGCCCGAAGGCGTCCAGCGCGACGATCAGTCCGCACAGCGACAGCTGCGCCATGACCGCAACGCCGATCCCATAGATGCCGTGCCCCAGCTTCCAGGCGCCGAAGATCCCGAGTGCGATCACGATCGCCGGGAGCGCGGTGGCCTGATAGCCCTGGGCGAGGCCCTGGATGATGTTCGTGGCGTGGCCGGTCTGTGAGGCCCGCGCGGTCGACTTCACCGGCGAGAACCGTGTCGACGTGTAGTAGTCGGTGATCACGAACAGGCA
>JBAWFG010000301.1:0-5270 GCA_049591655.1 Solirubrobacteraceae bacterium
CCGGGTGCGCGAGGCGTTCGGCGCGGAAAAGTATGCCCGACTGCTCGCGCTCAAGGACCGCTACGACCCCGACAACCTGTTCCGCCTCAACCAGAACATCGTGCCAAGCCGGCAAGTCGGCGAACCAGCGCTCGCCTAATCCCGCCACCGGTGACAGCGCTGCATAGCGTCCGTAGCGCTTTTTTCAATAGCGCTCTACATAAGCCCGATTATCGAGCATTGATAGGGGCGATACCGGGCGTGGCTGTGGCCCCGTCTTGTCCTGCCCCTCCCACCCAGGAGCGGTGCTGGCGGCTGCTTGCGTCCGGAGCGTCGAAGAACCGGGCCGACTTGACGCTCAGCCGACGGCCGTGTCCTTAGCGTCGCTGACGGAATGGTCCACCGCAGGACTTCGGCTCTCATCGCGCTGGCGTTGGCGGCGCTCGTGCTTCCCGCGACCGCACTCGCGCTTGGCCTGCGCGCTCACGCCCCGCGACCGGCCAGGACGCGGCGGATTCCGAAGTCGGCCACGTCCACCGGGGTCCCGAAGATCGGGGCGCTCTACGCCGGCGCTGGCACCGCCGATCACGGATGCACGGCCAGCGTGGTCCACAGCTCGCACGGCGACACGCTGATCACCGCCGCGCACTGCGTGAGCGGGAGCGGCGCCGGGATGGTGTTCGTTCCCGGCCAGCACGGCGCCGGGGCGCCCTACGGCCGCTGGACGGTCACGGCCGTCCACCTCGCCTCGCGCTGGGTCACGCGGCAGGACCCTGACGACGACGTTGCGTTCCTGACTGTCGCCCCGCAGACGATCAGCGGCGTGCCGACCGAGATCGAGCGTGTCACGGGCGCCTTTGCGCTCGGCGCCGCCCCGCGACGCGGTCTGCGCGTCACCGTCACCGGCTATCCCGCGGGAGCCGCCAACGATCCGATCACGTGCTCCACGACGACCTACGTCACGCGATCGTTCCCCGCGTTTGACTGCCGGGGCTACGTCGGCGGCACCAGCGGCTCACCGTGGCTCCGGGTCACGCGGTCGGGCACCGAGGTCGTGGGTGTCATCGGCGGGCTCAATCAGGGTGGGTGTTATGACTACACGTCCTACAGTTCTCCCCTGGCCCGGGACGCCAATGACTCCTACCGCCGGGCCTCGGAGCACGCGCCGGCGGACGTCGCGCCGCCGCCGGGCGGCGACGGCTGCTGATCGGAAGCCCTCATCAGGCCTCCCCTGGCCCACTGGGGCGATCACGTCGACCGGTGCCCGTCGTGAGACAGGCGGCGATCACACGCCGCCCCGGCGGACTCAGGCGCGGCGGTCGACGTCGGCAAACGATCCGACGACGGGCGCGTAGGTGACGGTGACCGAGGTGGCGCGCTGGCCGTCGGCGAACGTGCCGACGCGGACGGTGTGGGTGCGGGGGGTGGTCTGGTGCTGGTTGGGCTGAGTGTGCATCGGGGTCCTCCTCTGAGGGCTCGTGTTCAGACTTGCATACCGCTTGCATACAAGGTGAGTACCACCTTAGCAGCGCCTGACGAACTGTCCCCTGCCCCGGCACGTCGGTCGGGTCTTCGGCCGGCGTCAGCCGGCCAAGCTGACCAGCCGTTGGTCAGCCGCCCGAGCTGACCAGCCGTTGGTCAGCCGTCCGAGCTGGCCAGCCGTGGGTTCCAGATGACCTCCCAAAGATGTCCGTCGAGGTCGCGGAAGTAGCCGGAGTAGATGCCCCACGGGCGGTCGTGCGGTCGGTCGGTGAGCGTGGCGCCCGCAACCTCGGCCTGGGCGAGCACGGCGTCGACCTCGGCTCGGGTTTCGACCAGGTGTCCGAGGCTGAACTCGCCGGTCTTCGGCGGCCCGAGCGCGACGTTGGCGTCCTTCGCCAGTTCGGTGCGCGGATAGAGGGTCAGGAGCAGCCCGTTGCGGAGTTCGAAGATCGCGATGGCTCCGGCCGGGCTGACATCGTCACCGACGAATTCGGTAGCGATCACGCCGCGTGACTCCAATCCGAGGCCGTCGCGGTAGAAATCAAGCGCCCGATCCAGGTCGGCGACCGCGAGGGTGATCACATTGATTCGTGCTTCCATGTCCGCCTTTCTGCTCGGGTGACGAGGGGTCTTGGGGGCTGACGGGTCCTATACACCCACGAGCCACCAGAACCCCCCCTGTGCATGATGCGAAACCCCTGCGCATGATGCGGAACCCCTGCGCATGATGCGGAACCCCTGCGCATGACGATGCGAAACCCCTGCGCATGATGCGGAACGGTGCGGCGGTTCAGTTCGGCGCGGCGGGGCCGTCGACGTTGACGACGAGCGGCCCCGCTCCGACGACCGCGAGCACGATCTCCTGAGGGTCGTCGAGCGGGTTGACGTCCCGGTGGATCAATCCGGCCGGCACGTGAAAGAACCCGCCCTCCTCGACCTCGGTGCTGTCGCTCCCGGCGGCACCGAACTCAAACCGGGCGGCCCCGCGGACCACGTAGCCCAACACGTCCCGGTCGCCGTGGTGATGCCACCCCGAGACGGCCTGCGGCTCGGCCCGCGCGCGCATGAGTGTGGCCCCGCTCACATCGAACGCGATCTCCCTGACAACGCCCGGTGTCGCGGGCGACGGGCTGAGGCCGCTCGGTGAGACCGCTGAGACTCGCTGGGTCATGGTGCGCCGGGACACTACCTCGCGGACGGCCTCATTCTCCGCCCGTCCCCGGGTCAGGCGCCCGCGGTCACGGCCTGGAGTTCAACGAGGGACTCTCGGATGAGCTGCGGCAGGCTGCGCTGGTTGGTCTGCTCGACCCAGCGCTCAAACGCGATCTTGAAGACGGCGATCGCGACCTCCGCGGTCAGGCCCGCGGCGGGGTCAGCGACACCGCGGCCACGCAAGGTGTCCGCGATCGCGGCGGCGAGTGATGCGAGCTTGATCAGCTCGCGTTCCTGGAGCTCGGGGTTGGCGGCAATGATCGCCGCGCGCTGGACGGCAAATGCTCGCCCCTCCTGCATGAGCGCGCCGGCCGCTTCAAGACCCGCGACTGCCGCGTCGATCGGCGCCACGTCATCGGGAGCCGCCGCGACACTGCGCACAAGCAGGTCCTTGAGCTGGCCTGCCCCTGCGAACAGCACCTCGCGCTTGTCGGCGTAGTGGCGGAAGAACGTTCGCTCGGTCAGTCCGGCCCGTTCGGCGATCTCCGCGACGGTGGTGTTCTCGAACCCGCGCTCACCGTAGAGCGCGAGTGCCGCCTGCTCGAGTCGGCCCTGGCTACCGGGTTCCCATCTCACCATGCCCCAATCGTAGTTGATGACAGCGGCTGACATCGTCCTGCTACAGTGATGACAGCAGCTGACATCAACGGTCTTGGAGGGTTTCTCATGCGTGTATTCGTCACTGGCGCAAGCGGCTGGATCGGGTCTGCCGTCGTTCCGGAGCTCATCGGCGCCAACCATCAGGTCATCGGCCTCGCACGCTCGGATGCGTCCGCGCAGGCGCTGGAGGCCGCTGGGGTCGAGGTGCAGCGCGGCAGCCTTGATGACCTCGACGCACTGGGCAGCGCCGCCGCAGGGTCAGATGGCGTGATCCACCTCGCGTTCAAGCACGACCTCGCGTTCTCAGGCAACTTCGAGGGCGCTGCCGACGCTGATCGCCGCGCCATCGAGACGATCGGCGAGGCACTGGCCGGCACCGATCGACCGTTCCTCATCGCTTCGGGCACGCTCGGGGTCGCAACGGGGCAGGTGGCGACCGAGCGCGACGGACACGGCCCCACCCCTCCCGCGGCCGCGTCGGGCGACGGTCCCCAGGCTCGGTGGGCCAACGCCGAGTTCACCCTCTCCCTGGCCTCGCGCGGCGTCCGCTCATCGGTCGTGCGGCTCCCGCCGACCAACCACGGCGACGGCGACAACGGCTTCATGGCGATCCTGGTGGCGATCGCCCGTGACAAGGGCGTCTCCGGCTACATCGGCGACGGAGCCAACCGCTGGCCGGCCGTGCATCGGCTCGATTCCGCCCGCCTCTTCCGCATCGCGGTTGAACAGGCCCCGGCGGGCTCCACGTTGCACGCGGTCGCCGATGAGGGGGTGCCGATCCGTGATGTCGCTGAGGTCATCGGCCGCCACCTGAACCTGCCGGTGGTCTCCATCGCTCCCGAGGACGCCGGCGAGCATTTCACCTGGCTGGCCGGATTCCTGGGGGCCGACAGCCCGGCCTCCAGCGCCCTGACCCGCGAGCTGCTGGGCTGGGAGCCGACCCAGCCCGGCCTGATCGAGGATCTCGACCAGGGTCACTACTTCACCGCTCCCGCGGGCTGACCGGCGGCCGGGCTCGCACGCCCCAAGGCGTGATTTGATCTCAAGCGAGCATGAGTCCGGTCACCGACAGCGTCGAGCAGCGCATCCGCGCGGTCTTCGACGCTGTCGGCGCGCGCGGGTTCATCCACGTGCGGGAGATCGGCGGGGCGCCGGGCGCAGCGGTTGATCTCGATGCCGACGCGCCCGTGGCCACCGCGTCGGTGATCAAGATCCTCGTGGCGCTGGCGTTCGCTCGCCGGGTCGCTGCGGGCGCCCTCGACCCCACTGAGCGCGTCCTCGTCCCGGAGCGGCTGCGCGTCGGCGGCCCCGGCACGACGGGCTGCCTGGACCCCGTCGAGATGAGCCTGCGCGACCTGGCGCTGCTCATGATGAACGTCAGCGACAACGCCGCCACCGACGTCGTCTGGGACCGGGCCGGCTGGCCCGCAATCGGAGAGATCATCACCGACCTGGGGCTCTCGGCCACGCACGTGCGAGCGAACATGGCCACCGGTCACATGCGGACGGTCGCCGCGCTCGGCCTCGAGGGCCCCCGGGATCTCGATGCGCAGATCGAACGCGCCGACGAAACGGCCGTCTGGAGCCTTGGTTTGATCGATCCCGAGCGGGCCAACGCCTCCACCCCCAGGGAGATCGGCCGCCTGCTGGAGGCGATCTGGACCGACCGGGCCGGTCCGCCACAGGCGTGTGCGTTCGTGCGTTCGCTCATGGCCCAGCAGGTCACCACCCACCGTCTCGCCACCGGCTTCGATGTTCCTGGCGTCGCGGTTGCCGGAAAGACCGGCACCCTCCCCGCGATCCGCAATGAGGCCGGGGTCGTCGCCTACCCGGACGGGCGCCGCTACGTGGCGGCGATGTTCACCCGCGCCGAGTCGCTGGCCGACCGCCGCCCCGACATCGACGCGGCGATCGGACGGGCGGCGCGGATCGCGGTCGACCACCTCCGCTCCTGACCCGTGTGCAATCTAAGCCCCGTATGGGGGCTTAGATTGCAC
>JBAWFG010000302.1:0-7021 GCA_049591655.1 Solirubrobacteraceae bacterium
AGGCGATTCCACGATTCCACGATCAGGAGCAGGGAGCGGTGCCCTTGACCGAGTTGGTCGAGCTCGCGCCGCCATTCGGGTTGACGGCCGTGAACGCCACCGAGTAGGGGCGCTTCTTGCCCTGGCAACCCACGGAGGCGATCGCCGCCACCGTCTTGCCATGGACCTTGGCGGTGTGCTTGGCCCACACGAGGTGCTCGGTGTTCAGCGAGCCTGCCTCACCGGGAGCGGGGAAGCTCACGTAGTGGGGAACTGGAACGTCGACGACGAGGTTCTTGCCGACGGTCTTGTAGGTGCCGGGGTAGGGCCCGACCTGACCGGTGTGCAGCGCGCCGTTGAGGCACTCGTGCGCCGGGGCGGCGTCGACGAAGAAGAACGTCAGCTTGCCCTGGCCGCTGTTCCACACGTGCAGCAGCGGGTTGCAGGGGAGCCCAGCCTGGGTGAAGTCGTTCTGGGCGCCGACTGTGGCGGTGATGTAGCCCGTGGCGACCATGGCGGCCTTCGGGCAGCCGGTGTCGGTCTGGGCGGCGCCGATCTTCTTCAGGCTGCAGGTCGGGAAGTCCTTCCCGTCAGCCTTCAGACCGTAGATCGTCGTCTTGATGTCGGTCAGCACGCCGGTGCGGTTGCCCGGCGTGGCGTTTGAGGCCTTGAGATCCTCGGTGTAGCCGACCGGGACCGGCTTGGCGGGGGTGCCGTGAGCCTTCGACGTCAGCTTGACCGTCCCCGAGTAGTTGTTGAAGGCGGCGGCGAAGGCCGTCGAGGCCGCCACGAGCACTCCGAGTGCCGTGACGATGAGAACTAGGCGTCGCAAATGGACTCCTCCTGTTGTGGGTCGCTTGTCTTCGGCGTGAGCACGCCGATGTGGTCAGTGCTCACGGAAGTGGTTGAAGATGTGGGAAGGTCTGGGCCTGAGCCGCCGTCAGGCTTCCGAGTGGTGCTTGAGCCCGGCAGGCCGGTCCCCCGGGCGTGGACGTGAAGTAATACTTGGCGACGAGTTGCGCAAGGGTTAACACCGTTCCGGTCACCGAAGTTGTGCTCTGCGAAAGTGAAGATCCGATTGTCGGCAGCGGATGCGACGTGCAGAGATAGCTGCCGAACGTCTGCAGCCCCTTGACCAACTGCCCGTAGCCGCCGGGCGCCATGTAGGAGTTGGTGCGGTTGCTGTACGGACGCGTGGCCATTGGCGCCAGCAGTTCGGGGTTGATCGGGTTGGAGATCCGCACGTAGTGGAGGTTGCGGTTGTAGGCGGACGTTTGGACGCCCTGCGTCGTCGCGGTGGAGTTAGCGAAGAATGCGGCGACCTCACGGCGATAGGTGTTGATGTAGTCGATCACCGGCACCAACTGACCGAGGAAGGGCTTGAGCGCCACCAGGAACGGGACGCTTTCATCAAGGAAGCGCGACAGGGCCGGGAACCCGAGGCGTGAGGCGCTGGTCAGCGGCCCGACGTCGGTGACGAGGCTCTTGAGCTCCGGGGCGAGGACGGCGAGGCCCTGCAGCGCCGGAGTGAGCTGGACCGCCGCCGGGCGCAGCTCGTCGACGAGCGGCTTGGTGGCGATCGAGAACGCGGTCAGGCGGTTGACGCTCGACCGGGTCTGGTCCAGGAACGCCGGGAACGCCCGGATCGTGTCGGCGAGCTCGGCATTGCGGGCCGCCGTCGCCGCGAACAGCGCGTTGCTGTTGCGCACGAAGGACTGCAGCGCGGCCGGTGAGCGGCCCAGGGCCGCGAACACCTGGCCGCCGTCGCGCAGCAGTGTGCTCGTGGCAGCGCCCTGCCGGCGCAGGACGGCGAGCACCGACTCGACGTTGGTGGCGAACGGGTAGAGGTTGGCGAACGCCGCGTTGAACTGCTCGCCGCGGTTGGTGAGCGCAATCCCGGCCTGCTGCATCCAGATCTGGAACGCGCGGCGGGTGACGGGATCCAGCGCCGAGAAGATCTGGTCCAGAGCCACCGTCGGGGCCACCTGGGCCCGCGGGAGCGTGGCCCCGTCGTGCAGGATCGGGCCGTGGGGGTTGCCGGGCGAGAGCTCGACGTAGGTCTCCCCCAGCAGCGTCTTGGATCGCAGGATCGCCCGGGTGTCGGCCGGCCGCGGCGCGAACTGGCGCTCGATCTCCAGCACCGCGCGGGACAGGCCGGTGCGATGGTCAAGCGAGATGCTGACCACGTGGCCGACCGGCACGCCGGAGATCTGCACCTGGGCCTCGGTGGCGAGCTCAACCGCCTGGTCGAACTCGACGTTGAACCGGTAGCCCTGGGAGGCGAGCGGCAGCGAGCCCCCGAACGAGATCCACAGGAACATGAGCAGCCCGACGCACGAGGCCGTAAAGGCGGCCATCGTGAGCATCGCGAGGTTGCTGGGGCGCTGCTTGTTCATGGCGTGCTCGGGCAGGCGTACTGGGTGGTGCCGGCGATCGGCTTGACTCCGGGCAGTGACGCCAGCGGCGGCGGGTTGAGCAGGTCGAGGATCACGCCGAGCGGCTCGCTGTTGGGCTGCAGCTGGCCCTCGAAGAAGTTCAGCTGGGCGCAGGTGCCCATGAACAGCCCCTGGAGCACCGGCCCGTTGGCGTCCTGGGCACTGGTCAGGCTGTCGGCGATGTGCGCCAGCCAGGATCCCCAGAACAGGTAGCTCTGCTGGCTGTGACCCGGGCGGTGGGCGAGCTCATTGAACAGCGCGTTGAGCACGCCGATCGAGTCCGACAGCGCGGGGATCGCCACCCGCAGCTTGGCCCCGGCGGGCGCCAGCGTGCGGGCAAGCGGCTGGACGGCGACCGAGAACGGGCGCAGCTGGTTGGCGATGACCGGCGTGGTGTCGCGGAACAGCGGCCGGGAGGCCTGCAGCGCCGGCCCGAGGTTGTGCGCGAACGGCACCAGCAGGTGCAGCGTTGTCGCGCTGGCCGTGGCGTAGGAACGGACCTGCCCGAGCGTCGCGGTGGTCTGGCGCAACGTACCGGGGAACTGGGTGAGGGTCGACTGCAGCTCGGCGTCGTTGGCCGAGATCGCCGAAAAGTTGGTGTCCGAGGCCCGGATCAGTGACGCCAGCTGGTTGCCCACCCCGCCGAGCGAGCCGGCGACGAGGTTGAGGTTGTGGATCGCGCGGCGGAGGTTGCGCTGGCGCGTGGCGAGCAGCGTGGCAAAGCGCTGGGTGTCGCGGTTGAGCGGGGCAAAGCGCTTGAACGTTCCCTGCAGCGCCCTGACCGCCCCGGGGCTGGGGGCCTCGGTGGTGGCGCCATGGTCATGGAACGCCTGGGCCCCTCCGGACAGCAGCAGGATGAGGTAGTTGCGGGTGTCGGCGTCCAGTGAGGAGAGGATCTCTGAGACGTCGACGTCAGGTTCGGTCGCGGCGGCGGTGAGCGTGCCCCCGTTGGGGATCGCGCCGGCGCTGCGCGTTCCGGGATCAAGCGACAGGTACATGTCCTTGAGCGGCGTGCGGGGGCGCAGCAGCACGGTGGCGTTGCGGTAGATCGGCGCGTACTGCTTGTAGATGTTCATCGTCACCACCGCCTGGCCGTCGCGGAGCGTGACGCCGCCGACCTGGCCGACCTGGACGCCGGCGATCGTCACCGCCTGCCCCTGACCGGAGGTCACCGCCGCGGCGGTGGCGAACGGCGCTCGCACCGTGTAGTAGGACTGGCCGAACACGAACGACGGCTGGTGCTCCAGGATGTAGACCGTCACGGCGATGGCGGCGAGGATGAGCGCCCCGATCGCGGCGAAGTCAACGCGGTGGGTGACGATCGCCCGTTTCACGGCCCGGCCCCGGTGGCGGCGGAGTTGAGGCTCGCCGGCCCGCTCGTCATGCAGGGGACGGTGCGATTGAACGACGGCTGCGATCCCGGATAGGCGGGCCGGGTGCCGAGCGGAGGCAGGACCGCGTTGCCATACAGCGGGCCGCTGCCGGGAAGTGACCCGGTCGCCACCCGGGTGTCGCCGCCGCCGGCGGTCGAGCGCACGTAGCGGCCGTTGCCATCGAAGTTCTGGGCGGTCCCGCCGAGCCCGACGGCCGACTGCAGAAGCTCCTGGTAGACCTGCAGCCCGGTGGTCAGCGGCGGGTCCTGGATGCGTTCGTTACCGGTCGGGATGAGGGTCTTCACGAAGCATGCGGCGAGCGTGTCGGAGCCGCGGAGCAGAGCCTTAGAGGCGGTCAGGGTGGCGGAGGTTCCCTGCACCGCCGGGGTCAGGGAGGCCAGCAGGCCGCCCAGTTCTGCGGGGGACATCAGCAGCGTCGCCTGATGCAGCCACGGCAGCCCGGCGGTGATCGTCGCATTCAGCTGGCCGATGCTCGGGGTCAGCGCCGCCGCGAACTGGCGGGTCGGCGCAAACGAGGCCTGCAGCGGGCCCAGCGCGCTGTCTGCGGTGCGCAGCAACGGCGGCAGCAGCGAGATCGTCGTGGCCAGGTCCTGCTGGCGGGAGGCGAGCGCGCCCATCGTGGCGTTGAACGTGGTGACGAGGTCGGCGAGGCTGGTCTGCTGAGAGGCGAGCGCCCGGAACACCTCGGAGTTGCCGATGACGGCGCCGGACAGGTCGTGGGGCTGGGAGCCGAGCAGGGCCGAGTTGACGATCGTCGAGGCCCGGAACGCGCCGGCCGCGTACTTCAGCGACAGGTTGAGCGCCTGAGCGGCGGTGAGCCCGCGGACGCTCGGATCCTGCACCGCGTCCTGCGCGGCGCTCGGCCTGCCGTTGAACGCCCGCCCCAGGCCCTGGAGGACCGTCTGGAGGTCGGTCCGCGTGTTGGAGTTCAGCGTCGACAGGACCCGGTCAAGCTGCACCGGGCCGGTCGTCTGGGACGCCGGCAGCGTGCCGCCGGTCGACACGACCGGAGCTCCCGGCGTGCCGGGATGCAGATCGACGTAGAAGTTGCCCTCCAGGAACAGCCGGGGGCGGATGTCGACCGTCGCGTCGGCATGGATCGGCAGGCCGTTTGGCTGGATCGCCATCGTCGCCACGCCGGCGGTCGAGGAGCCCGAGACCCGCTGCACGCCGGTGACGGTGCCGACGTTGACCCCGGCGATGCGGACCGGGGAGCCGAGGTGCAGCTGGGTTTCGGCGGTGAACGTCGCCCGCAGCACGAACGGTGACCCGCTGAACGGGATCGAGCCCCCGAACACGAGGTAGCAGACGGCGAGGATCACGACCGCGGCAATCGCGCCGGCGGCGAGGTTGCTGACCCGGGAGCGATGACGTCTCACTTGCCGCTCCGGTGGGTCGTCTCGGTGCTCAGCGCCAGCTTGCCGGGCGGGTTGCCGATCACCGCGCGCGTGGCGTTGTAGGGCTCGTTGCCGGCCGCGCACTCGGCCGGCTGACCGGGCGCGGCGGTGTTGGGATACGGGTTGACGTGCAGCGGGCCCGAGGCGCTGCCGCCCAACCCGGTGTACACCTTGCTGGACGGCTCGGATTCATAGCCCGGCACGTCGTCGATCGCGATCTGGACGAAGCGCAGCAGCGTCCCCTGGCTGACGTGCTCGGACACCAGACTGGCCGTGTTGCGCAGGAACAGGGTCACGTAGTTGCACGAGGTCTGCGCCGGGGTCAGGAACGCCAGTGGCGGCCCGAGGTGCGACAGCGTCAGCGTGAGCCGGTCAAGGCCCTGCTGGACCGCCGGCTTCTCGCCGTAGGCGGCCAGGTCCTGCGCGAGGACGACGGTGCGCTGGTCCAGCGCCGCGGTGCCGGGAAGGGTGCGCGTCCCGATGGCGAACGTGTCGGCCAGGACCGGCGCTGTGGCCGGGAGCAGCGCAGCGCCGGGTCGCAGCTCGGACAGCAGCGCGGCGGTGTCGGTGAGGAACGGCCGGATCACCGGAGCACCGGCGATGGTCGCCTCGAACATCGGCGGCGTGGCGCTGATCGTGTCCTGCAGCGACGGGACCGCCACGCTGGCGAGCGCCCGGAAGGTGGTGTCGAGATTGGCGAACAGCTGCCCCTGCGTGGTGGCGACGGGCGCCAGCGCGCCGACGTAGCTCTCCAGGCCGCGGAAGAAGCCGCCGAGGTTCGTCGTCGGGGAGGAGAGGTTGCGCGCCACCGGGCCGAGGTTCCCGAGCAGCGGGACGAAGGCGTGCAGGGCGTTGTTGATGGTCGATCCGCGGCCCGCCAGCGCCGCGCCGAAGCCGATCGTCGCGCGCTGGACCCCGATGCGCGTCGGCGGGGTGAACATCGAGAGCACCTGGTCGAAGTCGACCTCGGTGCTCTCCTGACGCAGCGGCACGGTCGCGCCGTTGGCATAGCCGCGGTGGGAGTGGCCGGGGATGATCTGCAGGTACTTGAGGCCGATCGCGCCCTTCAGGCGCACCGTGAACGTCGAGTCGACCGGCAGCGGCTGGACGCTCTTCTGCAGTTGGAGGTTGAGCAGCGCGATCGGCTGCCCGCCGGCCCTCCGGGACGGCGTGACGGTCGACACCACTCCGACCCGCGCGCCACCGAGGTTGACGTCGTCGCCGTGAGTGAGCTCGGATGCGTCGGCGGCCTGAACATGCAGCGAGTAGGTGGGGACGAACGGCAGCCCGTTGGTGGCGTTGTAGGCGAGCGCCACCGCGACGATCGTCACCAGCACCGTGAGCGCGCCGATCACCACCGGGTTGCTGGCAAATCCGGGCTCGCGGGGGCCGCGGTTACGGCGCCTCATCGCCCGCGTCCCATCAGGTAGGCGAGCAGTCCGCTCAACCGGGTGCTGCTCGTCGAAGCGGGGGCCGCGGAACGGACCGCCTGGGCGGCAACCCGATCGGTCGCCGCCGACGCCGACGCGGTGCCGGCGGAGCTGAAGTTCGCCGAGCAGCCGGGGACGGCGCTGGTGGCGTAGTTGGTGCAGCTGGAGACGAGCGGCTCGTCGCGGACGTAGTGCCCGAGGCCGTTGAAGCCATTCGCCGAAGCGGTGGCGTTGAACAGCACCTGCATCAGCTGCTCGATCCCCCCGCTGGAGTTGAGGCTGTCCAGCAGCTTGCGCAGGTTGGCGGTCGTCGGGTCGGCGGCGGTCCCGAGCGCGTTGAGCTGCTTGGCCAGCGGGAGCGTCGCCACCAGCGCCGGCTGGGATTT
>JBAWFG010000303.1:0-4249 GCA_049591655.1 Solirubrobacteraceae bacterium
GTGCAGCACCACGCGCCGGCTGCCGCCGTTGGCACCGGCGGCCTGCGCGTCGGCGCGGGCGACCGCCGCCGCGGCGAGCAGGCTCTCCTCCGCCTTGGGGCCAAAGCCCTTCAGCGCGCGGATCTGCTGGGCGCCGGCGGCGGCTTCGAGTGCCGCCAGGGAGTCGATCGACAGCTCCTCGAACAGGCGTCGTGCGCGCTTGGGGCCCAACCCCGGCAACCGGGTGATCTCCAACAGGCCGGGCGGGAACTTGGCGCGGAGCTTGACCGCGGCTGGGATGGCGCCGTCGTCGGCGAGCGCCAGCACCTTCTCCTGGATCGTGGCCCCGATTCCGGGCAGCTCGGTTGCCCGCCCCTCCCGCGCCAGGGCGGTCACCGAGACCGGAGCGTCACGGACCGCCTTGGCGGCGTTACGGTAGGCGACGATTCGGTGGATGATCGCGCCGTCAAGCTCGTACAGATCGCCCAGTTCGTCAAGCGCGGCGGCGATCTCTGAGTTCGTCGGGTCAGCCATCGTGCCCAGTAGACTAGCCTCGGTAGGGCGCTATACTTTATGAAGTAAAACGGAGAAGGAGATCGAGATGTCAGGCGCGGTGACAGACGTAACCGACAACAACTTCCAGGCCGAGGTCGTCGAGTCCGACGTCCCCGTGCTCGTCGACTTCTGGGCCCCCTGGTGCGGCCCGTGCCGTCGCGTGTCACCCGTCGTGGAGGAGATCGCCAGTGAGCGCACCGGAGCGCTCAAGGTGGTCAAGCTCAACATCGACGAGAACCAGCAGACGGCGGTCAAGTTCAACGTCATGTCGATCCCGACGCTGATGCTGTTCAAGCACGGTCAGGTCGCCAAGACGGTGATCGGCGCCTACCCCAAGCGCAAGATCGAAGAGGAGCTGGAGCCGGCGCTCGCCTAGAGAGGCGACCGCCGCGGCCGCTGGCGCCTACGGGGCGACTGCGACCCCGATCTTCAGGAGCCGGTCATCGATGGTGACCGGCTCCACCCCGTTAAGGGCCTCGTAGCTGACCTGGGTGGCCAGGGTCTCGCCCGCCACGTAGCTCTCGTGGGTACGGGCCGCCGCTACGAGCTGTTCGTCGCCGTCCAGGGTCAGCGAGATCCGGTCGGTGATCTGAAGCCCGGCTCCCTGGCGGGCGTTCTGCACCGCCCGGACGATGTCCCGGGCCCAGCCCTCGACGCGCAGCGACTCGTCGATCTCGACCTCCAGGGCGACCGCATGTGACCCCTCGTGCTCGACGCGGTAGCCCTCGAGCGGCTTCATGCTCACGAGCAGGTCGTCGGGACCGAGCGGGTGCTCGTCGCCCCCGAGTGAGATCGACACCGGCCGGCCGTCACGCAGTGCGGCGGTGACGTGCCCGGCGTCCAGGCCGGCGACGGCGGCGGCGACCATCGGCATCTGCTTGCCGAAACGCGGGCCGAGCGCCCGGTAGTTGGGCTTGATCTCAATCTCGACGAGCTCGTCGGCCGCCGAGACGAAGCGCAGCTCGCGCACGTTGAGTTCGTCGGAGACGACCTCGGCGAGCCGCTCGATCGCCGCCCGCTCGGAGCCGGTGGCGACGATCACCGCCGCCCGCAGTGGCTGGCGGACCTTGATCTTGGCCTGGCCGCGGGCGGCGAGACCGAGGCGGACGGTCTCCCGGGCGACGTCCATGTCGTGCTCGAGCGCGGCGTCGCGCTGGCCGGCGATCGGGAAGTCGCACAGGTGGACGCTCGGCTCCGAGCCGTCGAGGTTGTCGTAGATCTCATCGGCGATGAACGGACAGAACGGTGCCAGCAGCTGGGCGACGGTGACCAGGCAGTGACGCAGCGTTGCGAACGCATCGGCGTCGCCCTCCCAGAACCGGCGCCGGGACCGGCGCACGTACCAGTTGGACAGTTCGTCGACGAACGCCTGGATGGCGCGGCCGGCCGCCGTGGCATCGAACTCGTCAAGTCCGCCGCGCACCACCTCGACCGTCCCCTGAAGCCGTGACAGCGCCCAGCGGTCCAGTTCACCGGCCGGTTCTGGCGCCTCGGTCCCGGGCGCGATGTCGGCCGCATTGGCGTAGAGCACATAAAAGCTGTAGGTGTTCCACAGCTGCAGCATGAACTGGCGCACCGCCTCGCCGATCGTGTCCAGCGAGAAGCGGTAGCCGTCCCAGGGCTGCTTGGAGGTGAAGAAGTACCACCTCAGCGCGTCCGCGCCGTAGCGGTTGATGACCTCCCACGGCTCGACCGTGTTGCCCAGGGACTTGGACATCTTGCGGCCCTGCTCGTCGAGGATCAGGCCCAGGCAGACGACGTTGCGATACGACGAGCGATCGAACAGCAGCGTGGAGACGGCGAGCAGCGAGTAGAACCAGCCACGTGTCTGATCCAGGGCCTCGCAGATGAAGTCGGCCGGGAAGCGCTGTTCGAAGTGCTCCTGGCCGGTGTGTGGGGCGCCGAATTGGGCGAACGGCATGGAGCCCGAGTCAAACCACACGTCGATCACCTCGGGGACCCGGCGCATCGGGCCCCCGCAGTTCTCACACGGGAACGTCACGTCGTCGACGAACGGCCGGTGGGGGTCGGTCAGCGCCACACCGGAGAGCTGTTCCAGTTCGGCCAGCGAGCCGATCGCGCGGGTGCAGCCCTGCTCACAGCGCCAGATCGGCAGCGGTGTCCCCCAATAGCGCTCGCGCGACAGCGCCCAGTCGACGTTGCCCTCCAGCCAGTTGCCGAAGCGCCCGTGCTTGACGTGGGCGGGATGCCAGTTGACCTCCTCATTGGCGGCCAGCAGCCGGTCGCGGATCTCGCTGGTGGCGATGTACCACGAGGGCTTGGCGTAATAGAGCAGTGGCGTGCCGCAGCGCCAGCAGTGGGGATAGGAGTGCTCGTAGGCCTCTGAGCGCAGCAGCCGTCCACGCGCCCGCAGGTCCTCGATCAGGTCGGCATCGGCGTCCTTGACCCAGCGCCCGGCATAGGGCCCGATCCGATCGTCGTAGGTCCCATCCAGGCGCACCGGGTTGACGACGGTCAGCCCCTCCTGTTCGCCGAGGCGGAAGTCGTCCTCGCCGAATGCGATCGCCGTGTGGACCAGGCCGGTGCCGTCCTGCGCGGTGACGAAGTCGGCCGGCAGCACCGTGTGGCCCTTGGGCCCGTAGGCCTCGGCCGCGATGTAGGGGAACGGCGCCTCATATCCGGTGCCGACGAGCTCGGAGCCGGGGAAGCGGTCCACGACCTCGGCGTCCTCACCCAGGACCCGGCTGACCAGGGGCTCGGCGACGATCCCGATCCAGCCCTCGGCGGTGCGCGCGCGGACGTAGGTCAGGTCGGGGTTGACGGCAACGGCGGCGTTGGAGACCAGCGTCCACGGGGTCGTGGTCCAGACGAGCAGCTCGTCGCCGTCACGCGCGGCGCCCGCGGGCGTGGTCACCGGTAGGCGGACATAGACCGACGGGTCGACGACGTCACGGTAGGCGCCGGGCTGTCCCAACTCGTGACTTGACAGTGTCGTCTCGTCCCGCGGGCAGTAGGGGACCACCTTGAGCTTCTCGTAGAGCAGGCCGCGGTCGTGGATGGTCTTGAGCGCCCACCACACCGACTCCACATAGCTGGGGTCAAGCGTCCGGTAGGCGTCGTCGAGATCAAGCCAGAAGCCGATCCGCTCGGTCAGCCGGTTCCACTCGGCGACGTGGCTGAACACCTTCTGTCGACACCGCTCGTTGAACTCCGCGATCCCGTAGCGCTCGATGTCGGACTTGGACTGGAAGCCCAGCTCGGCCTCGACCGCCAGTTCGACCGGGAGCCCATGGCAGTCCCATCCGCCCTTGCGCTCCACGTAGTGCCCGGTCATCGTCCGGTAGCGCGGGAAGATGTCCTTGAACACCCGGCTGAGCACGTGGTGGGTGCCGGGGTTGCCGTTGGCCGTCGGTGGCCCCTCGTAGAAGCCCCACTGGGGCGCGCCGGTTCTGCGGCGCACCGATTCCGCGAACACGTCGCGCTCGCGCCAGCGCTCCAGCACCGTCTCCTCCAGGGCGGGGAACGATGCGCGGGGATCGACCGGACGGTGTGGGCTGCTCATCGGCGGGGGATTCTAGGATCCCCGGGCCGCGGGGCCCTACGCCCCGGCGCGTGCGGACGATCGTGACTGCGCGGCAGCAACCGCCGGTGGCCGATTCGCCGCCGCGGCCCGCTCCAGGCGGGAGAGCAGCGCATCCCGGGCCCCGATGGGCGTCTCACCCAGCCGGAACACCGTGCTGGCGCCGGTCTCGGG
>JBAWFG010000304.1:0-1958 GCA_049591655.1 Solirubrobacteraceae bacterium
CCAACCTCGAGGACAACAACGACGGCACCGACGACAACCGCTCCTGGAACTGCGGCGCCGAGGGTGAGACCGACGACCCTGAGATCAACGCGCTGCGCCGCCGCCAGCAGCGCAACTTCCTGACCACCCTGTTCGTCTCCCAGGGGACGCCGATGCTGCTCGGCGGCGACGAGCTCAACCGCACCCAGGGGGGCAACAACAACGGCTGGTGCCAGGACTCCGAGATCAGCTGGTATGACTGGAATCAGAACGGCGAGGCCGAGCAGATGCGGGAGTTCACGCACCGGCTCATCCGTTTGCGCGCCAAGCACTGCACGTTCCGCCGTGAGTCGTTTCTGCGTGGCGCCGATGTCAACGGCTCAGGGCTGCCCGACGTGTGGTGGTTTCGCCCCGACGGGCGTCGGATGACCAGCCGCGACTGGGAGCACGGCGAGGCGGTGCTCGGGATGTTCCTCAACGGAAAGTCGATCAAGATCCCCGGACCCCACGGGGAGGAGATCGAGGACGACTCGTTCGTGCTGCTGTTCAACGCCCACAACGAGGACCGGGAGTTCAAGCTCCCCCGCCGGCGGATGGGTATCCGCTGGGAGCTGGAGCTGTGCACCGCCGATCCCACCGCGCAGGCGGGCAGTGCCTCCTATGACGCCCAGGCGCTGATCAACGTCACCGCGCATTCGATCACGATCCTCAAGCGAGTGGCGTGAGCGCGGGATCGCTGCCCGGTCGCCCGATCGGGCTCCGTGCCACCTACCGCCTGCAGCTGACCCCGGACTTCGGCTTCGCGGCCGCCCGGGAACAGATCCCCTACCTGCGTGACCTCGGGGTCTCCCACCTGTATCTGTCCCCGTCGCTACAGGCCCGCCCCGGCTCCACCCACGGCTACGACGTCATCGACCCGACCCGGATCTCTGAAGACCTCGGCGGCGAGGCCCAGTTCCGGGCGCTCTGCCACGACGCCCATGCCGCCGGGATGGGGATCGTGCTCGACCTCGTCCCCAACCACATGGCCACCGACGACGCCAACCCGTTCTGGGCCGATCCCCAGCGACGGGCGCGCTTCTTCGACATCGACGAGGCGACCGGGCGCCACCGCCGCTTCTTCGACATCGACGACCTGGCCGGCGTCCGCCAGGAGGACCCCGAGGTGTTCCGCCAGACCCACGCGCTCGTGCTCTCACTCGTCGCCGAGGGCGTCGTCGACGCGCTGCGCATCGACCACCCCGATGGGCTCACGGACCCTGCCGGGTATTTTGCGGCGCTGCGCGAGGCCGGGGCGGGGACGGTGTGGATCGAGAAGATCCTCGAGTCCGATGAGCAGCTGCGCGACTGGCCGGTGTCCGGGACCGTCGGCTATGAGTTCCTCAACGACGTCTGCGGGCTGTTCGTCGACGACCGCGCCCAGGACGCCTTCACCGAGCTGTGGGTGTCGGTGTCCGCGGACCGCAGGTCCTTTCCCGAGGTCGCGGCCGAGGCCAAGCGCGAGCAGGCCACCGGTCCGTTCTGGCCGGAGATCGAGCGCCTGGCCGCTGTCCAGGAGGTCACCGGCGGCGCCCCCGCGCTCGCCCACGCCGTCGCCGGATTCCCGATCTACCGCACCTATGTCGACCCGGCGACCGGTCTGGTGACGCCGGCCGATCGTGAGGCGGTGTCCGAGTCCGGCATGGGCGATGAGATCGCCGAGTTGCTGCTGCTGGAGCGCGACGCCCCGGCCGAGTTCGTCACGCGCTTTCAGCAGACGACGCCGCCGGTCGTCGCCAAGGGCGTCGAGGACACCGCCTTCTACCGCTACGGGCGGTTGCTGGCGCTGTGCGACGTCGGCGGAGACCCGGGGCGCTTCGGCATCGACGGCGAGCGCTTTCACGCCGCCAACGCCGAGCGGGCCCGCCGCTTCCCTCAGGCGATGCTGACGACGATGACCCACGACACCAAGCGCTCGGCCGACGTGCGGGCGCGGATCG
>JBAWFG010000305.1:0-3009 GCA_049591655.1 Solirubrobacteraceae bacterium
GCGCAGGACGAGGATGTCGCCGGGCGCGTGGGCCAGCACCCAGGCGACGTCGTCGGGCCCGAAGCCGATCCCGTCGGGGGTGGCGGCGGCCAGCACGAGCCGGTCAAAGCGCTCGTGGCCGATCGTCTGGCGCAACGCGTGACGATGGGTGCGCCCCCGCTCAATCCGGGAGTCGACGGGCACTCCGAACTTGGCCGCCCGCTGCTCGATCGCCTCCTGGAGGGGGACCGCGATCCCGGACTGGCGGGGGAGGGGCGCGTCGAGCGGGAGCGTCAGCGGGACGCGGGCCAGGAACACCGGGACGAGCGTTGCCTCCTCGGCCCGGGCGAGACGCAGCGCGGCATCCAGCGCCCGCCCCGACAGGGACGAGGCGACGAACGGGAACAGAATCCGGCGTGCGTCACCGGCCGGTGGGTGCACCGGCCGGGAGCGAGGGTCGGCCAGCTGGCGCACAGCGATCGCCACCAGCGCGAGGGCGAGGACGGCGATCACCGCGATGAGCACGCCGGTCATGGTTGCGGCGTCCCCCGGCGCGCCCGGTCGGCGACGATCCGCAGGTCCACCCCCGGGAGCAGGCTCATCAGCCGGTAGGGCAGCGCCGGCTGCATGAGCCGCCGCAGCGCGCTACGCGGGCTCGGGGTTCCCATCAGCACGTAGGTCGTGCCCCGTTCGCCGGCGACCCGCTGGGTGACCAGCGCCACGTCGGGGCCGCGCTCGACGAGTAGATGCGCGCCGAGCACGCTGGTCAGCCTCCGCAGGGCGGCGAGCTGGTCACGCTCACTGTCGGTGGCCTCGTCATCGGTCACCCACAGCACGTCGAGTTCGGCGCCGAGTCGCTGGGCCGAGCGCCACGCCCGGCGCACGACCCGCTGGGAGCTGGGGTCGGGGGTGACGAGCGCCAGTAGCCGTTCGCCGATCACCCCGGGGCCGGTGCCGTCGACGAGCCGGTCCTCCCGGGCGCGGACCGGCGCATCGGCCGGGATCCGCTTGGCCTCGACCTCCTCGGCGACCTGACGCAGCGCCACCTCGCGCAGGGCCGACAGATTCTCGACCCGGAAGAAGTTGTTGAGCGCGCTCTGGATGCGCTCCTCCGGGTACACCTTGCCCGCCACCAGGCGCTCGATCAACGATTCGGGGGTGATGTCGATCAGCACGACGTCGTCGGCGGAGGCGATGACCGCGTCGGGCACCGTCTCCCGCACGCGGGTCCCGGTCAGCTCGGCGACCTGGTCGTTGAGGGACTCCAGGTGCTGAACGTTGACCGTGGAGTAGACGTCGATGCCCGCGGCCAGGACATCGGCGATGTCCTCGAAGCGCTTGGTGTGTGGGGAGCCGGGGGCGTCGGTGTGGGCCAGCTCGTCGATCAGGCACAGCTCCGGCGCACGGCGCACGACGGCGTCGATGTCAAGTTCCTCCAGCACCGTGTCGCGGTAGCTGACCTGGCGGCGGGGCACGACCTCCAGGCCCGCGGCCTGGGCGAGCGTCTCGGCCCGGCCGTGAGGCTCGAGGTAGCCGATCACGACGTCACGGCCGCCCAGCGCCTCGGCCTGCCCCTCCTGAAGCATGCGGTAGGTCTTGCCCACCCCGGCCGCCATCCCGAGGAAGATCTTGTACCGGCCCCGCCTGACCACCACGTCATCACCGCCTGACGCCGCACCACCGACCGACCGTGCCGGGGCGGTGGTCACGCCCCAAACAGGTTGTGGATGATGAGGTCGATGAGCTTGATCCCGATGAACGGGGCGATCAATCCGCCGAGACCGTAGATCCACAGGTTGCGCCGCAGCAGCGCGCTGGCCCCGATCGGCCGGTAGGCGACGCCCTTGAGCGAGATCGGGATGAGCATCGGGATGACGAGCGCGTTGAAGATGATCGCTGAGATGACTGCCGAGCGGGGGCTGCCGAGGTTCATGATGTTGAGCACATGCAGCGGCCCTTGGCCGTGAGCCGTCGTCGCCCAGGTGGAGACGAAGATCGCGGGCAGGATCGCAAAGTACTTGGCGACGTCGTTGGCGATCGAGAACGTGGTCAGCGCGCCGCGGGTGATGAGCAGCTGCTTGCCGACCTCGACGATCTCGATGAGCTTGGTCGGGTTGGAGTCGAGGTCGACCATGTTCCCGGCCTCGCGGGCGGCCTGGGTGCCGGTGTTCATCGCCACTCCGACGTCGGCCTGGGCGAGCGCGGGGGCGTCATTGGTGCCGTCCCCGGTCATCGCCACCATCCGCCCCTGGGACTGCTGCTCCTTGATGAGCGACAGCTTGGCCTCCGGGGTGGCCTCGGCGAGGAAGTCGTCGACGCCGGACTCCTCGGCGATCTTGGCGGCGGTCAGGCGGTTGTCGCCGGTGATCATGATCGTGCGGATGCCCATCGAGCGCAGGTGGTCAAAGCGCTCGCGCATGCCCTCCTTGATCGTGTCCTTGAGGTAGATGACGCCCATCACCTGGGCATCGCGGGCGACCGCCAGCGGGGTGCCGCCCTCCCGCCCGATCCGGTCGAGCACCGCGCGCAGGTCGGCCGGCGGACGGCCGCCCTCGCCGGTGACGAAGTCGACGATCGCATCTCCGGCGCCCTTGCGCAGCCGGGTACCTCCCATGTTGACGCCGCTCATCCGCGTCTGGGCGCTGAACGGGACGAACTCGGCGTGGGCATTGGCCATGTCGTGCTCCCGGATGCCGTACTGCTTGGCGAGCACGACGATCGAGCGTCCCTCGGGAGTCTCGTCGGCCAGTGACGCCAGCTGGGCGACCTCGGCCAGCTCGGCCTCCAGCACACCGGGCATCGGGATGAACTCCGACGCCAGCCGGTTGCCGATCGTGATCGTTCCGGTCTTGTCGAGCAACAGGACATCGACATCACCCGAGGCCTCGACGGCGCGCCCGGACAGGGCGAGGACGTTGCGGCGCACCAGCCGGTCCATGCCGGCGATCCCGATCGCCGACAGCAGCGCACCGATCGTCGTGGGGATCAACGCCACGAGCAGCGAGATAAGCGTCGTCTCGGAGATCGGGG
>JBAWFG010000306.1:0-7851 GCA_049591655.1 Solirubrobacteraceae bacterium
GGCGGCGATCGACGCCGTCGGCGCCGCCGTTGACGCCGTGGCTCCGGGGGCCGCGCGGCGCGGCGCGGCGGTCAGCGTCGACGTCGACCCCCAGTAGGGGCTCGCCCATCTCTAAACTCCATCAACGATGGCCGAGAACGCAACCGATCAGGTCGAACTCGAGGACGAGGCCGAGGTCGAGGCTCCGGTCGCTGACGAGCTGGAGCCGGAGGTCGCCGCGCGCCGCAGCGCGGCGCTGTCGCACGTGCGCAAGTTCGGCGACCCGGTGCTCCGCAGCCGGGCGCGGCCGGTGGAGCGCTTCGACGACTCGCTGCGCGAGGAGGTCCGGCGCATGAGCCTCCTGATGAACGACGCGCTCGGGGTTGGACTGGCCGCCAACCAGGTCGGCATCCTGCACCGCTTGCTGGTGTATCGCGTGCACCAGCAGTCCCCCGCCGCGGCGCTCGTCAACCCGGAGATCGAGTGGGTCGGCGACGAGCTTGAGACCCTGGAGGAGGGGTGCCTGAGCCTGCCCTCCGTCCACGTCGATGTCGAGCGTCCGGTTCACATCCGCGTCCGGGCCCAGAACGAGTACGGGGAGCCGCTGACGATCGAGGCCTCCGGCCTGGAGGCGCGGGTCATCCAGCACGAGCTTGACCATCTCGACGGCGTGCTCGTGCTCGACCGGATCTCTCGCGGGCAGCGCAAGGATGCGATGCGGGCACTGCGTGAGGCGCTCGGCGACGGCTAGCCGCCCGCCCCGCGTGCTCACTGGTCCGATCGCCAAGCGCTGACGTGCGCATCGTCTATCTCGGCACCTCCGCGTTCGCCGCCGACGTCCTGCGCACGCTCGCCGGCTCCGCGCACCGCCCCCAGCTCGTCGTGACCCGCCCTGACCGGCCGCGCGGGCGCGGGCGCAAGCTCGCCTCACCGCCGGTGGCCGACGTCGCCCGCGAGCTCGGGCTGGCGCTCGACCAGCCCGATTCGGTCAACGACGAGGCAGCCCGGGCCCGGATCGCCGACGTGCGGCCCGACGCCGTGTGCGTGTGTGCGTTCGGCGCGCTGATCCGCGAGCCGCTGCTCTCCGAGCACCCGATGCTCAATGTGCACCCGTCGCTGCTGCCCCGCTGGCGCGGCGCGGCCCCCGTCGAGCGCGCGATCATGGCCGGCGACGAGCGCACCGGCGTCTCCATCATGCGCCTCACCGCCGGGCTGGACAGCGGACCGGTGTGCCTGACCGGCGAGGAGCCGATTGGCGCCCAGGACACCTATGGCACGCTGGCGCCGCGGCTGGCGCGCACCGGCGGGACGCTGCTCGTGCGGGCGCTGGACACCGGGCTCGATGGTCTGGCCTGGGCCGAGCAGGACGAGGCCGCAGCCACCTACGCCGAGAAGATCACCGCCGAGGACCGCCTGCTCGACCCCGAGCGCCCCGCCGTGCAGCTCGCCCGGACGATCCGGGCCCTGACGCCGCACATCGGTGCGGCCATCCTGCTCCCTGACGGCGCCCGGCTGGGCGTCTGGGCGGCCACCGCCCGTGCTGCGGCGCCCGGCGACCCGGCGCGCGGGCAGCTGGCACTCGACGGTGAGGTGCCGGTGCTCGGCTGCGGGGAGGGAACCCTGGCACTGGAGACCGTCCAGCCCGCGGGGCGCCGCGCGATGCCCGGCGCCGACTTCCTACGCGGCCTGCGGGGGTAGCGCCGGATGCCCGCCTCCGCCAACCCGGCTCCCGCCGCGCCGGCCGTCTCGCCGGCACGGGTCTGCGCCTATACGGTCGTGCGGCGCGTGTTTGAGCACGGCGCCTACGCCGACCGGGCGCTGCACGCCGAGGCGGCCGGCCTTGACGAGCGCGAGCGCGCGTTCGCGATGGCGCTCGCCTACGGCACCGTCCAGCGCGCCGGCACGCTTGACCACATCATCGCGCGGCTGGCCGACCGGCCGGCGGAGCGCCTCGACGCGCCGGTGCTCGCCGCGCTGCGGCTCGGGCTCACCCAGATCCTGCTGCTCGACGGCGTTGCCGACCACGCCGCGGTCCACGAGTCGGTCGAGCTGGCCAAGCGCGATGCCCCTCGGGGCAGCGGTCTGGTCAACGCGGTCCTGCGCCGCGCCACGCGCGAGGGCCGCGGGATCCTCGACGGCCTCCACGACAACGATCCCGCCGGCGCTGCGGTGCTGCACTCGGTGCCGCCGTGGCTGGCCGAGCTGTGGTGGTCAGAGCTCGGGGCGCGGCGGGCCCGTACCCTGCTGGCCGCCATCAACCTGCCGGCCGAGTCCGCGGTGCGCCTCAACACGCTCGCCGGGGAGCCCGAGGCGCTGGCGGCGGGACTCGGCGTCCCCGCCGAGGCGGTGCCCGGAATCCCGGAGGGACGGGTGCTCACGGCGCCGTTTGACGTCAACGGTTCGGCGCCCTGGCAGCGCGGGGAGCTGATGCCCCAATCACGGGCGTCGATGACCGTCGCGCGGACGCTCGACCCCCAGCCCGGGGAACGCGTGCTTGACCTGTGCGCGGCGCCCGGCGCCAAGACGACCCACCTGGCGGCGCTGATGGGCGACAGCGGCGAGCTGGTCGCCGTCGAGCGCCACCCCGGCCGCGCGGCCGCGCTGCGGCGCACGCTGGAGCGGATGGGGATCACGAGCGCCGTCGTGGTGCAGGACGACGCCGGCCGCGCGCCGTCGGGCGACCGGGAGGCCGGGTTTGACCGGGTGCTCGTCGACCCGCCGTGCAGCGGCCTGGGCACCCTGCAGTCACGCCCGGACCTGCGCTGGCGCACGAGCCCGGAGCGGATCGCCGCGCTCGCCCTCCAGCAGGCGCAGATCCTCCGCGCCGGGGCCGCCGCCACCCGCCCCGGCGGCACCCTCGTCTACTCGGTGTGCACGATCAGCCGCGCGGAATCCGACGGGGTGATCGCCCCGTTCCTGGCCCAACACGCCGACTGGAGCGCCGATGGGGAGACCCGCCTGGCGCCCGATACCGACGCCACCGACGGCTTCTACATCGCCCGCCTGTGCCGCCGGGCGCGGTGATGGCCGTTAATGTTGACCATATGAGTGAGCCCGCGGTCAAGCTCGGACCTGAATGCCCCGGCTGCGGAGAGCCCTGGCTGCGGACGACCTCGATGCCGGGCCGCTACCGCTGCGTCTATTGCCTGCGCCGCTACGAGCTCGTCTCCGTATGCCCCAACTGTGGGGAGCATTCGACGATCGTGCGGATGTCGAGCACCGCGATCGTGCAGTGCAACCACTGCCACGGCAGCATGCTCCAGGAGGTCTAGCTCGATGAGCCCCGCTGCCCGGCTCCCGCTCACCGAACGGCGGGTCGCCCCGTCGATCCTGTCGGCTGACTTCGCCCAGCTGGGCGCACAGGTGCACGACGTCCTCGCCGCCGGTGCCCGGGTCATCCACGTCGATGTGATGGACGGTCACTTCGTCCCGCCGATCACGTTCGGCGCCGTCGCGGTCTCCGCGATCGCCGATCTCGTCCACGACGCCGGCGGGATCATCGACGTGCACCTAATGATCGAGCGCCCCGAGCGTCATGTCCCCGACATCGCCAAGGCCGGCGCCGACAGCATCACGATCCATGTCGAGGCCACCCCGCACGTCCACTACACCCTTGATCAGATCCGCAGCGCCGGGTGCACCGCCGGCGCCGCGATCTGTCCCGCCACGCCGATCGACACGCTGCAGGAGGTGGCGCGGGAGACGCTCGACCTGGCGCTGTGTATGAGCGTCAACCCCGGCTGGGGCGCTCAGTCGTTCATCCCCAACTCGCTGGACAAGCTCACGCGGCTGCGGGCGGCCCTGCCGGCAACCGTCGCCCTGGAGGTCGACGGCGGGATCAACGACCAGACCGCCGGGCCGGTCACCCAGGCCGGGGCCAACCTGCTCGTCACCGGCTCGGCGGTGTTCGGCTCCGACGACCCGGCGGCGAGCTACGCCCGGATCGCCGAGGCGGCCGGCGCGCTCTGAGCCGTCCCGCGCCGGTACACCAGCCACAGCAGCAAGCTGAGCACCGCGGTGGCGCCGAAGTAACCGACCTCGACCCGGGTCACCTGGCCGCCGCCGTGTGACGGCCCGGTGACGACGAAGATCACAAACAGCGCCGCGGACACCAGCCAGCCCGCCGACGCCGCGCGCGCCCGGCCGCGGGCCAGCGCGGCCTGGTTGAGCGTCCCGGCGATCAGGTGCAGCCCCATTCCCAGCCCGACGAGCGCCAGGCCGCCGCGGGCGTAGTGGAAACCCTTGGTGCCGAGCACGATCGTCATCACGGCCGGGCCGATGGCCAGTAGTCCGATCGCCACCGCCAATCCGAAGGCGGCGATCGCCCGCACCGTGGTGCGGATCGCCTTGTGAAACTCAGCGGCGCTCTCGCGCGCCTCCAGCCCGGCGAGGTGGGGGAGGATCGAGGTCTGGATCGCCTGGAAGAGCTGCAGCGGGGCGCGGACGATCAGCATCACGTTGAACACGAACCCGGTCAGCCCGGTGGTCAGGCTGCTGCCGGCGCCCGACTGGGCGGCGACGATCAGCACCCCGGCGTTCATCAGCGTCTGCTCGGCGAGCATCACGCCGACGACCGCCACCGCGAACCCCGCGCCATGGCGCAGCGACAGGTCAGCCGAGGCCTCTTCGATCTCGGCGTGAGCGGGTCCCTCCATGGCGGCGTCGGCGACCGGCACCCCCACCGGCGCGCCGGCGACCCGGACGTGGGTGAAGGCAAACGGGATCACCGCCAGCGAGACGAACGGGGCGATCGCCATCCCCAGTGCGACGAGCCCCTGCCCGGATCCGATCCCGACCGCGACGATCAGCGCCGGGATGAACCGCGAGGTCGACTCCAGGAACACCAGGCCGCCGTACAGCGCAAAGCGCTGCTGGCCGGCCAGCCAGCCGCGGGCGAAATAGCTCGCCGCGTAGGCGACGACACCGACCACGAGAATCCAGTACAGGGCCGCAGACCCGTCGAACATGCCCTGCTGGATCTGGGGACGCAGGGCGAGCGCCACGATCACGAAGGTCACCGCGAAGCCGGCCTGGATGAGTGCCGGCGTGCGCAGCGAGTGGCCCCGCAGCCCGCGCGCGCGACGGTCGGCGATCGTGCGTGAGAGCAACTGCTCGATCGGCCGGTAGATGACCGAGAGGATCACGAACATGATCGACCAGCACAGCGACACCCGGCTGTAGGAGGGACCGCTGAGGACGTGGCTGGCGGTGGCCAGGTAGGCGAAGGTGAAGAGCCCGGTGGACGCGATCCCAATCGACAGGATCCGGGCGCCGGAGGCGAACGACTTCTCGTGGTCCTCGCCGGCGGGGTCCGGAGGGCCGGGGGTGCCGGTTGCCGATTCCGTGGTCGCCGTCATTTGCCCGTGCGAACGAGCAGCATCGTCCAGGGGAACGGCGACCGCGTCTGCACGACGTCGCCATAGCGGCTGAGCAGCTTCACGAAACCGCGCTGGGTCCAGTGGTTGAGATGGCCCGGCGTGTTGCCGAGCTGGCGCAGGTAGGCGCCGCGGGCCATGTTGAGCGCCCGCCACATCGGCTCGTGGGGGACCGAGACCAGCAGCCAGCCCGCGGATACCCGCGCCATCTCGGCCAGGGCCTGCTCGGGGCCGTTGACGTGCTCGAGCACCTCGGTGGCGGCGACGAGGTCGAACTCGTCGTGCGCGAAGGACAGCCGCTCGACCGGCATCGCCGAGAACTGGAGATTGGGACGGGTGCGGGTCGCCCACTCGGCGCGCAGCTTGGGGTCCTCCAGGTCGATGCCCACGACCCGGCGGTCGCCGAGCCGCTGTGCCCATTGGGCGGTCAGCACCCCCTCGCCGCAGCCGACGTCGAGCACCGAGCGGGGCGCGGCCTGGGTGAACAGCTCGTCAAGCGTGCGTTCGAAACCGGCCATCAGCCGACGCACCACCGGGTTGGTCGAGCCGTACTTGTCGTAGGTGTTGCCGGTCGGGACGCCGGGCGCAGCCGTCTCAGCCGGGCTCATGCCACGGTCGTCTCCCGGACCGGGTCGGTTCCGGGATCATCGGTGCGGGCGGCGCCGGGCTCATAGTGCGAGGGCTCGATCCCCAGCTGCAGCTCGATCCGCCGCACCCGCTCAAACGTGCGCTGTGAGAGCGTGCGCTGGGCGGCGAGCAGGTCGCCGATCACCCCGAGCGCGCCGAGCAGCATCGCCGCGTTGAACAGGAGCGCCCCCGCGATCAGCGACTGCACGTGGCCGGCCCGACCGCCGTTGGCGATGAAGTTGATCACGAACCGCACGAACAGCGCGAGCGCCGGGATGCCCATCAGCAGCGCCGCGCCCCAGAACACGCGCAGCGGCTCGTACTGGGAGTAGATCCGGAAGATCGACAGGCCGTTGCGGCGGATGTAGGCCGGCATCGACGGGAACAGGCGTGATTCCCGGGTCTTGGCATTGGTGCGGACCGGGACGTGGTCGATCGCCACCAGCAGCTTGCCGGCCTGGATGATCGTCTCCAGCGTGTAGGTGAACTTGGAGACCACCTGCATCTGCAGGGCGGCCTCGCGGTTGTAGGCGCGAAAGCCCGACGTCGTGTCGGGGACCTCGGTGGAGGACGCCTGGCGCACCACCCAGGAACCGAGCCGCTGCAGGCGGCGCTTGGAATGGCTGAAGTGCTCGTTGGAGTCGACCTGGCGGTCGCCGATCACCATGTCGGCCTCCCCGCGCAGGATCGGGCCCACCAGCTTGGGGATGTCGCCGCCCTCGTACTGGTTATCGGCGTCGGTGTTGACGATCACGTCGGCGCCGAGCTTGAGGCCGGCGTCGAGGCCCGCCTGGAACCCGGCGGCCAGACCCTTGTGGTTGGTCAGCCGCACGACATGGTCGACGCCGTGGGCGCGGGCGACCGCGATCGTCTCATCGGTGGAGCCGTCGTCGATGATCAGCCACTCGACCGCGTCAAAGCCCTCGATCTGGCGTGGCAGATGGGCGAGCGTCGTGGGCAGCTGATCTTGCTCGTTGAAACAGGGGATCTGGATGATGAGCTTCATGGGTGCAGACCGGGTGTGATTGGCCCGCGCCGCGCCGCGCCGGAGGCGTTGGGGGACGGGTACGAGCGCATGGGCGCGCGCTGTCCGTCACACGGTAGCGGGATACTCGTACGTGAACATGGACGCGGTAACGGCACGCAGGCCAAAGCCTCCCCGGCTTCCGCGGTCCGAGTCACGGTCGCCCACCGGCCGCGGCGCCTCGGCGAGATGGACGACGGTCCGACGACCTGCCCTCCACCGCGCGGCGCTGTTGGTCGTGTTGGCGGCGGCACTCGGACTGCGGCTGTGGGGGATCAGGCAGGGCCTGCCCTACAGCTACAACTCCGACGAGGCAACGCATTTCGTTCCGCGGGCGATCGCGTTCTTCTCCCATGACTACAACCCCCAGTACTTTCTCAACCCGCCCGCATACTCCTACCTGCTGCACGGGGTCTTCGAGCTGTGGTTTGGCAGCGCCGACGCCGTGCGCCGGGCCTTTGCCACCGACCCGACCGGGGTGTTCGTGCTCGCTCGGGTCGTGGCCGCCGGGCTCGGGACGCTCGCGGTCTGGCTGACCTACCTCGCCGGGGCGCGGCTGTTTGACCGCACGATCGCGCTGCTGGGTGCGGCGGTGCTGGCGGTCGCGTTCCTGCCCGTCTTCTACAGCCACCTGGCGCTCAACGATGTGCCGACGTTGGCGCCGGTGGCGCTGGCGCTCTACGGCGTCGCCGGGATCCTGCGTAACGGGTCGCGGCGTGAGTACGTGCTTGCCGGCGTCGGGGTCGGGCTCGCCGCGGCGACCAAGTACACCGGTGGGATCACCGCGCTGTGCGTGCTGCTGGCGGCGCTCTGCGACGCCTCCACCGGCGCCCCGGGCCGCTCGGC
>JBAWFG010000307.1:0-6274 GCA_049591655.1 Solirubrobacteraceae bacterium
TCGGCGATCGTCGTCTACGAGACGTACGTCGGGAGCCTGGACGACACCGAACAGGCGGCGCTGTGGGAGGACTACAAGGTGGTCGGCCGGCTGTTCGGACTACGCCGGACGCAGATGCCGGCGACGCTTGCCGAGCTGCGCGCCTACGGGCGGGAGATGCTCGGCTCCGACCGCATCCACGTCGGCGATTGGGCGCGGCGTCGAGCTCGGGAGATCGTGCTCGAGCCGCCGGTGCCACCGCTGGCCCGGCCGCTCGTCGAGACCGTCAACTTCATCACGATCGCCCTGCTGCCGAAGCGGATCCGAACCGAATACGGGTTCGGCCCGCTGCCACCGGCACCGGTGCGCCGGGCGCTCGTCGCCGCCGGCGGTCTGTACGTCCGCCGCGGCGTGATGCCGGTGCTCCCCGCTCAGCTTCGCCAGGTCCCGGCGGCCCGCCGGGCCGCTTGATCGCAGACCGCGACGCCGACGGACGCGTCCCGGGGTAGCGTCCGGAGTGAGATGACACGCGTTGCGGTGGTGGGACACGTCGAATGGGTCGACTTTCTGCGCGTTGACCGTCTGCCCGAACCGGGGGTCGTTCAGCGCGCGGACCGCGAGTTCACCCACGCCGGCGGCGGCGCGGTCGTGGCCGCCGCGGTTCTGGCCGAACTCGGCGCCGACGTCGACTTCTTCTGCGCGATCGGGTCCGATGCCAACGGTGATGCGGCCGTCGCGGAGTTGACCGAGCGAGGCATCCGGGTTCACGCCGCCCGGCGACCGGGGCCGACCCGGGAGGTGATCACGCTGCTGGACGACAACGGCGAACGCACGATCGTCACGCTCGGCGACCGCATCCAGCCCGAGGGCGGCGATGACCTGGAATGGGCTCGCCTCGACGGGTGCGACGGCGTGTATCTGACCGCCGGGGACATCGGCGCGGTCCGCCAAGCGCGCCGCGCCGGCGTGCTCGTCGCCACGCCGCGAATCCGGGAGCGCCTGACCGATGACGCGATCAAGCTCGACGCGCTCGTCTACAGCGCCGGCGACGCCGACGAGGTCCGCTGGGCGCAGCCGCTGGAGGCCCACACGCGACTGATGGTCGCCACCGAGGGGCGCGACGGAGGCCACTGGCACGGCGAGAGCTCGGGCCGCTGGGAGGCGTCGGCGCTACCCGGGCCTCCCCGGGACAGCTACGGCTGCGGGGACTCGTTCGCCGCCGGGTTCACGTTCGGGCTCGCCTCCGGATCCGACGTCCTCGGCGCCGCGCAGGTCGGCGCGCGCTGCGGCGCCGAGATGCTCACTCGCATCGGCGCCCCCTGAGCGACCGTCCGACACCGGTGCGAACATACGTTCGTGTCCGGTCCGACGATCATCCACGCCGATCTCGATGCGTTCTATGCGTCGGTCGAGCAGCGTGACGACCCCTCGCTGCGGGGACGGCCCGTGATCGTCGGCGGCGGGGTTGTGCTCGCCGCCAGCTATGAGGCAAAGGCCCGGGGCGTGCGCACCGCGATGGGCGGGACCCGGGCGCGGGCACTGTGCCCGGACGCTGTCGTGGTGACCCCCCGCTTCTCGGCCTACGTCGAGGCCAGCCGGGCGGTGTTCGCGGTGTTCAAGCAGACCTCGCCGCTGGTCGAGGCGCTGTCGATCGATGAGGCGTTCCTCGACGTCCGCGGCCTGGAGCACATCTCGGGCTCACCGGAGCAGATCGCCCGGACGCTGCGGCGCCGGGTCCGGGAGGAGGTCGGACTGGCGATCACGGTCGGGCTGGCGGCAACGAAGTTCCTGGCCAAGGTCGCCAGCGCCGTGGCGAAGCCCGACGGCCTGCTCGTCGTCCCAGCCGGCGGCGAGCTGGCGTTCCTGCACCCGCTGCCGGTGGAGCGGCTGTGGGGGGTGGGCCAGGTCACCGCGGCCAAGCTGCACGCCCGGGGGCTGATGACCGTCGGCCAGGTCGCACGCCTCGACGAGGCGATGCTCGTCGAGATGCTCGGTCGGGGGACGGGGCGCCAGCTGCACGCGCTCTCACACAACCGGGACCCGCGGGCAGTTCGCCCCCGGCGACGACGGCGCTCGATCGGCGCGCAACGGGCGCTCGGGCGCCGAGCCCGGACCTCGGCTGAGCTCGACGCGGCGCTGATGACCCTCGTGGACCGGGTCACCCGCCGGATGCGATCCGCCGCCCGGGCCTGCCGGACCGTCGTGCTGCGCCTGCGCTTCGACGACTACGCCCGAGCCACCCGATCTCACACGGTGGCGGAGGCGACGACGCGCACCGCGACGGTGCTGCGTGTGGCCCGCGGGCTGCTGGCGGCGGCCGCAGCGCTGATCGAGCGCCGGGGGCTGACGCTGATCGGCGTCGCGCTCACCAATCTGTGCGATGCGCGGGCGATCCAGCTCGCACTCCCGTTTGACCGAACGGCGGGCCTCGACCGAACGCTCGACGAGTTGCGTGACCGGTTCGGCTCTTCGGCGATCTCCCGGGGAGCCCTCCTCGGGCAGGAGACGGAGGCGTGGGTTCCGCTGCTGCCCGACTGACCGGGGCCCGTCGGCGACGCTCAGGCCGCGGCGCAGGCGCGGTCGCGACCCGCGGCCTTGGCCTCGTAGAGCGCCTGGTCAGCGCGGGACAGCACATCGTCACATGGCTCCTCGTCGCGGCGCAGCGCCAGTCCGACCGAGCAGGTCTGCTCACCGGTGACCAGGCGTCGCAACCGTTCGGTCACCTCGGTTGCCGCCCCGAGGTCGCAATCGAACAGCAGCAGGCCGAACTCCTCGCCACCGAGGCGGGCGAGCAGGTCGCCGACGCGCAGCTGGTCGCGCCAGACGGCGGCTGTCTCCTTGAGCAGCCGATCGCCGGCCGGATGCCCGAAGGTGTCGTTGAAGCGCTTGAAGTGGTCAAGGTCGAGCATCGCGGCGACGAACTCCTCGCCGTTACGGGCGGCGCGCGCCAGGCGCGCATCCCAGGCCCGGCGGTTCGGCAAGCCGGTGAGCGGATCGGTCTGGGCCATGCCGGTGAGCCGACGCAGCTGGTCGGAGCGGCTGATCGCCACCGCCGCCTCGTGGGCCAGCAGCGCGACGACGGTGGCGCGGGAGCCCGACACCGCCAGCTCCGCGGGCCAGCCGACGACGAGGATCCCCGACACGCGCCCGTCCTTGAGCAGCGGCTGGATGAGAACCGAGTCCGGGCACCCGGCGGCATCCCACAGCTCGGGAAGAGCGGTTGCGGTCGTCATGTCCCCGGTGAGCAGGCGGGGACGGCCGGTGCGCGCCGCCTCCTGAACGGGGCTCCCCAGCAGGGGACGCAAGGTCACCGGCGGCACGTCGAGACCCGCCATTGCGGTGGAGGTCAGCGCGCCGGACTCGTCGGACTCGAACAGCACGGCGACCGTGGCGTCGCTGATGGCCCGCGCCGATTCGCAGACCTCGCGACGGGGATCTCGGCTGTCGAACAGGCCGTGCACGACCTGGCCAACCTGCTCAAGCATCCGCTCACGGCGCCCGGCCTCGGCCGCCTGGCTCTTGATGCGAGACACGAGGCTCTGGGTCGCCAGGCCGACGATCGAGCTCATCAACACCGACAGCAGCGCCGCGCGGTACTGGCTGTGGGGATAGGCCGGCGGCCCGATGACGAGGATCGGCACGAGATAGAAGGCGGCGACGCCGACCAGGACTCCGCACAGTTGACGGCGGCTGCTCCCCGCCAGGGCGGCGTAGAAGACGGGAATCATCGACAGCCCGGCGACGCCCGAGGTGATGCCGGCTGCGCCGCGCAGGATGGCGACGGCGAGCAGGAATGTCAGGCACCCGGGCAGTTGGCCGAACCGGACCATCCTGTCCGACCGGCTGCCGCGGTGGGCCAGCACACCCGCGATGGCGAGCAGGCCGGTCGAGGCGGCGAACGCCGGCCATTCGATCCCGGTGCCGGCGAGCATCGTCAGCCAGGCCAGGATCGCAGCGCCGGCGAATGGCGCGAGGCTCATCGCCGCGCGCGAGCTGTCGCGAGCATCGAGGGTCACTGGGCCGTCATCGGCCCGCGCGAGGGCCTACTTGATACCTGCAACCGCAGCGCTTATGCGATTCATACGCCGGAGGCCGGGGCGAAGGCGAGCGCCGGAGGCCGTCAGGGGGTGCGCCGGCGACCGGCGAGCCGCAGCCCGCCGCTCTCTCCCCACTCGCCGCGGGAGTGCAGCGCGGGCACGAGCTCGCTGGTGACCACGCCGCCCCGGTCAGTGAGCTCGTCGATGATGGCGAACCAGGCGCCGATCCGGTCGGGCGTATCGATGACGATGGTCGTCGCCGGCACGTGCCGGCGTAAGGAGAGCAGCCGGTCCCCCTGCGGCGGGCGGTCGCCGTGGTAGCCCCAGATCCCCTGCAGGACAGTGGCACCGTCGGCGCGTGCCGCGCGCAGGCGGCGAACGATCTCGGTGAACATCGGCCGCCCGTCGTGGCGGGTGTCGTGGTCGGCGTGGACCATGAGTTTGACCCATGTGCGCAGACCCTCGGACTCCGGCTCGGGCAGGTGAGGGGGCTCGGCGAGCCGGCGGCCGTCGACCTTGCAGATGCGCACGCGCTCGAGCGTCATCAGCGGCTGGGCGAGCAGCTCGGCCACCCGTGGCACGACCCGGCCGAGCACCGCGCCCGGGCCGACCGCGATGATCATCAGCGGCACCTCGGCGTTGGCGGCGACGAAACGCGCCCGCTGCCGCACCCCGTGGGCCGTGCCGTCGACGCCGAGCAGGACGGTGGCGGACTGCAACCCGTGCCGCCGCAGCAGATCGACGATCGCCACAAATGCGGGCTCACCACCCACCCGCTCGTGACGTCCGCAGTAGACGGTGAGCTTGGTGGCCTCGTGCAGCTCCTCGGGGAGGGTCAGCTCCCCCACCTGACCGCTGAGCATCCGCGCCCGCTCGAGCGTCAGCAGGCCGTGAGTAGCCGCGGCGCGCAGTTCGGGCATCGCCGCCTCGATCCGGCTGCGGGTGTCGACGGCCGCCATCACCATCGGCAGGTCATCCGAGAGACTCAACAACCGGTCGGTCTGCAGCACCTGATGGCGCCCGAACCCCTCGGCGCCGCGCAGGAGGATGCTCGTCTGCAGCTCGTGGCGCTCGCAGATCTCCAGCAGCGCGTCGCCGAGGAACTGGCCGCCGACGCGGTCACGCTCAGCGAAATAGGCGGTCAGCTTGAGACAGTCCTCGTTCACAGCGCGCTCCCGAGCGCATGACCGGCCGCCACCGCCGCAAAGCCGACCAGCAGCGAGCCGGCGAGGTTGGCCCCGGCGATGACGAGCTGGTCGTCCTGGGCCAGGCGGTGGCTCTCCAGCATCCAGGTCGACAGGGTCGTGTAGGAGCCGAGTGCGGCGGTCCCGCCGAGCACCGACGCGTTGCCCGTCACCGCCGCCCCCGCAAGCCCTCCGAGCAGCGCCGCCCCCGACACGTTGACGACAAACGTCCCCCAGGGAAACGGACCGGACCCGGCGCGCTCGCCGATCAGGCCGTCGATCGTGAATCGAACCAGCGCGCCGACGCCGCCCAGCAGGCCGACAAGGATCCAGGTCAGGAGGGTCACAGGACCGTGCGCACCCGCCGGACGAGCGCCGTGGCCACGGCCAGGGCCGCGAAGCTCGTCATGATGGTGACGAGCGCGTAGGCGATCGCCAACCCCCAGTCGCCGGCGTGGACCATCTTGAACAGCTCGAGCTGGACGGTCGAGAAGGTGGTCAACGCCCCACACAGTCCGGTACCGAGGAACGGCCGCTTGTAGGCCGAGGTCGGCAGCCGCTCCTGCAGGCGGGTGACGAAGTACCCCAGCATGAAGGCCCCGGCGACGTTGATCAGGAAGATCGCCCACGGCCATGCGCCCGGCCGGTCCGGGAATGCCCGAGACAGACCGGTGCGGGCCAACGCCCCAATGATGCCCCCGGTGAAGATCGCCGCCAGCTCACGGCGGTCGTAGGTGGCAAGCAGGTTCAGCAGCTCCTGAGGGCGCGATGCGATCTCCCCGCCGCACACCGGCCGAGAGGCTCGGCGGATCGTAGACCAGCGCCCCGCGAGGGCGGGGGCCGCCATTACTCTCACCGCAACGCGTCGTCACGCGTCCGCGAGCAGACACCCATGCAGATCACCCGCCCCCGCCCCGACAGCCGGCCCCCACCGCCGCACGACTCCGGCGGACGCTGATGGCGTCCGGCTCGCCCCCAGGCGGTCGTCGGCCGCGTCCGCGTGACACGATCATCCGGCCCCCGCGCCATGCCCCGGCCCGACAGTCCTCCGCCGGACCGGGCGCAGGCGGGTCC
>JBAWFG010000308.1:0-1983 GCA_049591655.1 Solirubrobacteraceae bacterium
ACCCAGACCGGGGTCGGGGCGCGGGCGCCGGCGGGGGTCGGCACCGAGGCCGGGGCCGAGCGAGAGCGGATGGACGGCCTCAAGACCCGCACGGCGGGTCTGTCGGTCGTCTCCAACGCCACGCTCATCCTGCTCAAGGTGATCGCCGGGACGGTGACCGGGTCGGTGGCGATCCTCACCGAGGCGGTCCACTCCAGCATCGATCTCGTCGCATCGATCGTGGCGTTCTTCTCGGTGCGCAAGGCCGACGAGCCGGCCGACGAGAGCCACCGCTACGGCCACGAGAAGATCGAGAACCTGGCGGCGGCGATCGAGGGGATCCTGATCCTCGTCGGCTCAGCGGCGATCGCGTTTGAGGCGATCCGCCACCTCGTCGACCACGGCCACGTGCAGACGGTCGGGATCGGCATCGTCGTCATCGCGTTCTCGCTCCTCGCCAACCTCGTCGTGTCGATGCGACTGGGCCGCGCCGCCAAGCAGACCGGCTCGCCGGCCCTGGCCGGCGACGCCGCCCATCTCGGCACCGACGCCCTCACCTCGGGGGCGGTGCTCGTGGGGCTGATCCTCGTCGCGGTCACCGGAGCCCAGTGGATCGACCCGGTCATCGCGCTGGCGGTGGCCGCCGTCGTCGTCACCACCGGCCTGCGACTGCTGGCGCAGTCCTCCCGGGTCCTCGTCGACGAATCGCTGCCCGCGGGCGAGGTGGAGATGATCCGCGGCGCCGTCGAGGGCATGTCCGGCCACGGCGTCGTGGGCTACCACGAGCTGCGCACGCGGCGCGCCGGCTCCCGTCGCTACGTCGATCTCCACGTCCAGTTCGAGTCCGGGACCTCGCTGGAGGACGCCCACCGCACCGCCCATGAGCTGCAGGACCTGATCGGCGCACGGCTGGCCGGCGCCGACGTGCTCATCCACCTCGAGCCCGAGGACCGGGTGCGGCCGGGGGAGACGCTCGACTCCGACCGCTGAGCGCGGTCGGTGGTCCGGATCCAGACCCGTCAGGCGATGAGGTTGATGGCGGCCGACACCGCGACCGCCAGGGTCACCCCGGCGTAGCCGTAGTACCCGTCCAGGAACAGCACCATGACCGCCACCAGACAGGCGAGCACGGTCACGAGCCAGGCGATTCGGCCGAGATCCACGGCCCTATTCTCGCCATCGGGGTGGATGGCTGCCGTCTGGCCGTCGTCCGGCCGCGGTCGGTGGAGCTCAGCCCGGCCGGTCGGTTCACTTCGGCCGGGGTCGGGAGGGTCCAGTTCAACTGGGCTGGGGCGTGATTCTCGCAAATTGCGCAAAAATAGAGATTGATCGGGGTGTTTGATGGCGATCGCGGTGAGAATCCCTGTATCCGGCCGACGGGGAGGCCGCCGGTCGTCCGCGGACCGTGTTAGGTTCGATGTTTCCTACCACTTCAGAAGGAGGAGCAAGTGACGAAGTCTGAATTCGTAGATCAGGTTGCCGATCGTGCCGGACTGAGCAAGAAGGACGCCGGCGACGCCGTCGACGCGATGCTGGAGACGATCGAGGGCGCGCTCAAGCGCGGCAGCGAAGTGACGTTCTCCGGATTCGGGAAGTTCAGCGTCTCCAGCCGGAGTGCCCGCGAGGGCCGCAACCCGGCCACCGGCGAGAAGATCCAGATCGCCGCGTCGCGGGTGCCGAAGTTCACCGCCGGTGCCGCGCTCAAGAAGGCTGTGAATTAGCCCTTCCCGTCTCTTCCGGGCTCCGGGGAGGGCCATCAGCGGCTTCTCCTTCCTGGTTCCGGAGACGGCTGTCAGGTTGACACGTGCCTGAACCGGCACAGTCGGTCGCCGGGCCTCGGCGGCCGCAGAGCGAGGAGGCGCCGGTCCGCTCCGGACCACTGGACGGAGTGGGCTTTGGGGACCGGCTGGCCCGCCGGGTGGCCGACCGCCGGTCCCAGATCGTCCTCGGGCTTGATCCTGATCCGGCCCGCCTGTGGCCGCGGGCGCTGGAGCTGGCGGAGGA
>JBAWFG010000309.1:0-1507 GCA_049591655.1 Solirubrobacteraceae bacterium
AGGCGTACGCCGAAATGCTCGAGCGAGCCCTGCGCGGAGCTCTGCTGCACGAACACCGCTGAGCAACCGCACACCGAGACCGTCGAACGGATCGCGGCGCACCGAACCTGCTCACAAACCGCCCGACTCCACTGGCCTGGAACCAGACTGGTCCTGTCGGTCCTCGCGGTTCAGATGGCCCTCGCGGTCCTGTCGGACCTCGGGGCGCTGTCGGATTGCAGGGTGGTCCGGGGTCAGCCGGAGCGCCAGGCGCTGACCAGCTCTACTTCGCTCAAGCGTCAGGAACGGTGAGTACTACTTCACAGCCTAGTAGCGCACTACCGCCCATCGTAGATCTCGGCGGTCCAAGCGTGACCGTCAATGTGCCCGCCAATTCGCTCGTTCGATTCTATGTGTCTGTTCAAGCACAGACGAGCGCCGATCCGAGTGGCAATCGTGCCGGCGTCTTCGCATACGTGGTAGATCCAATCGATTTCCCGACGGGTACGGCCGGGATCGGCGGGACTCCGTCCGACGATAACGTCCATGCGTACACAACGGGTTGGAACGAACATCCGGCCACGGCTGGGATACACACCTACAAGCTGGAGTACCAAGAGGTGCCAGTCCTTGGTGTTGGAGGTTCAACTGGGCCGTTTCCTCCCGCCGTATTCCAAGAGCGCAAGCTTTGGGTTGAAGTGATCGCACCGACGACCAGTTCCGGTTCCTAAGCCACCCTCCCAGCGGGCACCACTGGGTCAGCGAGGAGCAGCAGCGGCGGCGTTTCGAGGCGACTGCTGCAACGTCGCGTCTGCGGCTGTGATCTCGGCGCTTCTGCTGCCGAGTAATACCGGGTATACTTGGGGTATGGCGAAGGTGATGATCTCACTGCCCGACGACCTGCTCGCGCGTGTCGACGCACACGCGAGCGAGCATGGCAGCACCCGCAGCGCGACGATCCGGGAGCTGGCCGAAGTCGGTCTGGGTGAGCGCCAGCGTCGGCTTGCCCAGCGAATGGCAGAGCTGGAAGGCCATGCGCAAGGCCACGGCGGCGACGTGGCGCAACAAATCAGGGCAAGCCGGCCCGCGTGATCTTCTTGGACGCGAGCGTGCTGCTCGCTGCCGAGGACACAGACGACGCCCAGCACGAGGCTGCGAGCGCGCTGCTGCGGACGGGGACGCTCGCGACGCTTGATCTCGCTATGTATGAGACGGCTAACGTCGCGATCGCGCGGTGGAAGGATCCAGACGCGGCGATGCGACTCAGACAACGGATTTGGATGATTGCCGAGCTGGGAACCCTGATACGCGTCGACCCGGACCTCAGCGAAAGGATCGCGGAACTCGCTGTGGATAAGAAGCTCAGCACCTATGACGCGGGATACGTCGCGGGTGCGCAGCGGCTCGGGGTCACGCTCGCCAGCTGTGACCAACGCGACCTCGTCAGCGCCGGGCTCGCAGAGCTCCCAACCTCGCTGACCGCCGCCTGACGGCGGACTGCCCCTTAGTCGCCCCAGCAGCCGTGAGC
>JBAWFG010000310.1:0-17127 GCA_049591655.1 Solirubrobacteraceae bacterium
GAGCACGACCAGGCGTGCGAGCGCGCTCAGCCGCAGTGCCAGCAGCACGGCGCCCACCGCGGCGCCGGCGATGACGAGCGGCACCGCCCATGCAAGTGCGCCCGACAGCGTGCCGAGCACGGCGAGCTCGGTGATCGCGCCAGCGGCGAGCGCCAGCGGCCCGATGATCCGCGCCGACATCCCGCCGCCGAGGATCTCACCCACCCCGGCACCGACGAGCAGCGCGGTGAACGGCGCCAGGAAGGAGACGTAGTAGGGATGGAAGATCCCCTGCGCGACGCTGAACACGACCGCGGTGGTCACAAATGCGCCCCCGACGGCGATCAGCCAGCCGCTGCGCGGGTCGTGGCGACGCAACCGGGAGACGGCGAGCACCCCGAGCCCGGCGACGATCGCAAAGCCCAGCAGCCACCCGGCCTGGTCCCCGAGCCCGGACTGCAACAGCCGCAGCACTCCGGTCGAGCCGCCGAACATGGTTCCCCCACCACGGCCGCCGCCCAGCGCGGCGGGGCCCCCGGTCTGCCCCGCGACCCGACCCAGGCCGTTGTAGTTGAAGATCAGCGACCAGACGCTGTTATCAGCGGTCCCCGAGATCCACGGACGGTCGGCGGCCGGAGTCAGGGTGACGAGCAGCGGCCAGGCGAGACCGACCACGGCAAGCGCCACGCCGCCGGCGAGCAGCTGACGGATCGCCACGATCCGGCCGCGGGGCGCCACCCACAGATACGCCGCGGCGATGCCGGGCACCACGAACAGCGCAACGCCCATCTTGGTCTCGAATCCGAGACCAACGCAGATGCCCGACAGAACCAGCCAGCGAGTGCGACCGTCTTCCAGCGCTCGGACCAGGAACCACAGCGCGGCAACGCAGCACAGGACGAGGAGCTCGTCGGGATTGTTGTGGCGCGACATCGCGACGGTGATCGGCGTCGTGGCGAGCACGAGTCCGGCGGCGAACCCGGCCGGGCGACCGAACCGCCGGCGCACGATGTCGTAGGCGAGCCCCGCCGCGGCGGCACCCATCAGCGCCTGGGGCACGAGGACGCTGAGCGGATGAAATCCGAAGACCCGCGCTGACAGCGCCTGCACCCACAGACTGAGCGGCGGCTTGTCGACGGTCATCAGGCCCGTCTTGTCCAGGGAGGCGAACAGGAACGCGTGCCAGCTCGTGGTCATCGAGCGCACCGCGGCCGAGTAGTACGTGTTGGCCCACCCGTTGATGCTCAACCCCCAGAGGTTGAGGACCGAGGCGATGCCGACCACCGCGATCAGCTCAGGCCGGGCCCGCAGTGCCTGCATCGTCCGGGGGACGGAGGTGGCGAGAGGGCGCGGCGCTCGGGTGGGTGCGCGGAAGGGAGTCGAATCAGAGCTCATAGGTGCAGGATGGAAGATCGAGGTGGGAGGCGGCTGAGAATCACGGCTGGCCGGGAACGCGGTGCGCCTCGGTGTAGACGCCGGCCGCCAGGACCACACCGGTGGCGACGGCGAGCAGACTCGACAGTGAGCGGATCAGGACGGGCATTGAAGTTCTCCTTGCCCGACACCGCCACGGCGGACACCGGGAATCGGATCGTTGGACTCGATCAGCATCGGGGCGATGGCGAAGCCGGGTCGAAGACGTCCCTAAGAGCTGTGTAGGAGGCACCGCCTCACCCCCGGCACGGGACCCGGGGACATGGTGGGCGGCCCGCGCCTAGAGTACGGGTGACTGCGTCAGATACCAGGGAGTTCCGACACCATGACCGCTCACCCCAACAGCTTCGATGCCCAGGCGACGCTCAGCGTCGGCGACCGTGGGTATGAGATCTTTCGCCTCGACGCGCTGCAGTCGAAGTTCGACGTCGCCCGCCTCCCCTTCTCGCTGAAGATCCTGCTGGAGAACCTGCTCCGCAACGAGGACGGCGAGACGATCCGCGCCGGTGACATCGAGGCGCTGGCGAGCTGGAACGCTGCCGACGAGCCGTCCAAGGAGATCGCGTTCACCCCCGCGCGCGTCGTCATGCAGGACTTCACCGGCGTCCCGGCGATCGTCGACCTGGCGGCAATGCGCGACGCGATGAAGGAGATGGGCGGCGACCCCAACAAGATCAACCCGCTCGTCCCCGCTGAGCTCGTCATCGACCACTCGGTCCAGGTCGACGCCTACGGCTCCGCGTCGGCGTTCCAGCGCAACGCGGACCTGGAGTTCGAGCGCAACAAGGAGCGGTACGCATTCCTGCGCTGGGGGCAGGGCGCATTTCGCAACTTCCAGGTGGTGCCGCCCGACACCGGGATCGTGCACCAGGTCAACCTCGAGTATCTGGCGCGCGTGGTGTTCGTCGACGACGAGCACGACCTCGCCTATCCCGACACGCTCGTCGGCACCGACTCCCACACGACGATGATCAACGGCCTCGGCGTGCTCGGCTGGGGCGTCGGCGGGATCGAGGCCGAGGCGGCAATGCTCGGCCAGCCGATGTCAATGCTCATCCCCCAGGTGCTCGGCTTCAGGCTCACCGGCGAGCTCCCCGAGGGGGCAACGGCAACCGACCTCGTGCTCACCGTGACCGAGATGCTGCGCGAACGCGGCGTAGTCGGAAAGTTCGTCGAGTTCCACGGCGCCGGACTTGCCGCACTGCCGCTCGCCGACCGGGCCACGATCGGCAACATGTCGCCGGAGTTCGGCTCCACCTGCGCGATCTTCCCGATCGACGCCGAGACGCTGCGGTACCTGGAGTTCTCCGGGCGCCCTGCCGAGCAGATCGCGCTCGTGGAGGCCTACGCCAAGGAGCAGGGGCTCTGGCATGACGAGAACTCCGAGGCGCCGACGTTCTCCGACGAGATCGAGCTCGACCTGTCCAACGTCGTCCCGAGCATCGCCGGGCCCAAGCGCCCGCAGGACCGCGTCTCGCTGACCGAGTCGCGCGACGCCTTCCGGATGGCGCTGGAGGACCTCCTGCCCGACGAGGCCGATACCGACGAGAGCGACGAGGAGAGCTTCCCAGCCAGCGATGCTCCCGCCACCAACGGCAGCCGCACGCATGGCCAGGCCCCCCACGGCGGCACCGGCGGGGTGCAGGTTGCCGACCGTCGCAGCGTCCGCGCACCAGTCACCCTCGAGGACGGCACCGAGACCGAGCTCGACCACGGCCACGTCGTGATCGCGGCGATCACCAGTTGCACCAACACCTCCAACCCGTCGGTCATGCTCGGCGCCGGGCTGCTGGCCCGCAACGCCGTGCAGAAGGGGCTGACGGTCAAGCCGTGGGTCAAGACCTCGCTGGCCCCGGGTTCCAAGGTCGTCACCGAGTACCTCAAGCGAGCCGGCCTCGACGAGTATCTGGACAAGCTCGGCTTCAACCTCGTCGGCTACGGCTGCACGACGTGCATCGGCAACAGCGGGCCACTGCCCCAGGAGATCTCAGACGTCGTCGGCGCCGAGGATCTGGCGGTCGTCTCGGTCCTGTCGGGCAACCGCAACTTCGAGGGACGGATCAACCCCGACGTCAAGATGAACTACCTCGCCTCGCCGCCACTGTGCGTCGCCTACGCGCTCGCCGGGACGATGGACATCGACCTCTACGACGAGCCCCTCGGCGAGGATTCCGACGGGCAGCCGGTGTTTCTCAAGGACATCTGGCCCGGCTCGGACGAGGTCGGACACACGGTTGAGGAGGCGGTGCAGTCCGACATGTTCCGCTCCAGCTACGGCGAGGTGTTCGACGGAGACGAGCGCTGGAACACGCTGGAGGTCCCGACCGGCGACGCGTTCGCCTGGGACGAGCGTTCGACCTACGTGCGCCGGCCGCCGTTCTTCGAGGACCTGCCACGTGAGCCCGAGCCGCCGCAGGACATCGTCGACGCGCGCGTGCTGGCGCTACTCGGCGACAGCGTCACCACCGACCACATCTCGCCCGCCGGCTCGATCAAGCGCGACGGACCCGCCGCCCAGTACCTCAACGCCCACCACGTGGAGTCACGCGACTTCAACTCCTACGGCTCGCGCCGCGGCAACCACGAGGTGATGATGCGCGGGACGTTCGCCAACATCCGCCTGCGCAACCAGCTCGCGCCGGGCACGGAGGGCGGGGTGACGGTCTATCTGGGCAGCGACGGTGAGGGCGACGAGATGTCGATCTACGACGCCGCGATGAAGTACATCGATGCCGACATCCCGCTGATCGTCCTCGCGGGCAAGGAGTACGGCTCGGGCTCCTCGCGTGACTGGGCGGCCAAGGGCACCCGGCTGCTCGGCGTCCACGCCGTGATCGCCCAGAGCTTTGAGCGCATCCACCGCTCCAACCTCGTCGGCATGGGCGTGCTGCCGCTGCAGTTCGCCGACGGCGAGTCGGTGGAGTCGCTCGGGCTGACCGGCAGGGAGAAGTTCACGATCAAGGGGATCACCGACGCCGAGGAGATCCCACGGACGCTGACCGTCAGCGCCGGCGACAAGGAGTTTGAAGTGACGGTCCGGATCGACACGCCCAAGGAGCAGCGCTACTACCGACACGGCGGAATTCTGCAGTTCGTGCTCCGGCAGCTGCTGGACTAGCGGCGCGCCCCAAATCGTCTAGATTCAGCTGCATGGCGACCCCCGAGCTGTTGCATCGGCTGCTGACCGCAGCCGGCCCCTCCGGTCATGAGACTGGACCGGCCGCGGTGTGGCGTGAGGGGTGCGCCACGTTCGCCGACGAGGTCCGCGGGGACATCGTGGGCTCGTCGATGGCCCGGGTCCCGGGCACCGGCGACGGCCCGACGCTGGCCGTGATCGGACACATCGATGAGATCGGCGTCCACGTCTCGCATATCGACGACGAGGGCTATCTGCGCTTCGGCGAGGTCGGCGGCTGGGATCCGATCGTGCTCGTGGGCCAGCGGATCACATTGCTGACCCGCGGCGGCGCCGTTCCCGGCGTGATCGGCCGCAAGCCGATCCACCTCATCAAGTCCGATGAGCGCGACCGCGCCCCCAAGCTCAAGGACCTGCACATCGACATCGGCGCCAAGGATGCCGACGAGGCCCGCGAGATGGTGCGCATCGGCGACGTCGGCGTGATCGACGTGGTGCCGGTCGAACTCCCCAACGGGCGCCTGGTCTCCCGGTCGCTGGACAACCGGGTCGGCTGCTTCGTGGCCGCCGAGGCGGCGCGGCTGGTGGCGCTGGACGGCGGCGCGCCGGGGGACGTCGTGGCGATGGCGGTGGCCCAGGAGGAGACGACCTTCGCCGGGGCCCGGACGAGCGCGTTCTCACTGGAGCCCGACCTGGCGATCGTCGTCGACGTCACCTTCGCCACCGACCAGCCGGGGATCGAGCTCGGACCGATCACCAAGCACCCGCTCGAGTCCGGTCCGGTGATCGCCCGCGGCACGCTGCTGCACCCCAAGGTCACCGAGCTGCTCTACGACGTCGCCTCCGAACAGGAGCTGCCGTTCACGGTCGAGTCGCTCGGGCGCCAGACCGGCACCGACGCCGACGCCGTGCACGCGACCCGCTCCGGCATCCCCACCGGGGTCGTCTCGGTGCCGCTGCGCTACATGCACTCGCCGGTCGAACTCGTCTCCCTGGCCGACATTCAGGTCGCCGCCGAGCTGATCGCCGCGTTCGCACGGCGGCTCGAGCCCGGAATGTCGTTGGACCGGTAGCGGTCGGGTGGGGGCCATGGCGAACGGAGCGATGCTGCTCCTGTTCGACATCGACGGGACGCTTGTGGGCCGCGCCTCGGAGGCCCATAGCGAGGCGCTGCACGAGGCCCTGCACGCGGTTCACGGCATCAATGCCCGCGGGCACCGCTCTCAGATCTCGCCGGCGGGGCGCACCGACGGGGAGATCGCCCGGCTGCTGCTGCTCGGCGCCGGCATCTCGGCACGCTCGATCGACGACCACGCGGCCGACGTCCGCGAGGCCTGCTGCGAGGCGTACGCGCGGCTGTGCCCTGAGGATCTGTCAGACAAGCTGCTGCCCGGTGTCGTCGAGCTCCTCAGCTGGCTGGACGGCCGTGACGACGTCCGCCTGTCGCTGGTCACCGGCAACTACGAGCCGGTGGCGCGGCTCAAGCTGCGCCGGGCCGGCATCGGCCGCCACTTCCCCTCGGGGCAGGGCGGGTTCGGCTCTGACTCCGAGGACCGCGCCGCGTTGCCCGGGATCGCCCGGCGCCGCGCCGGCCACGACGGCATCCCGTACCCGCGCACGCGCACGCTGGTGATCGGCGACACCCCGCGGGACATCGCCTGCGCCCGGGCCGACGAGCTCCGGTGCCTGGCGGTTGCCACCGGGCCCTACCCGGTGCAGGAGCTCTCTGGCGCCGACGGGGTCGCCGCCCGCGCCTCGGAGCTGCGCGCCCTGCTGGAGCGAGAGCTGGCCCGCTAGGGCCGTGGATCTAGGGCTTGGGCGTCGGGTAGGCGGCGCGCATCATCAGATCCCACAGGCGGTCCGGCGTGAGCCGCCGCTGGTTGATCATCAGGTGCGCGCTGGGGGTGACCGCGTAGCGGGCCCGGGGGCGTTTGGCGCTCAGCGCCTTGGCGATCGTCGCTGCGACGACCTCCGGGCCGCCGCCGAGCTTGGCCATCGGACCCGCGTAGGCGTCGGTGGTGAGCTTGGCGACGCTGCGGTTGAAGGCCGCGTAGGGGCCCTCGCCGGAGGCGGCGCTGACCGAGCCCGAGGCGACCTCGCCGAACTTGGTGACGATCAGCCCCGGCTCGATCAGGATGACGTCGATCCCGAACCCGCGGACCTCGAAGCGCATCGCGTCGCTGATCGACTCCAGCGCGTACTTGGAGGCGTGGTAGAGGCCGGCGCCGGGGAACGTCAGCCGGCCGCCCATCGAGCCGATGTTGACGATCCTCCCCCACCGCTGCTCGCGCATCCCGGGCAGCACGAGCTGGCACATCCGCAGCAGTCCGAAGACGTTGGTGTCGAACTGGCGGCGAACCTGCTCGGGGGTGACCGACTCGACGGCGCCCGACTGGCTGTAGCCGGCGTTGTTGATCAGCACCCCGACCGCGCCCTCGGCCTCGCACACGTGGTCGACCGCCGCGGTCATTGATGCCTCCTCGGTGACGTCGAGCGCCAGCGTGGTCGCGCCCTGCTCAGCGAGGTCGGCGATCGACTCCGGGCGCCGGGCGGTGGCGTAGACCCGCCAGCCGTCGGCCAGCAGTCGCTCCGCCGTGGCGTGCCCGATCCCCGACGAGCAGCCGGTGATCAGCGCCGCCCGGGAGGTCATCAGTTGCGGACCAGCTTCTTGTAGGTGAGGCGGTGGGGACGGTCGGCCTCGGCGCCGAGCTGCTCATGGCGGAAGCTCTCATAGGCCTCGAAGTTGCCCTCGAACCACCGCACCTGGGAATCGCCCTCGAAGGCCAGCACATGGGTGGCGACGCGGTCCAGGAACCAGCGATCGTGGGAGACGACGACCGCGCAGCCGGCGAACGCCAGCAGCGCCTCCTCCAGCGCCCGCAGCGTGTCGGTGTCCAGGTCGTTGGTCGGCTCGTCGAGCAGCAGCAGGTTGCCACCGGCGCGCAGCAGCTTGGCCATGTGCAGGCGGTTGCGCTCGCCACCGGACAGCTTGGCCACCTTCTTCTGCTGGTCAGTGCCCTTGAAGTTGAACCCGGCGACGTAGGCACGGCTGGCGACGGTGCGGTTCTCGCCGAGCGGGATCTCGTCTAGGCCACCGGAGATCTCCTCCCAGACGTTCTTGTCCGGATCCAGCGCATCACGGGACTGATCGACGTAGGCGAGCTTGACCGTCTCGCCGATCTTCAGCGTGCCGGCGTCGGGCTGCTCCTGGCCGGTGATCATCCGCAGCAGCGTCGTTTTGCCCGCGCCGTTGGCGCCGATCACGCCGACGATCCCGCCGCGGGGGAGCTTGAACGTCAGGTCGTCGATCAGCAGACGGTCGCCGTAGCCCTTGCGCACCCCGTCGGCCTCGACCACGACGTCGCCGAGCCGGGGGCCGGCGGGGATGTGGATCTGGACCTGGTCGAGCTTGACGTTACGGTCCTGGGCGAGCAGCGCCTCATAGGCGTTGAGCCGCGCCTTGGGCTTGCCGCGGCGAGCCGAGGCGTTCATTCGGACCCACTCCAGCTCCTGCGCGATCGTGCGCTGGCGATTGGACTCCTGGCGCTCCTCTTGGGCGAGGCGCTTCTGCTTCTGCTCCAGCCAGCCGGTGTAGTTGCCCTGGTAGGGGATGCCGCGCCCGCGGTCGAGCTCCAGGATCCAGCCGGCGACGTTGTCCAGGAAGTAGCGATCGTGGGTGACGGCGACGATCGTGCCCGCGTAGTCACGCAGGTAGGACTCCAGCCAGTTGACCGACTCGGCGTCGAGGTGGTTGGTGGGCTCGTCGAGCAGCAGCAGGTCCGGCTGGCGCAGCAGCAGCCGGCAGAGCGCGACGCGGCGGCGCTCGCCGCCCGACAGCTTGGTGACGTCGGCGTCGGCAGGTGGACAGCGCAGCGCGTCCATCGCGTACTCGAGCGTCGTGTCGAGGTTCCAGCCGTCGACGGCGTCGATCTGCTCCTGCACGCGGGAGAACTCGTCCGCGGTCTCGTCGGAGTAGTTCATCGACAGCTCGTTGAAGCGGTCAAGCAGCGCCCGGATCTCCGCCACCCCGTCCTCGACGTTGCCCTTGACGTCCTTGGCCGGATCAAGCTCCGGCTCCTGGGAGAGCAGCCCGACCGTCGCCTTGGGCGCGAGCTGGGCCTCGCCGTCGAACTCGGTGTCCAGCCCGGCCATGATCTTCAGCAGGCTCGACTTGCCGGCGCCGTTGTAGCCGAGCACCCCGATCTTGGCGCCCGGATAGAACGACAGGGAGATGTCGGTGAGGACCTCCTTGTCAGGCGGGTAGCGCCGGGAGAGCTTGTGGGTGGTGAAGATGTACTGGGCGGACATTCCGCTTCAGCATAGGAAGGCGTGCAATCCGCTGGCGCGGATTGCATTGGCAGTTCGCCTGGCGGCGAACTGCCGGGCGAACTGCCAGCCGATCGCACGGGTTTTGGGGGCTGATGGTCACTATGTAGCCCTCATCGCCCAAAACCCCCGGCCGCGCCGGAGGGACCGATAAGGTGGCGCCATGCGCAGAGTGGTGGTGGGGATCTGGGTGGCGGCGGTATGTCTGTTCGCCGCGCCCGCGGCGCTGGCCACAGTTCAGCGGGCGACCGCCGGAGACATCACGGCGGCGTTCAGCTTCACCGGGACGTTTCCCAACTACCACCACCAGCAGCTGACGATCAGCCAGGGCGGGACCGTCGTCTACAACCAGCCGGTGGTCTCCAAGGTGTGCGGGTCGCTGTGCGCGCCCGGGGCTCCAGAGCCGGGCTATTCGTCGGTGCACATCCTCGACGTCGAGCACAACGGGCGCCCCGACGTGATCCTCGACCTGTTCAGTGGCGGCGCCCACTGCTGCGCGATCGAGCAGATCTTCACGCTCAATCCGGCGACCTCCACCTACGCCGAGACAGAGCACAACTTCGGCGATCCCGGAGCGCGGATCGTGGACCTCGGCCACGACGGCAGCTATGAGTTCCTCACCGCCGACGACGCCTTCGCCTACGAATTCACCAGTTATGCCGGCTCGGGCCTGCCGATCCAGATCCTCACCTTCTCGGCCGGGCGCTTCACCGACGTGACCTCCGCCCACCGGTCACTGGTCGTCCATGATGCCGCCGTTTGGCTGAAGGCCTACCGGGGTCTCGCCCGTCAGCACTACGCCGCCAGCACCGGGGTCATCGCCGCCTGGGCGGCCGACGAGGACCGGCTCGGGCACAGCGGCCTGGTCAACCGCTACCTGCGCGCCCAGGCCCGCCTCGGGCACCTCAATAGCGGCATGGGCCCCCTGGAGCCAAGCGGGCGGCGGTTCATCGCCGCCCTACAGCGGTTCCTGCACCGCCACGGGTATCTGCACTAAAGACCGGCCGCTTGGCGAAGCGCGTCGGCGCGGTCGGTCAGCTCCCAGGTGAAGTCCTCGTCCTCCCGGCCGAAGTGGCCGTAAGCGGCGGTCTTTTGGTAGATGGGCCGGTGGAGCCTGAGGTAGTCCCGGAACGCCCCGGGACGCAGATCGAAGTGCTCGCCGATCAGCTGCAGGATCCGCCCGCGGCCGACCTTCTCGGTGCCGAACGTCTCGACCATGACCGAGACCGGATGGGCGACGCCGATGGCGTAGGCGACCTGAACCTCGGCCCGATCGGCGAGGCCGGCGGCAACGACGTTCTTGGCGACGTAACGCGCCGCGTAGGCGGCTGAGCGGTCGACCTTGGACGGGTCCTTGCCGGAGAAGGCGCCGCCGCCGTGGCGGGCCATGCCGCCGTAGGTGTCGACGATGATCTTGCGCCCGGTCAAACCGCAGTCACCCATCGGGCCGCCGATCACGAACCGGCCCGTCGGGTTGACGAGAAAGCTGCGCCGCAGCGCGTTGACGTCGTAGAGCTCGGCGGGCAGCACCGGCATGACGACGTGCTCCCAGAGGTCGTCACGGATCGAGGTCTCGGCGCCCTCGGCATGCTGGCTGGAGATGAGCAGCTTCTCGATCCCCACCGGGCGGCCATCCCGGTAGCGGACGCTCACCTGGGTCTTGCCGTCCGGGCGCAGATAGTCAAGCGTGCCGTCCTTGCGGACCTCGGCGAGGCGGCGGGACAACTTGTGGGCGAGTGAGATCGGCAGTGGCATCAGCTCGGGCGTCTCGTTGGTCGCGTAGCCGAACATCATTCCCTGGTCGCCGGCACCGGCGACGTCAAGCTCGTCCTTGTCGGATGGATCGGACCGGGACTCGAACGCCGCGTCGACGCCCTGGGCGATATCGGGGGATTGCTTGTCGATCGCGTTGATGACCGCGCAGGTCTTGCAATCAAAGCCGAAGGTGGCATCGGTGTAGCCGATCTTCTCGACGGTCGAGCGAGCCACGTCCTGGATGTCGACATAGGTCTCGGTCGTGATCTCTCCGCTGACGACGACCAGTCCGGTATTGACGAGCGTCTCGCACGCCACGCGGCCGAACGGGTCGTCACGGAGCACCGCGTCAAGCACCCCATCGGAGATCTGATCGGCGATCTTGTCCGGGTGTCCCTCGGTGACCGACTCCGATGTGAACAGGAACTCATTCTCGGTTTGGCTCATGAACGTGGGCTTTCCTTGCTCTGACGGGTGATCTCGAGGAGGTAGGCGACCATCACGTCGGCCGCGCCAAAACGCAGATGGTAGGCGTCGGAGTGCTCCTCCACGCGCGTGATCTGATCTCGCTTGCTGTTGAACAGCTCGCTGAACTGAAAGAAGGAGAAGTCGACGACCCGCGCCCGGTAGCCGAGGCCATCGAGGATCTCGGCGGTGCGCCGGTGCCCAATGATCGAGAGCTGCATCACGTAGGCGGTCCCGTCGTCAGCCAGCGCCTCGGGCAGCAGGCGCAGCAGGTGATCCAGCAGATTGCGACCCCAGTAGTCGAGCGGGCGGTGGGTGGCGACCTGCTCGAACGGGTCGACCGGCGTCTGGTAGAGGCTGGCGACGATCACGTCGTAGCGCTCCTCGGGCACCCACGGATACAGATCCTGGGCGGCGCCGCTGACGTGATCGGCCACGCCATTGCGAAAGGCGTTGGTGAGCGTGTTGCGGACCGCTGCCCGATCGATGTCGATGGCGTGGACGTGCGCGGCCCCGTTGCGGGCCAGCTGGACCGTGAGCAGCCCGCAGCCGCAGCCGATGTCCAGGCACCGCTGATGGGCCCCGACCCCCTCGCGGTAGAGGTACTTCCAGGCGAGGAAGCTCCCCTGGGTCGGCACGAACACGCCCGGGTCGACCTCGATCTCGGGCATGTCGAGCGGGAACATCTCCCGCCCACGGGGATCGGCCCATGACGGCGGCTCACGCCGGCGCCCGTGGCCGTCCCCGTTGTCAAGGTCGAGGACGGCGGGGCGGTCATGGCCGGGCTTGGTCTCGTCAAGCGCGGTGCGTGCGGCGAGCAGGTGCTCCGGGCGCACCCCGCAGCACCCGCCGATCACCTGGGCACCCTCGCCACGCCACCGGAGCGCGAGCTCGGCGTACTCGTTGCCCTCCACCCCGGGCTCGTCACGCCATCCGGCCGCCGACAGATAGCCGAGGTTGGGATACACCCCAAGCGGCAGGTCCGTGAAGTCACGCAGCCACGACAGCATCCCGGCGACGTGGTCGGGAGGGATGCAATTGATCGCCAGCGCCCCCACCCCCATCTCCTCAAAGCGGCGCGCCGCCCGGCCGAAGGCGTCGCCCTCGGGCCCCCCCCAATGCTCGCCATAGACCCCGCAGACGCCGTGACGGCAGCGGCGAAAGCTCAGCCACACCGGGATCCCGGTCTCCAGCAGGGCCTCGACCGTCGCGTAGGTCGAACTGCGCACCAGCGACAGCGTCTCCAGCAGGACGAGATCGGGGGGCTCCTCCTCGAAGGCCCGCGACAGCAGCGCGATCGTCTCGCGGCCATCAGGCGTATCGACGTCGCCGTTGAGACTGAACGCGACCGCGACCTCGTCGGAACGCCCGGCGTCGGCTGCGGCGGAGCGGGCCAGGCCGACCGCGCGTCGGGCGACATCCATCCAGTGCACCGGCTGCGAGGAGGCGGTCAGCCGACCCGCGCCCTCGCGCAGGGCCGTCGGCAGCCCCCAGGTGTTGGTGCAGATGACATCGCAGCCGACATCGATGTAGCTGCGGTGCACCCGGGCGACGTCGTCGGGAGCGTCGATGAGCGCGGTCAGCCCCCAGAGGTGCTCCTCGACCTCCGGTCGCACCCCCCGGACCTTGATCAGCTCCGTGCCGTTGGCGCCGTCGAGGATCACGCACCGTTCGGTGGCGATCATCCGCATGATCCGGGCATAGCGGTCACCGGTGCGCCCCGTCCGCTCGGCGCTCGATTGCGTGGTCATCTGCGGCCTCCCTCTCGCCTTCAGTCCGGCCCGGAGTGGCGGAGGATGACCGATGCGTGACCTCGGGGATAGGGACGCGCGGCGCCCGGCCAGGCGTTTTGCCCCGTTGTGTAGGCAAACTCATACCCAAGGAGTAGGGTCTTCGATGATGGGTGGATGTACGTTCCCGGTGTCATGTCAGTTGATGCCACTCCGCCCCACTCCGTCACCGAGTTCGAGACGGTCCAGGAGCGGGCGGGTGCCCGGCTCGTCGTTCGCGCTGGACGGACGGTCGTCGCCGACTACGGGTCGGCTGCCGGGGAGCTCGCGGCGTGCGTGACCGCGGTCGGAATTGCCGACTGTTCGCAGCTGACCAAGTTGTCGCTCGATGGCCCCCCCACCCAGCTGCGGTCGCTCGCGACCCAGCTGGCGGGGACCGAGCTCGCCCCAGGCGGCGCCGCCTTCAACGGCGGGGCATGGTGGTGCGCGGAGGGAGCGGCGCGGATCGTCGTGCTCTGCGACCCGCGGATCGGGCACCGTCTGGCCATGCAGCTGCACGCCCGGGTCGACCGCCGTGCCAACGTCACCCTCACCGACCACACCGACGATTGGGCGGCGATCGCGGTGGTGGGGCGGCGGGCCCGAGACCTGCTGTCGGTGCTCGGCGTCTACGGGGAGTCCGGCGACCCGCGCCATGCGGCACCGTTCACGGGGCACACGGTCACCGGGGCCGAGCTGCTGTGGCTGCTGGAATCCGACTCGCGCGCCGTGGCCCTGATGCCCACCGATGCCGCGGCGTCGGTCTGGCACGCGATCGAGCACGCCGGCCAGCCGCTGGGGATCTGCGCCGTCGGCGCGGAGGCGGTCGCACGCTACGCGCTGCTCGGCCGCACGACGCCCGGCCTCTAGCACCCGGGAGCTCCGTCACAGCGACCGTGACAAGGAGGGTTGATGGCCCTGGCACGGACGTCTGAGCCGATCGCCGCAGCGGCCGGGGCGGACTGGGCCCTGGTCGAGCTGCTGGCGGTCGAGCGTGAGCTTGTCGAACTCGGCTACACGCGCCGCGCCGATGCCCTCGAGCGCGTGGCCGAGGCCGTGCGCCGCCTCGGCGAGGTGCCGAGCACCGAGGGAATCCTCGCCCGTGCCGCGGCCGAACTCGGCGCCGGCTCCGAGTTCGATCGGGTACTCGTCTCAGAGCTCGCCGACGGTCACCTCGTCGCCCTGGCGATCTGGTCCGGCGCTGACCAGGAGGATGCCGACCACGCCCTGGCGCAGCTCGCGCAAACCCCGGTCCGGCTCGGCTACCCCCTGATCGAGCACGAGGTCTCCCGCGGCCACGGCACCGAGATCGTCGCGGTGGCGGGCGCTGGGGCGCGCACCCCGACGTCACTGGCGCGCGCCCTGCATTGGGAGTCCTATGTCGTGGCGCCCCTGCTCGCCGGCGGCGAGACGATCGGCCTGCTGCATGCGGACACCCGCGGACGGAGCGTCGACGCGCTCGACGCCGAGGTCGTGTCCCGCTACGCCGATGGGCTCTCAGGGGTGTTCGAGCGGGCGGTCCTGCGCCACACGCTGGAGCTGCACCGCGCCGAGTTGACCACGGCGGTGCAGTGGATGGGCGGGCGGCTCAACGGACTGGAGGATGGGGGCGGGATGACGCGCCCTGCGGGCGCGGGCACCGAGGAGGCGCGGCTGCTTGCCGCGCTCACCCCCCGGGAGCTCGAGGTGCTGCGGCTGATGGGCCGCGGCGCCACCAACCGGGAGATCGCCACCGCGCTCGTCATCCGCGAGGGGACGGTCAAGTACCACGTCAAGAACATCCTGCGCAAGCTCGGGGCCACCTCCCGCGCGCAGGCGGTGGCCCGTTTCGTGCGTGCATCCAGTCGCGAGGCGCAGCGATGAGCGCAGCCAACGCCGCCACCGCGCCGGCGCCGCTGCACGAGCGGTTCGTCGCCGCCGCGCTCCAGGCGCGGCTGGCACTCGGCGCTGACATCGACCTCAACGCCGAGCCGGGCGGGGTGCGCAAGCTCATCGACAAGCTCGCCGCTCACCTCGACGAGTCGTCCGGCGGGGCGGCCTCGGCCGCGGTTGCCTCACACGATGAGGCGCTGGCCCGGATGCGGGAGCGCTACGAAGCGCGCGACGCCGCGCTTGACGCCGTGCGCGGCGCGGTGGAGTCGCTGCGAGCGATCACCGCTCCGGCGGACATCCTGTCCCGCGCGCCGGCGGCGCTGTGCGGCTCCTCGGAGCTGCGCCGGGTGCTGCTCTCCCTCACCGGCGAGGGTCGGCTGACCGCCGAGGCCGCGCACTTCACCGGAGACCGCACGGGCGCGAGGGCGGTACTCGAGCAGGTGCGGGCCGAGCCGGTGGCCCTGGCACACCCCCTGATCGAGACCGAGCTGATGCGCCGCCGCCGCGCCACCATCGTGCTGGACGCCGGTGTCCATCCCCGGGTCGACCGCCGGCTGGTCGAGACCATGGGCTGGTCGTCCTACATCGCCGCTCCGCTCGTCGCCGGTGGCCAGGTGATCGGCCTGCTGCACGCAGACCGCGGGGCGGGTCAGCCGGTCGAGATCCTCGACCGCGATGTTGTCTGGGAATTCACGAGCCTGCTCGGCCAGGCGTACGAGAGCGCCGGCCTGCATCGAGCGCTGCGCTACGAGCGTGAGCAGCTGCGGCAGTTCGTCGACTGGCTCGCCGCCCGCTCGGGCGGGCTCACCGACGCCCCGGTGCGACTGTCCACGATGCAGCGCTCCTCGCCTGTGGCAGCACGCGAGCCGCTACCGGCCCTCGCTGCGCCCGGCCGCGACGATCGGATCGTGTTCGACGGGCTGCTCACCCGCCGCGAGCTCGACGTCCTGCGCCTGCTCGCCGAGGGGCGCTCCAACAAGTCGATCGCCGAGGCGCTGGTGATCACCGACGGCACCGTCAAGTTCCACGTCAACAGCATCCTGCGCAAGCTCCATGTCGCCAACCGTGCTGAGGCGGTCACCCGTTACCTGCGCCTGCTGGGGATGCGCGCGCCATGACCAGGTAGCGACATCGCGATGCTCCGCGTCCTCGCACTGCTGCTCGCCCTCGTCGCCGTCGCCTGCATGTCGGTGGCGATCGTCGGGATGGTCACCGGCCGCCCAGGGGATCGCGCCGGCTGGGCGCTGCGGGCCGGTGCGGTGCTGTGCTTCTCGGCGGCGGTGGCGCTCAACGTCGCTGCTCACTGACTTCGCCGGGGCACCGGCTCAGCTCTCCGGCTGCCAGCCGCTCAGCACCCAGAGGCCGCCGGTCACCGGAGTGACCGTGGCCAGCGACACGTGCCAGGCGGGCGCCAGGCCGCGGTAGGTGGAGCCGCTGGTCGCGCTCGTCAGCTCCCGGGTCACGACCGCGTACCGGTCGGCGCTTCCGGGCAGGCGAGCCACCGCCTCGACCACCCCGGAGTTGGCGATCCCACCGCGGTGCAGCTCGTAGTCATGCGCGGTCTGCGCAGCGGCAAGCGACATCGCGGAGCGGGCCTGACCGACGCTCACCTCGGCCAGCGCGCCGAGCCGCGCGGACACCGTGGCGGCGGTCCAGTTGATGTACGTGTCGGCGAACACCTCGACCGCCTGGCGCGGGTAACGCCAGCCCCCGATCACGCTCTGGTGGGCGGCGGGGGCCGGGTACTCCCCGGTGCGGTCCGCTTGGCTCACTCGGGCGCCGACGGCGGCGGACGATCTGGCGGCGACGGGTGTCCGGTGTGCGGCTCCGGCCGGCGGCCCGGCGCCGCACCCGGCGATGACCACGGCGAGCGACGCCGCAGCGATGAGGCCCACCGCACCGCGCATCACAGACCCACCGGATGGCGCGCCACGAACCCGGCCGCCGCGCGCACGAACGGATGCCAGCCGATGCCTGCGCTCCCATCGCCGGGGCCGGCCGCGTTCCACGTGTCCCAGCGCAGCCCGGCGACGTACATGAACACGTGTGCGGCGCTGGCATAGATCGTCACCCAGCGTCCCGCCCCCGGCAGCCCGTAGGCCTCAAGGGCGCCCGATGGGGCGCCGTAGCCGGCGGGCAGCAGGCCGCCACCGTAGAGCAGGTGCTCGACGCTGGAGGAGCAGTCATAGGCGGGTGAGAGGTCGTTGAGCGGGAGCCCGTGGCCGGCGCCGTAGACATACGGACGCCCGGCGATCTCGTTGCCGGCCGCGATGATGGCGTCGACCGCCGCCGGCGCACCGGCCGGTGCTGCAGCCTGCCCGCGCGAAAGCAGTTCGGCCCGCGGGCCGGAACTCACCGCCACCCCGCCGGCAGCGAGCGGCGGGCAGGCTC
>JBAWFG010000311.1:0-5989 GCA_049591655.1 Solirubrobacteraceae bacterium
GCCTGGGGGTGGGCGCCGCGGATGAGCGCCCGCAGGTCCCCGGTGGCTCGCTGGAGCGCCGCGGCGGCCCGCGGCCCCGCCGCCTCATCCCCGCTCAGCGCCTCCTCCAGGTCCTGGCGAGCGACGAGCAATGTCTGCATGACCTCGTCGTGCAGCGCTTCGGAGATCCGTGCGCGCTCGGTCTCGGTCTGGTGCAGAGCCAGGATCGCCAGTCGCCCGCGCTCATCGGCCAGCCGAGCAAGCTGGGCCTCGGCCGCCCGCCGCTCGCGGATGTCACGCTGCACTGTCGCCAACGCCCGGGGAGCCCCCGTCTCGGGGTCGGTGACCAGGAACGAGTTGATCTCCACCGCGATCGCCTCCCCGGTCGTGAAGTGACGCAGGGTGCTCTCCCCGCGCCAGCTGCCGTGGGCGATCACTGCGGGCTGCTCGACCTCGAGCGAGGCCCTGACCCCCTCCGGGGTCAGGAACTCCGTGATCTTCTTTGACCGAGCCTCCTCGAGGCTGCTCAGGCCCACCAGCCGCCGTCCCGCCGCGTTGACGAACAGGATGCTCTGGTCAAGCGCCGCCACCGCGATGAAGTCATCGGATACCTCCACCAGCGAGGCGAACAGCTGCGCGCGCTCTTCGGCCTGCTTGCGCGCGGTCACGTCACGGCCGATCGCGTACCAGTGCAGCCCGTCCGAGGTCGCGGACCAGTTGATCCAGCGGTACCCGCCGTCCTTGTGGCGCGCGCGGCTCTCGATTCCGACCAGCGTCCGCCCAGCGGTCCTCCGCTGCACCGCGAACGCCCGGATGTTCGCGGCCTCGTCGGGATGCACGAGCTCGGAGAACCGCTTGCCCTCCACCTCGTCCAGCCGCCAGCCGAGGATCTCCTCCCAGGCGGGGTTGAGCGTCGTCAACCGCCCCTGGTCATCGGTGGTGGCGAACAGGTCACTGCCGCGCTCGAACAGCTGAGCCGCCAGCCGGGGAACGTCGAGAAGACCGGTTGTCCGCTTCGAGGACACTGGGAGGCGTCCATCATATGCGGCGGTGACGCCACATTTATCACTGTTTGTGAGGTCTATCTCCTATCCTGGCATGGTGAATCCAATCTGCTTGCGGGGACGTCGAGCAGGGTGAGGTGCGAGAGCTGCGGGCTGGAGAGCCCAGCCGGAATGCGGTTCTGTGGCGCCTGTGGCGCTCGCCTTCCCGGCGCGGTTGCCGAGATCGGTCCTGCCGATGCGCGGGGCGGAGCCCATCGTCGTCACATGACCGTCATGTTCTGCGACATCGTCGGCTCCACTCCGATGGCCGAGTCGCTCGACGCCGAGGACTTCCGGGAGATCCTCAGCGGCTATCAGCACGCCTGTGCGCGGGCGATCGAGCCCTTCCGCGGTTACACGGCGCGCTATGCGGGCGACGGCCTGGTCATCTACTTCGGTTACCCACAGGCCCACGAGCACAGCGCGCGCAACGCCGTGCACGGCGGTTTGGCGATCCTGGAGGAACTCGAGCTGCTCAACGTCCAGCTCGCCGAGCGCTACGGCGTGTCGTTGCGGGTCCGCATCGGCATCCACACCGGGGTCGTGGTAGCGGGCGAGATGGGTACGGGGGCCCGGCGGGAGCCACTGGCGATCGTCGGGGAGACCCCCCACATCGCCGCTCGCCTGGAGTCGATCGCGGCGCCCGACACGGTCGTGATCAGCGATGACACGCGGGATCTGGTGGAGGGCTATTTCGAGACCGAGGCACTCGGTGAGCAGGAACTCAAGGGCGTCTCGCGACCGGTCGGTGTCCATCGGGTCATGCGGCCGACCGGGGCGGTCGGCCGCCTCGAGGTGGTCGGCACCCGCCGGTTGACTCCGCTCGTCGGCCGTGACCCTGAGCTGGCCCGCCTGGCGCAGGCGTGGCAGCAGGCCAAGGGCGGTGACGGGCAGATCGTCCACGTGCGGGGTGAGGCCGGCATCGGCAAGAGCCGGATCGTGCGTGAGCTGATCGGCCGGCTCGGCTCACAGGTGGGCGGAGAGCAGCTGTGGCAATGCTCGGCCCAGCATCAGAGCACGGTGCTGCATCCGGTCACCCACTTCCTGGAACGCCGTCTCGGGTTGGCGGGCTCGGACTCAAATGAGCGCGAGCTTGAGTTGCTGGGGGAGGCGGCGAGGGACGCCGGGCTGAACCCCGCGGTCGCGGTACCGCTGCTCGCCGACCTGCTGGCGGTCACCGCGGGCGACATCGGCAAGCCTCCGCTCGACGCCCGCGATGCGAGGATCGCGACTCTGGAGACGCTCGAGGCGCTCCTGCTCGGCGATTCCGGACAGCACCCGCTGCTGCTGGTCGTCGAGGACCTCCACTGGGCCGACCCGACCACCGTCGAGCTGCTCGGCCGGATCATTGCCCGGCTGGAGCGGCAACCGGTGCTGTGCGTGCTGACCTTCCGTCCGGATTTCCGGGCGCCCTGGTTGCCCGCTCACGAGGTCACCGAAGTCGGCCTCGGGCCGCTCAGCTCCGAGAACGTCCGGGCACTGGCGGCCTGGGCGAGCCCGAAGGCGGTCGACCCGGCGGTGCTCGACTGGGTGGACTCCGCCGCGGACGGCGTCCCGCTGTTCGTCGAGGAGACGCTCAAGATGCTCGAGCACGCCGGTCAGCTGCAGGCCGGCATGCCCAACGAATCCTTCGCCGCGGTCCCCTCGACACTGCAGGGCCTGCTGACCGAGCGGCTTGACCGCCTGCCGGACCTGGGCGGTCTGATCGATGTCGCGGCGGTCCTGGGGCGGGAGTTCGACCGGGGGCTGCTGGAGGCGATCTGGCCGCCCGACGGGCCGGAGCTCGAACCCGCGCTCGTCGCCCTTGCCGCCCACGATGTCCTGCGACCCGTTGCCGGCACCGCGTCGCGGTGCGAGTTCAGCCATGCGCTGCTGCAGGAGGCGGCGTACGAGCGGATCCTGCGCCGTGACCGCCAGATCCTGCACGGGCGAGTGGCGCGCAGCCTGGTCAGCAACTCGGCCGCGGTCGCCGAGCGTGAGCCGGAGGTGGTCGCCCACCACTGGTCATGCGCGGCCCAGCCGGAGAAGGCGGTCCGTTATTGGCATGCGGCGGGGTCGCGCGCCCTCGAGCGCGCGGCGTTCCTGGAGGCCACCCATCATTTCCGTCGCGGGTTGGAGGCGCTGGAGGCGATCGGTCCCGACCCGGGGGACGACCTGGAGCGCGTCGATTTCCTCACCCACCTCGCGGCCTCGCTCCAGGCGGGGCATGGGTATGCGGCGGCGGGTGTCAGGGAGGCCTACGCGGCAGCACGGGCCGGCGCGGAGCGGGCAGGCAGCCTCGACCGCCTCGGGCCGGTGATCCGAGGGGAGTGGTTGTTTCACCTGCTTCGCAGCGACTACGGGACGGCGCGTGAACTGGCGAACGAGATGCTCAGCCTCGGCCGCCAGCGTGAGGACTCGGTGGCGCTGGCCGAGGGCTATCTGTCACTCGGGTTCGTCGAGATGTACGTCGGCAACTTCGAGCCGGCGCGCGATCACCTGGAGGAGGCGTTCACACGCTACCGGCGCCCGGAACGACCCGACCAGGTCTACGAGGCCCAGGGTGATGCCGGGGTGATGGCTCTGGCCTACCAGGCGCTCGTGCTGTGGAACCTGGGCTACGCCGAGCGCTCGAGGGACCGCAGCGATCTCAGTCTGGAGCTCGTCGAGCGCGTCGGCGGTCCGGTGACGCGGGCGCAGGCATGGGGGATGCGCAGCATCCTGCACCTCACCCGCGGCGAATCGGTCGACCTCGGCTACTGGATCGACCGGACCCGGCGGGCGAGCGTGGACTTCAACGTCGGCTATTGGCGCACGGTGGCGTCGGTCCTGTCGGCATGGCAGCGCGGTCGTGACGGCGCCCTCCAGGAGGGCATCGCCGCCCTCGAGGACAGCCTGGAGGAGTACCTCACCTCCGGTTCGCGCCTGAGCCTGCCGCATTTCTGCATCTACCTCGCCGACCTGCGCCTGGCCGCATCCGATCAGCCGGGGGCGCTGGAGGCGATCCGGATGGGGGAGCGACACATCGAGTTGACCGGCGAGGGGTTCGCCGAGTCAGAGCTCCACCGCTTCAAGGGCCGGGTGCTGATGGCGGCTGAGGATCCGGATCCCGATGCTGCCGCGGCGGCCTACGAGCATGCGGTGAAACGAGCGCGGGAGCAGCAGGCCCGCCTGCTGCAGCTGCGGGCAGCCACCCGCCTGGCCGTGCACCAGGCGCGGACGGGGCGCCCTCGGACCGCGCTTGACGATGTCGCCGAGCTGTGCGGATGGTTCGGGCCATCCGAGCTGCCCGAGGTGGGCCGTGCCCGCATGCTGCTCGCCCAGGGGTCCCGGGCATGAGCGTCGGCGCTCCGCCCCATGGCGACGGCCCGGCGGTGACGGTGGCGGGCGGCGGGATGGCGGGCCTGACCGCAGCGCTGCGCCTGGCCCAGCGCGGCTACCGGGTCACCGTCTATGAGCAGCGGCCGATGCTCGGCGGCGACCTCGCCTCACGTCCGGGGCTCGGGAGCAAGGCGCCCGACCTCGACGTGTATCCCCATATGTACTGCAGTTGGTACAGCAACCTGTGGCGACTGCTCGACGAGGTGGCCGGCGACGTGCGCGATCGCCGGTTCCGGGAGTTCGACGGCTACGCCCAGCTGATCCGCGGCGAGTTCCCCCGCGTCACCCGTGTCCGGGACATCTATTCGCTCCGGCACCTGCTCGGCAACCTGTTCTCCGGGGTCGGACCGGTCGCCGACATGTACGTGTTCGGCTACGCCAGCGTCGATCTGCTCGCCGAGACGCTCAACCCGACGATGAGCCTGTCGGACGTGAGCGTCACCGGGTTTCTTCAGTCCCGGCCCTACATGACCGAGCGCGCTGCCGACGCCTACGACAGCTTCATCACCCGGGTGTGGGGGATACCCAGCTACCTGACCTCGGCCGATGACTTCCGGCAGTACCTGAAGTATTCGCTCGCCGATCCCACCCCGGCGTTCCGGCTCCCTCGTGGGCCGGCCCAGCGCGAGGTGATCGAGCCGCTGACCGCTGCGCTGGAGCGCGCCGGCGTGCGGATCGTCCGGCGGGTGCAGGTCACCAGCGTGACCTGCGCGGGCCGTCGAGTGGCCCGGGTCGGCCTGCAGCGGACGCGGCGTGATCCGCGCACCGGCACCTGGGTGGGGAGCGGCCAGGTGTGGAGCGAGGACGTCGACGAGCTCGTGCTCGCTGTGCCGCCCGTTGCCCTGCTGTCGCTGCTGCGTAGCGGGGAGTCCGGCGAACGGGTGGTGGAGCTGGCGCCCGAGCTGACCGAGGTCTCACGCATGCGCTCGGTCCAGGTGCCGATCATCAACCTGTTCTTCAACCGCAAGCTGCGCCAGATCCCGGCCGAGCCGGTCGGGCTGTTCGGATCCCGCTACACCCTGGCCTTCACCGACATCTCCCAGACGTGGGACGGGATCGACGCGTTCGACGGCCACACGGTGCTCGTCGTCTCGGCCTCGGACACCTATGCGCTCCCGGGTACCGGTCCCGACGACGACGCGTACGCGATGCTCGCCGAGCTGGCCGAATACCTCGACTTCGATCCCGGGCCGAAGTGGGGAACGGCGCCCGACGTCGACTGGAACCGGACGCAGTTCTCGGCCAACACCGACACCCAGCTGTTCGTCAACGAGACCGGCACCGACGTGTGGCGGCCGCCCGCCCGCTCTGACGGCGTCGAGAACCTCACCCTGGCCGGCGATTTCTGCGCCAATGACGTCGGGCTGACGACGATCGAGTCGGCGGTGACGACCGGGCTGCTCGCCGCCCGGGCGATCGTGCAGCGCCGCGGCATAGGTGCTCCGGTGAGGATCGACGGGCATGGCGCCAGCGTGCTGCGCGACGCGCTGTACGTGGGCCTGCGGTACGCGTGGGCGCCGTACGCCGTGTCGGCGGCTGCGTGGTCACGCAGCGCCGATCTCGCCGGCGCAGCGCGCTCGGTTCTCGGCGGCCTCGCCGGTCTGGGC
>JBAWFG010000312.1:0-6337 GCA_049591655.1 Solirubrobacteraceae bacterium
TACGGGGTGAAGAACTTCACCTTCAAGTCGCTGGCCTCGGGCCTGCAGTACCAGGCCCTCGACGGCGGCTCGGTTGACGCGATCGACGTGTTCACCACCGACCCACAGCTGGCCAGCGGTAAGTACACGGTTCTCAAGGATCCGAAGAACATCTTCGGCTTCCAGAACATCACGCTGGTGATCAACAAGAACAAGCTCAGCGCCTGCCCGCAGGTGATGACGGTCGTCAACAAGGTCAACAAGTCGCTGACCACGCCGGCGATCATCGCCATGAACAAGGCCGTGGCGATCGACAAGCAGCAGCCCGGCACCGTGGCCGCGGCCTTCCTCAAGGCCAACAACCTCGGCTAACGCCGTTTGCGGAGGGGGGAGCACCCGCGGGTGCTCCCCCACCCACTGCTCGCCGGAGCCCGGCTCCGGCACCTCTCCCCTCCGCGCAGCGCACACCCGGGCGGGCTCCGAACCCGTGAGTAGCATCGAGGAGTCCATGAGTGCCGCCGCCTCCGACTCCGAGCCCCTGGTTCCCAGCCGGGCGCGCCGGTTGCTCATCCTCGGGATCTGCTCGATGAGCCTGCTGATCGTCGGGCTTGACAGCACGATCGTCAACATCGCCCTGCCGGCGATCCATCGCTCGCTCAACGCCCCGCTGTCGGGGCTGCAGTGGACCGTCGATGCCTACACGCTGGTGATCGCCAGCCTGCTGATGCTGTCGGGTTCCAGCGCCGACCGGATCGGCCGCCGCCGGGTGTTTCAGATCGGCCTGGCCACGTTCTCCGTCGGCTCGCTGCTGTGCGCGGTGGCCCCCAACCTCGATCTGCTGATCGCTGCGCGGGTCGTGCAGGCGATCGGCGGCTCGATGCTCAATCCGGTGGCGATGTCGATCATCCGCAACGTCTTCGAGGATCCGCGGGAACGGGCCCAGGCGATCGGCGTGTGGGGCGCGGTGGTCGGGGTCAGCATGGCGCTTGGCCCCGTCGTCGGCGGCGCGCTCGTCCAGTCGGTGTCCTGGCGGGCGGTGTTCATCGTCAACGTCCCGATCGGGATCGCGGCGATCATCCTCACCGCGCTGTTCGTGCCCGAGTCACGGGCCGACCGCCCGCGGCGCATCGATCCCGTCGGCCAGGTGCTCGTGATCGTGGCGCTGTCCACGCTCACCTACGCGATCATCGAGGCGCCGGCGGCCGGCTGGCTGTCGGCACAGACCATCGCCCTGTTCGTGGTGTCGATCACCGCATTCGTCTCGCTCGTCGTCTACGAACTGCGGCGCCGTGAGCCGCTGCTGGAGATGCGTTTCTTCCGCAGCGCCCCATTCTCCGGCGCCACGGCGAGCGCGGTCGCGCTGTTCGCCGCGATGGGTGGCTTCCTGTTTCTCAATACCCTCTATCTCCAAGACGTACGGGGGCTCTCGCCGCTCGACGCCGGGCTCTACACGCTGCCGATGGCGGGGTTGATGATGGTCGTCGCGCCGCTGTCGGGCCGGATCGTCGGCAACCGTGGCACCCGCCTGCCACTGCTGATCGGCAGCGCGGCGGTGACGGCGAGCGGCCTGATCCTCACCCAGCTGACCGCGCACACATCGTTCACCGTGCTCGTCGGCGCCTACATCCTGTTCGGGCTCGGCTCCGGGTTCCTCAATCCGCCGATCACCAACACCGCGGTGTCCGGGATGCCGCCATCGCAGGCGGGCGTCGCCGCCGCGGTCGCCTCCACCGGCCGTCAGGTCGGGCAGACCCTGGGCGTCGCGGTGCTCGGCGCGCTGGCCGGCAGCGCCGCCGCCGCCGGAGCGATCGGCTCGGACTTCAGCGCGGCCACCCACGTGAGCTGGTGGATCGTCGTCGCCCTCGGAGTCGGGATGTTTGGGCTGGGACTGCTCACGACCACCAGCTGGGCCCAGGACACCGCGGTGCGCACCGCCGAGTGCTTCCGTGAGGATGCCCACCGGCCCGTCGCCGAGCCCCGATCGACCGTGGCCGCCGGCTGAGCACGACGGGGCCGATCGCCGGTGCCTGAGCCGATCCGACGCGGAGACCGAGCGCCGCTCGCGGCTGTCCCCGACAGCGCTCACGTCAGCCTGCGCGACGAGCGCGACGGCGAGTCGACCGTCGTCCTGTCGTTTCCCTACGACCGGTCGCTGGTCGATCTCTGCCGCTCGATTCCCCATCGCCGCTTTGACTGGGAGCGGCGCGAGTGGTCGGCGCCGGCGAGTGACTGGGCGGCGATGAAGGTGACCGAGGCGCTGGAGCGCTTCCCGGACCTCCAGCCGAGCCCGGAGGTCGCCGCCTGGCTGGCCGGCGTCAAGCAGCGCTGGATCGGCTCGGTGAGCACCGCCCGTCGCGACGGGCGCGGCTGGTGGGTGCTCAACACCCTCGCCGGACCGGTCCCCGAGCCGCTGCGCCGCGGCGCGGTGGAGCACGAGGGGCGCCTGCTCGTGCCGCTGAGCCCCGAGGGCGCCGAGGCGCTGCGGGCCCAGCGCTCGGCACGCCTCGATCCCGGCGCGGAGCGGTGCGCTCAGATCCTCGAGCGCGGTGGCGACCCCCCGCCGGCGCGCCTGGCCTGGGTCCGCGGGATGGACGGCGAGGAGCTGCGCCTCGAGGTCCTGTGGGATCCGGACGTCGGCCTGGCGTTCACCCAGCTGCCGGGCGCCGAGGGTGGCCGCGCCGTCCCGCTGGACCCGTGGCTGGCCGAGTCGCTGGACGCATTCCTCGCCCGCCATGAAGTGGAGGTGAACGCCGACGCGGCACCGGTGCTCGCCCGGCTGCTGGCCGAGCACCGCAGTGCGGCGGCGGCGGTCCGGGAATCGCGTGCCACCGCGGCCGACGTAATCCCGGCGGTCGCCGAGCGGCTCGGCGGCGAGCCGGCACCGTTTCAGTGGGCGGCGGTCCACTACGCGCTGCGGGCGCGGGGCACGTTCCTCGCCGACGAGCAGGGGCTCGGCAAGACCGTCGAGGCACTGACCGCGCTCGAGGCCGACGATGCCTTCCCGGCAGTCGTGGTCTGCCCCGCGTCGATGAAGCTGGGCTGGGAGCGTGAGGCGCAGCGCTGGCTGCCGCACCGGTCCGTCGCGGTGGCGCAGGGCCGCGGGACGGTCCCGCCGGCCGCCGAGGTGACGATCGTCAACTACGAGATCGTCGCTGCCCAGTACCCGGCGCTGACCCGGACCCGGCCACGGGCGCTGGTGATCGACGAGTCGCATTACTGCAAGAACCCGCAGGCCAAGCGCACCCAGGCCGTCCGCCGGCTGGCCGCCGCCGTCACGCCCGGTGGGCTGCGCTTGGCGCTGAGCGGGACGCCGGTGCTCAACCACGCCGAGGAGCTCATCGCCCAGCTGCGGATCATCGGGCGGATGGAGGACTTCGGCTCCGGGGCGCGCTTCGCGCGGCAGTTCCGCGGCCAGGTCAGCGAGGAGCGTCTGCACTGGCACATGCGCCGCGCCTGCTTCGTACGCCGGCTCAAGGCCGACGTGCTGCCCCAACTGCCGGCCAAGCGCCAGGTGGTGGTGCCCGTCGCGCTCACCAACACCGCGGAGTACCGCCTCGCCGAACGGGACGTGATCGAGTGGCTGCGCTCTCAGCCGCTCGACCTCTCCGAGCTCAACGCCAAGATCGCCGCGACGCTGCGCGCTCAGCGGCTCGCCCAGCTCGGCACGCTGCAGCGCCTGGCCGCCAAGGGCAAGCTCGCGGCTGCGCTGGCCTGGATCGATGACTTCCTCGCCTCCGGGGAGCCGCTGGTCGTGTTCGCCCGCCACGTCGAGGTCCAGCAGGCCGTCCGGGCCCGGTTCCCGGACGCGCTGCACCTGCTCGGCGAGGACTCGCTCACCGCACGAGAGGAGGCGATCGCCGCCTTCCAGGATCCGGCGGGGCCGTCGCTCATCATCTGCGCCACCCGGGTCGCCGCCCAGGGGATCACCCTCACGCGCGCGTCAAATGTCGCGTTCCTGGAGCTCGAATGGACCCCGGCGATGCACGACCAGGCCGAGGATCGCTGTCACCGGATCGGACAGCGTGATGCCGTCACCGCCTGGTACCTGCTCGCCGCCGGGACGATTGACGAGACGATGGCCCGGCTCATCCAGAGAAAACGCGCCACCGTCGCCGCGGTCACCGACGGCCGCATGATCGAGTCAGACGGGCTCGTTGACCAGGTCGTCCGGGAACTGCGCGACGGCCGCCCGTTCAGCCATCTGCGCGCCGTGAGCTAGCCGGCTGTGCCCTATCCTCGGCCCACGATGTCAGCGACCGGCTCGGCCCCCGTCCGCACCCCCAACGTGCACCCGGACTGCCGTGACGTGCCGCGCATCAACGACGGGGGCTTTGAGGAGCTGTGCCATCTCGTCACCGACGAGGACCCCGACACGGCGCTGTGCGGCAAGGACGTGACCGGCTACCCGTGGAATCCACCGTGGCCGCGCTGTGAGGCGTGCCTGGCGGTCGCCCGCGGCGAGCAGAATTAGCTCGGCTGGGGCCGCCGCGCGTGGTCTCTCCGGGCCGGATCAGCTGCCGGCGGCGCGCCGGTAGCGGGCCACCGCCAAGGGCGCGAATACGACGAGGATCACGATCGACCACACGACGGCCCCCCAGATGTAGTTGCGCGACGGGGTGCCGATCCACAGGGCCCGCATCGCGTTGACGAAGATCGTGAACGGGTTGACGTTGGCGAACGCTCTGAGCACCGGCGGCATCGTCGCGGTCGGAACGAATGCCGAGGAGATGAACGTCAGCGGGAAGATGAGGATGAAGCCGGCGGAGTTGGCCGACTCGGGCGTCGAGGAGATGAGGCCGACGAACGCGAACACCCATGAGAACGCATAGCCGATGAGCAGCAGCAGCCCGAAGCCGGCGATGACCTGCAGCGCCGGGGTGCGGAACGAGAAGCCGATGATCACCCCGGTGATGCTGAGGATGCAGATCGAGAGGAAGTTGGTCACCACATCGGCGAGCGTGCGCCCGGCGAGGACCGCGGGCCGCGCCATCGGCAGCGAGCGGAAACGGTCGATCAGGCCCTTGTGGACGTCCTCGTTGAGACCGAGCGCGGTGACGAACCCCCCAAAGGCGATGTTCTGGACGATGATTCCGGGGATCAGGAACTCGACGTAGGCAACCCCGCCGGTGTTGATGGCGCCGCCGAACACGAAGCGGAATAGCAGCACGAACATGATCGGCTGGACCGTGAACGCGATCAGCAACTCCGGCTTGCGCGGCAGCCGGATCAGGTTGCGCTCGGCGATGATCAGCGTGTCGGTGACAAGACGCCTCATTCACGCCACCTCGGCGGGCGCCTCGGTCTGCTCGGCGGCGTGCCCGGTCAGCGACAGGAACACGTCATCAAGCGTCGGGCGGCGCAGGGTGATGTCATCGACCCCGATCCCCGCCTCCGTCAGCTGCCGGACCGCTTCCGCGATCGCGCCGCTGCGCACCCGGACCGGTGCGCTGACGGTGCGCCCCTCAGTGGTCGGCGCCTCCGCCGACATCGGGGCCAACGCCTGCGCGGCCCGCTCGAGGTCACTCTCCTCCTCCAGAACCACCTCGAGTCGTTCCCCGCCAACCCGGTCCTTGAGCTCGTCGGAGGTGCCGCTGGCGATCACCCGGCCGTGGTCGATCACGGTGATCGAGTCGGCGAGCCGATCGGCCTCGTCGAGGTACTGGGTGGTGAGCAGGACCGTTGTCCCCTCGGCAACGAGCGCCTCGATCGTCTCCCAGAGCCCGATCCGGCTGCGGGGGTCAAGCCCGGTGGTCGGCTCATCGAGGAACAGGACCGGCGGTTTGGCGACCAGCGCCGCGGCGAGGTCAAGCCGCCGGCGCATGCCGCCTGAATACGTACTCGTCGTCCGCTTGCCCGCGTCGGTGAGGTCAAAGCGCTCCAACAGCTCGCTGCCGCGCCGCTTGGCCTCCGCCCGGGAGGCGCCGTACAGGCGCCCGACCATCGTCAGGTTCTCCAGCCCGGTCAGATTCTCGTCGACCGCCGCGTATTGGCCGGCCAGCCCGATCCGGTGCCGGAGCGCAGCGGCATCCTTGACGACGTCGAGCCCGACGACCGACGCGGTTCCGGCGTCGGGGGTCAGCAGCGTGGCGAGCACCCGCACCAGCGTCGTCTTGCCGGCGCCGTTGGGACCGAGCAACCCCACCACGGTGCCCGTGGCCACGTCGAGGTCGACGCCGTCCAGCGCCCGGACCTGGCCGTAGTGCTTGACCACGCCGCGGACCACGATCGCCACGTCGCTGCCGGTCCCCGCGCCAGGATGATCGTTCTCGGCAGCGGGCATAACGGTCACGGTACGCGATCAGGCGGCCGGATCAGCGCCAGATTAGCGCTGGATCAGCGCTGGATCAGCGCCTGCCGG
>JBAWFG010000313.1:0-12684 GCA_049591655.1 Solirubrobacteraceae bacterium
GCCGGGCGGCGGGGCTCAGCGCCGCGAGAGCTGACGGACCTCGTCGACGAGCGCCAGCAGCGGGCGCGGGTCGTCGGCGAACCCGGTCGCCTCCGCCCGGGCGTTGTCGGCGACCCGGTCGAGCACCGCCTCGGCGTCGTCGAGCTGCTCGCGGCAGGCCCGGGCCATGGTTGCCAGACGTTCCGGGTCGGCGTCGTCGACGCCGAACAGCTCACGGATCGCCGGGTCGCGGATCGCCAGCGCCGCCGGCAGGGTGAGGATCCCATCGCGGATGTCCTCCTCCCCGCCGCCGCCGAGCGCCTCGAGCCCGCGCTGGTCTCCGACGTCGTCACAGCCGTGGTAGAGGACTCCCAGATGGTGTCCGTACCGGCGCAGGCGTTCGGAGCGAGCGCCCATCACCGCGCAGATCTCGAACATCGAACCGGTGTCCTCGCCCGCTATCCGCTGCCAGTCGGCCACTCCGAGCGGTTGGCGGCGCAGCCGCCATTGCAGGCACTCGGCAGCTCCCAACCGGCGCACGAGCTCGGCGAGGCCGGCGATGGCGAACGGATCGGAGGCGAACGCCTGAAACGCGTCGGCGACGAGATAGCCGGAGGCCATCAGCGCGGTCAGCGACCCGAAGCGCTTCTGCACGGTGTCGATCCCGCGACGCTCGTCGGACGCGTCGAGCACGTCGTCGATGATCAACGACATGTTGTGCATGAGCTCGATGGCGAACGCGGACTCCACCGCCGTCGAGACCGGAGCGGTCGACACGGCGCGATGGCACGCGAACACTGTCAGCGGGCGGAAGTGCTTGGGGGTGCCAGAGAACGCCCAGGCCAGCGAGTCACGCATCTCCGGGTCGACGCCGTCCAACCAGCGGGTCAGCCGCGCGCGCAGCAGCGCAATCTCGGCGCCCGCCCCAAGCCTGGCGATGACGTCCCCGGTGGCAGTGCTGCCGTTGACCGATGCCCGGGGGCTCACCAGACCTCTAGGGCTTGACCCGGTACGGGCGCCGGGGGGCGGTCGTCGGCGGCTCAGACGGCCGGGTGGAGGCGTCGAGCCAGTCGATGCCCCGGCGCAGCTCCCGCCAGGACAGCTCGGCCGAGTCGCGCGCCAGCGCGATGAGTTCGTCGCGGAACGCCGCCTGGTCGGTGGCGGGCGCGTCACTCCCGAGCGAGACGCGGAGCGCCAGCCCGAGCAGCGGCGGGGTTCGGCGCGCCAGCAGATCGGCGCACGACGCACTGACGCGCAGCGCTGTGGCGGCGCCGATCGCCGAGCCGGTGGTGAGCAGGCGGGGGACGAGCAGGCGGTTCACGGGGGCTAGCCTAACCGCGCATGCTGGGCGCGCGCCAGCCCTTCAGCGGAGCTCGCGCTCAGTGTGCGTCGGGCAGCCGCGCATCGAGCTCCGCGAGCCACGCGGCCGCATGACCGTCGGACGGGGCACGCCAGTCTGAACGGGGCGACAGCGAGCCGCCGGAGCCGACCTTCGGCGCGTTGGGCAGCGCCGAGCGCTTGAACTGGCTGGTCTGGAAGAAGCGATGCAGGAACACTCCGAGCCAGTGGCGGATCTCGGCCAGCGAATACTCGTTGTGATGCTCCCCTGGGATCAGGTCGGGCCACTCGCCCCGTGTGCGGTCGCCCCATGCGTGCCGGGCCAGGTAGGCCACCTTGCTGGGGCGGTAGCCGAAGCGCAGCACGTAATACAAGAAGAAGTCCTGCAGCTCGTAGGGTCCAACCGTCGCCTCGCTGTGCTGCTCGGGATCGTCACCGTTGCCGCTGGCGGGAATCAGCTCCGGCGAGATGGCGGTCTCGACGACGTCGGCGAGGACGACGTTGGCCTCCTCGCTGAACTGCCCCGTGTCGATCGCCCATCGCAGCAGGAAACGGATCAGCGACTTGGGTACCGAGGCGTTGACGCTGTAGTGCGACATGTGGTCGCCGACCCCGTAGGTCGACCAGCCGAGCGCGAGCTCTGAGAGGTCGCCGGTCCCGAGCACCAGGGCGTTATGGAAATTGGCCAGGCGGAACAGATGCGAGGTGCGCTCGCCGGCCTGGACGTTCTCGTAGGTGATGTCGTAGTGGGGGTCCCCGTCGGCGGCGGGGTGCCCGAGGTCACGGAGCATCTGCATTGCCGCCGGGCGGATGTCGAGCTCTGCGGCGCTCACCCCGAGCGCCTTCATCAGCGCGTGCGCGTTGCGCAACGTCCGGGCACTGGTGGCGAAGCCCGGCAGCGTGTAGCCGAGCACGTTCGTGCGCGGGAGGCCCAGCCGGTCCACCGCACGAGCGGCGACGGTCAGCGCGTGCGTGCTGTCCAGACCGCCGGAGACGCCGATCACGATCTTCTTGATCCCGGTCGCCAGCAGCCGCGTCTGCAGCCCGCGGACCTGGATGTTGTAGACCTCCGCGCAGCGCTCGTTGCGGCTGAGCGGGTTGGCCGGCACGTAGGGGAAGCGTTCGACGCGGCGCTCCAGCGCCACCGGATGGCTCGGCACGCCGAGCTCGAACTCGATCCGGCGGATCTGGCGCACCCGGTCGCGGAGATCGTGGATCGCATCGCCGTAGCTGCTCGTGCTCTGACGATCGGACAGGATCCGGTCCAGGTCAAGGTCGGCGACGATCAGCTGGGGATCATCGGAAAAGCGCTCGGACTCGCGCAGCAGCTGGCCGTTCTCATAGATGAGCGCCTGGCCGTCCCATGCCAGGTCGGTCGTCGACTCCCCGAGTCCGGCGGCCGTGTAGACGTAACCGGCGATCGCCCGTCCCGATTGCGCCTGGCAGAGCATCCGGCGGTAGCCGTCCTTGCCGATCGTGATGTTGCTCGCCGATAGGTTGGCGAGCACGGTCGCGCCGGCCAGTGCGCCGTAGCTGGACGGTGGGATCGGGGACCACACGTCCTCGCAGATCTCGACGTAGAGCCCGAACGCCGGCACGTCAGCGCAGGCGAACACGAGATCGGGTGAGAACGGCACTGTCGCGCCGAGCAGGGAGAGCTCGCCGCCGACGAGGTCCCGGGCAGCGCGGAACTGACGTTTCTCGTAGTACTCGCGGTACTCGGGCACGAAGCTCTTGGGCACGGCGCCGAGGACCGTGCCCCGGTGGATGACGAGCGCCGCGTTGTACAGGCCGCCCTCGGCCTGCACCGGCGCGCCGACGACGATCACCGGGCGCAGCTGGGCACTGGCGGCGACGATTCGCTCGACGGCGGTGGCGACGCCGTCGAGCAGCGCCTCCTGGTGAAAGAGATCCTCGCTGGAGTAGGCGGCGAGGCCGAGCTCCGGGAACAGCACGAGTGCCGCATGCTCGTCGTGGGCACGCTGGGCGAGTTCGAGTGTGCGCTCGCCGTTGAACGCCGGATCGCCGACCCGGACGTGGGGCACCGCCGCCGCCACCCGTATGAAGCCATGCCCGTACGGGGAGTCAAACGGGGCGCTCCCGGTGTCTCCGAGTGCTCGCATAAATGCAGTATCGCCTCCCGGCCCGCTGATTCGCGGTCTCGGCCGCCCAGGGGACACTTTCCGGCCCACCCTCGCACCGCGCCCTCCGGGTCGCCCTGACCGCGGCGTCGGGACGCCGAGGGCGCCGATCGCCGATCATGTGGGAGATGCCGCCACGCGTGTCGCTGTTCATCACCTGCTTCAACGACACGATCTTTCCCCAGACCGGCCAGGCGGTCGTGACGCTGCTGGAGCGACTCGGGGTCACCGTCGACTTCCCACTCGAGCAGACATGCTGCGGTCAGATGCACTTCAACACCGGGTACGCCACCGAGGCGATCCCGCTGGTGCGCCGGTTCGTCGAGGTGTTCAGCGACAGTGAGCTGATCGTCTCGCCGTCCGCGTCGTGTGTGGGGATGGTGCGCGACTACTACCCGCGGGTGGCCGAGCTGGCCGGCGACGCCGGCCTCGCGGCGGCGGTGGCTGAGCTGCGCCCGCGCGTGCTGGAGCTCTCAGAGCTGCTCGTCGACCAGCTCGGCGTCGAGGACGTCGGCGCCCACTTCCCGCACCGGGTCACCTATCACCCCACCTGCCACAGCCTGCGCATGCTCAAGGTCGCAGACCGGCCGCTGCGGCTGCTGCGCGCGGTCGGCGGGATCGACCTCGTCGAGCTGCCCGAGGCGACCCAGTGCTGTGGGTTCGGCGGCACGTTCGCCATCAAGAACGCCGACACCTCGGCGGCGATGCTGACTGACAAGGTCCGCGCCATCCTCGACACCCGCGCCGAGGTGTGCGTCAGCGCCGACAACTCGTGCCTGATGCATATCTCCGGCGCGCTGTCACGCCAGCAGACCGGCGTGCGCACCATGCACCTCGCCGAGGTGCTTGCCCAGACGATCTCCGGAGGGGTGGCGTGAGCCCGGCCGCCGACCCGCTGGCCCCGCGCTTCCCGGCGGCGGCGAGCGCCGCCCTCCAGGACTCCCAGCTGCGCCACAACCTCGGCCATGCCACTCAGACGATCCGCGCCAAGCGCGCGCAGGCGGTCGGTGAGGTGCCCGACTGGGAGGGGCTGCGCGAGGCCGGTCGGGCGCTCAAGGAACGCGTCCTGCGCCACCTCGACGACCACCTGATGGCGCTCGAGGAGTCGGTGACCCGCGCCGGCGGCACCGTGCACTGGGCCCGCGACGGCGAGGAGGCCAACCGGATCATCGGCGACATTGCCGTTGCCCACGGGGTCTCTGAGGTGGTCAAGGTCAAGTCGCTCACCACCGATGAGACCGACCTCAACGCGGCGCTTGAGCGCCGTGGCATCCGGGCGTGGGAGACCGACCTGGCCGAGCTCATCAACCAGCTCGCCGGCGACACGTCCTCCCACATCCTGGTGCCCGCCATCCACAAGAACCGGGAGCAGATCCGGGAGCTGTTCGTTCGCACGCTGCCCGACGCACCGCCCGGGCTCACCGACGATCCGCGCGCCCTGGCCGAGGTCGCTCGCCGGCACCTGCGGGCGCTGTTTCTGCGCGCGCGGGTCGGGGTCAGCGGTGTCAACTTCGCGGTCGCCGACACTGGGACGGTGTCGGTGGTGGAGTCCGAGGGCAACGGACGGATGTGCACGACGCTGCCCGAGGTGCTGGTCAGCGTGATGGGGATCGAGAAGGTGATCCCCAGCTGGGAGGACCTCGAGGTCTACCTCCAACTGCTGCCGCGATCCTCGACCGCCGAGCGCATGAACCCCTACACGTCGCTGTGGACCGGGGTCACTCCGGGCGACGGGCCGCAGGAGTTCCACCTCGTCCTGCTCGACAATGGACGCACCAACGTGCTGTCCGACGAGATCGGCCGTCAGGCGCTCAACTGCATCCGCTGCTCGGCTTGTCTCAACGTCTGCCCGGTGTACGAGCGCACTGGCGGGCACGCCTACGGCTCCACCTATCCCGGGCCGATCGGGGCGATCCTCACGCCGCTGCTCAGCGACATGTCGCAGGCGCGCTCACTGCCCTACGCGTCGAGCCTGTGCGGCGCCTGCTACGAGGTGTGCCCGGTCAAGATCGACATTCCGGAGGTGCTCGTCCACCTGCGCCAGCGGGTGGCCGAGGATCCCCACGCGCCGTTGCGTGAGCGCCTGTCCCCCGAGCACCTGGCGATGCGCGCCGTCGCCCGGGTGTTCGCCGACCGGCGGCGCTACGAGGCCGGGCAGCGCGCGGCCCGGTTCGGCCAGTGGCCACTGGCCCGGGGCGGGAAGATCAGCCGGCTCCCCGGGCCGCTGGCGGCTTGGACGGCGACCCGCGACCTCCCTGCCGTTCCGGCCCAGAGCTTCCGCGACTGGTGGCGGCAGCGGTCGTGAACGCTGCCCGGGAGGCGATGCTCGGCCGGATCCGCGCTGCTCTGGGCGACGTCCCACCGGGCGAGGCGCCCGGTGACGTTCCGGTCGCCCGGGACTACCGCCGCGCCGGTGAGCTCAGCGCCGCCGATCGCCTGGCGCGCTTTGCCGACCGTGTGCGCGATTACAACGCCGAGGTTGTCGTCACCGATTCCGCCGGCCTGCCCGCGGCGCTCGACGACGCCTGTGTCGCGATGGGCTTGGTGCGGGTTGCGGTGCCCGCAGAGCTGCCCGATGCATGGCGCCCGGCCGCGGCGGAGATCGTGGAGGACCACGGTCTCGGCGCGGGGGAGCTCGACGTCCTCGATGGCGCGGTCACCGGCTGTGCGAGTGCGATCGCCGACACCGGGACGCTGGTGCTCGACGGCCGCGGGGTGAGCGGTCGGCGGCTGATCACGCTCGTGCCCGACCACCACGTCTGCATCATCTCCGCCGAGCAGATCGTCGAGCTCGTGCCGGAGGCGATCGCTGCGCTGGCGCCGGCCGTACGTGACGGCGGCGCCCCGGTGACGTTCGTCTCCGGCCCCTCGGCGAGCTCCGACATCGAGCTGTCACGCGTGGAGGGCGTCCACGGGCCCCGCCATCTGTGGGTCCTGATCGTCGACGACTCCCCCGGCGGGGGCCAGTCCCCGGTCAGGCCGGAGCGCTCGTCAGGAACGTCGCGCTGAGGTCTTCGTCCCCGTGTGCGGGGATCCCCTCCTCCATGCGGCGGCGGATTGTGCTGACCAGCGGCAGGTCGAGGTGGTGGCGTTGCGCTGCCTCCTCTACGAGCGCTGCGTCCTTGGCGGCGAGCCGGAGGGCGAACGATGGCTCGAACTCACGCTCGATCATCGCCTTGCCCTTCAGCTTGAGGTAGGGCAGGTCAAGCGGCCCGTCGGCCACTGCGTCGAGCAGCAGCTGAGGGTCGAGCCCCATCCCCTCGGCGGCGGCGAGGCTCTCGGCCGCGCCCTCCACGATGGCCAGCAGCCAGCTGTTGGTGGCGAGCTTGAGCCGGCTGCCGTCTCCGGCGCCGCCGACCCACATCGAGCGCTGGCCGACCACGTTGAAGATCGGGCTCACCCGGTCACGCAGCCGCTCGGGGCCGGAGGCGAGCACGACGAGCTTGCCCTCCTGCGCCGGCTGCTTGGTGCCGAGCACGGGCGCGTCGACGAACTCGACCTGGTGGTCGCGGGCCAACTCAGCGCAGCGCTCGGTGCCGGCCTCGCCGATCGTGCTCATCTGCAGCCAGATCGTCTCAGGCCCGGGTTCGGCGGCGAGCGCTCCGTCCTCACCCTCCATCGCCGCGATCACCGCGTCGGAGTCAGACAACATGGTGAGGATGACGTCGGCGCCCTGCGCTGCTTCGGCGGCGGTGTGGCAGAGCGTGGCGCCGTCCTCGGTGAGCGGCTGTGCCTTGTCGCTCGATCGGTTCCAGGCCCGGATCCCATATCCGTCCCGGGCGAGGTTGCGCGCCATCGCCAAGCCCATCGTCCCACCCGCTCCGAGTACCGCAATCGTTTCCTTGTCGGCCATCGTCGGCCTCCTTTCGCAGTCTGTGTCAGTGGCTCAGGGGCCACCGCTGCAGCTACCCACCCGGCGGCGCCGTACGCCCGGGCGGTTGCCCCGGTGCGCGGCGGGTAACGAAAGAGTCGCACCCAGACGACTCACAACGCGAACAGAACGCGGCGCCTACTCGAGGACGAGCGGGGACTCGCCCATCGAGGCGCGAACGTGGCTGCCGCGCCCCATGAGCGCCATCGCCAGCGCGGGCACGAACGCCACCGCCAGCAGCACCAGCGCCCACACGAACGTCGAGGCGAACGCATTGGAGAGCGGTCGGGCGACGAGCGCGTGGCCCGCTCCCGACAGTCCCTGCAGCTTCGCGAAGCCGCCGCCGGACCCGTGGACGTTGTTGAGCCCGTGGAGGTTGGTCGTGATCGCCGAGGCGAGCAGGACGCTCATGATCGCGGTGCCGATCGACGCGCCGGCCTGGCGGATGATGTTCATCGCCGTGCTCGTGCGGGGGATCGCCGATCGGGGAACCGCCTGCATCGCCGCGGTCATCGTCGGCATCATCGACAGCCCCATCCCGAGCCCCAGCACGACGCTGAAGCTGCACAGCAGTACATAGGACGTGTGGGGCCCGACGAACGCGAACGGCGAGATCCCGATCACGAGCAGCGGGATCCCGGCCGCGGGCAGCCAGGTGGGCCCGTAGCGATCGGTGAGCCGGCCGGCCAGCGGCATCGTCACCATCGCGCCCAGCCCCTGCGGGGCCAGCAGCAGCCCGGACTGCAGCGCCGACGCGCCGCGCACCGACTGGTAGTACAGCGGGATCAGCAGCAGCGCGCCGAAGAACGCGATCGCGAACAGCAGGAACACCCCGGCGGCGGCGCCGGCGCGGGTGTGGGTGAATGTGCGGATGTCGATCAGCGGCGCCTCGGTCCGCCAGCTGTGAACGAAGAACGCGGCGATCAGCAGGGCGCCCGCGAGCACCGGGCCCCACGAGCGCAGGGATCCGAACCCGTAGGTCGATGACTCGGCGAGACCGAAGATGAGCAGCGCCAATCCCGGCGAGAGCAGCAGCATGCCCAGCCAGTCGAGCCGGTGGGTCGGCTGGGGCTCGTCGGGCTCGAGCACGATCCGGGCCAGGACGAAGGCCAGCACGCCGATCGGCAGGTTGATGAAGAAGATCCAGCGCCACGAGACGTCGTCGACCAGCCAGCCGCCGAGGATCGGGCCGATGATCGGGGCGATCAGCATCGGGACGCCGAGCACCCCCATCACGCGTCCCATGCGGTTGGGGCCGGCCTTCTGGGTCATGATCGTCATCACCGCGGGCATGATCAAGCCGCCGCCGAAGCCCTGCAGAACCCGGAAGAAGATGAGCGAGCCGGCGCTCCAGGCGAGCCCGGACAGAGCCGAGCCGATCGTGAACAGCACGAGCGACCACAAGTAGATCCGCTTGGTGCCGAACCGGTCCGCGGCCCAGCCGCTGATCGGGATGACGGCTGCCAGCGCCAGCGTGTACCCGGTGACGACCCACTGGATCTCGGTCAGCGATGAGTGAAACGCGACCGCCAGATGGTCGATGGCGACGTTGACGACCGTCGTATCGAGGACCGACATGATCGCGCCCAGGAGCACGACCCCGGCGACGATGAGCGTGTCACGGTCGAGAGCGTCGGGTTGGGTCGCGTCGGCCACCGCCGCATCGTAGCGGACCGACGGGTCCGTTTACAGGGCGAGCTCGCCGGCGAGCCAGCGCGCGCCGCGGCGGTACAGATCCTCAACCTCGGGGCCGGTGAGCCCGGGCATGTCGGGCTTGACCGCGTAGCCGATCAGGGTCTGCGCGTAGGCGAGGTGGCGGTAGCCGGACGGGAACGCGGCCAGGCGCTCGGGATCGAGCTCCAGGTGTGCCGCCGGATCGACGGGGTTCATCCGGTCCTGCTCGTAGATCGGCTGGCGCAGCACGATCCCCCAGCGTCCGTGACGGCGGGCCAGGAAGTCATAGAACCGGCCGGTGCAGACGACGTCGCACTGCACCTCATGCACCGTGGCCCGCTGGGTGATCGTCATCTTCGTCTGGGCGATCGCCCGGTCCCCGGCCAGGTCGACCGACGTTCCGCCGAGAAAGTGCAGGATCCGGACCCCTCGCTCAAACCCCTCGCGGCTGACGGTGATGAACGCGGCCGCCGGACCCTGAAACCAGGTGGCCATCATCACCCCGTCCTCGTGCCAGAGCGTGGCGAAGCGCTCCCAGTCGCCCGCGTCGCGCCACACGACCCAGTTCTCGACGAGGTCGCGGATCGCCCGGGCATCGTCGCTCATGTCCGGCGTGAGCGGACATTGTCGACAATCCTGTCCACGGGCGCAGCATAATCCACCGTGAGTCCGCTCAGGTAGTTTGCGCATGCCGACCGGTGTGACACGTGAACGAGGACCGTCCCAGAAGCGCCGATTTCGTCCAGTCGCTGGAACGCGGACTGCTGGTCATCCGCGCGTTCGACGCCGAGCACCGGGAGCTGGGGCTGAGCGAGGTGGCACGCATCTCCGGCCTAACCCGCGCCGCCGCGCGGCGATTCCTGCTCACGCTGGCCAGCCTTGGCTACGTGAGCATGTCCGGCGGGCGCTTCTCGCTGACCCCCCGCGTGCTGGAGCTCGGCTACGCGTACCTGTCGAGTCTCACGCTGCCCGAGGTCGCCCAGCCGCACATGGAGACGCTGGTGGCCCAGGTCAACGAGTCCTCGTCGATCTCGGTGCTCGACGGGCCCGACGTCGTCTACGTCGCCCGCGTGCCCACCCGGCGGATCATGAGCATCACGCTGTCGGTCGGCACCCGGTTGCCGGCCTATGCGACCTCGATGGGCCGGGTGCTGCTCGCCGCGCTGCCCGCCGATGAGCTCGACGTCCGGTTGGCGGCCACCGAGCTGCGGCCGCTGTCCAGCCACACGATCACCGATGAGGTGCAGCTGCGCGCGGCGCTGGACCGGGCCCGGGAGCAGGGCTGGGCCGCCGTGGACCAGGAGCTGGAGGAGGGGTTGCGCTCGCTGGCGGTGCCGATCCACGACGCCGCCGGCACGGTGCTGGCGGCGCTCAACGTCTCTGTGCACGCCAGCCGCGGGACGATGGCCTCGCTGCGGCGCGATGTGCTCCCGCTCGCCCAGACGGCTGCGGCGGCGATCGAGGCCGACCTGCGCCGGTCGGCGGGCGGCGACACGCAGGCTCTGCGGCGCTCGCGCTGACCGCTAGACCGGCGCGCCGACCCGGGGCCCAGGCTCGCGCCCGAGATCCTGGGCGAGCTGGGCCAGCAGGTCGGTCAGCTCGTCGTGCTCCTCAGGGGACCACTCGGCGCACATCCGCGACAGCGTGGCGAAGCGTTCGTTGACGAGCGCCGCGGCCATCGTGTCGGCCTCCGGCGTGACCCCGACCACCCTCCCGCGGCCATCGCCGGCGGCCGGGTCACGGCGCAGCAGCGAGCGTTCGTCGAGCTCGCGCAGCGCGTTGCCGCCGATGTCGAGCGGGATGTCGAACTCGTCGCACAGCTGGGCGATCGATGCTGAGGGGTCCTCCTGGAGGCGGACGAGCAGCCATGCCGCGGCCGGCGAGAGGTCGACGCCGGCCCGCTGCGCGATCCCGGCCACAAGCTCACGCCGGCGCTCACGGCCGACGAGCGAGCTCAGCGCACGCGAGGCCTCGGCCAGCGAGTCGGTGTGCTTGGGGACGGCGAACGTCTCGCCGATCCCGCTCGAGGCCGCGACCGTCTCGCGCAGCGGGCGCTGCGCCAGGAACCAGCTGAGCACGAACGCGACCGCCGCCACGCCGGCGCCGACCGTGAACACGGTGCTGAGCGCGTTGGTGAACGCTTCGAGGTAGGCGGTATGCAGCGGCGCCGGCAGCCGTCGCAGCGCGGCGGTGTTGAGGCTGGCGCCATGGCCGAGCGAGCCCGCACCGGCCGGGATCCGCATGGTGAGCTCGGCGGCCAGCCGGTTGGAGAAGATCGAGCCGAGCACGGCGGTACCGACCGCGCCGCCGATTGAGCGAAACAGGGTGGCGCCGGAGGTGGCGACACCGAGGTCGGAGTAGTCGACGGCGTTCTGGACCGCCAGCACCAGCACCTGCATCACCATCCCCAGCCCGAGACCGAGGATGAACATGAACAGGGAGGCGGCCGCCCGGCTCGTATCGGGCCCCATCGTCGAGAGCAGGGCGAGCCCGACGGTCATGATCGCGGTGCCGGCGATGGGGAACGGCCGATAGCGCCCGGTGCGGGTGATGATCTGGCCCGAGGCGATCGAGGTGATCAGCAGGCCACCCATCAGCGGCAGGATCTGCAGCCCGGAGCCGGTGGGGCTGGCGCCGAGCACGACCTGCAGGAACAGCGGCAGGTAGGTGACCGAGCCGAACAGGGCAAAGCCGACCACCAGCCCGATCGCGCTGGAGACGACGAACACGCTGTCGGAGAACAGCCGGGGCGGCAGCACCGGCTCAGCGGCGCGGCGCTCGACGATGACGAAGGCGGCGATCAGGCCAACCGCGGCGACGCCGAGTCCGACGATCGTCGGCGAGCCCCACGCGTAGGTCGTGCCGCCGAGCGTCGAGAGCAGAACGATCGCGCTCAGGCCGCCGGCGAGCAGCACGGCGCCGAGGTAGTCGATCCGGTGGTGGGCCTCCTCTTTGCGTGACGGCAGCGTCGCCGCCAGCACCCCGAAGGCGAGCACGCCGATCGGCAGGTTGACGTAGAAGATCCAGCGCCAGCTGAGGGCCGTGGTGAAGAACCCCCCGAGCAGCGGCCCGATCACGCTGGCCAGGCCGAACACGGCGCCGAAGATGCCCTGGTAGCGACCGCGCTCCCGGGGCGATACGACATCTCCGATCGCCGCCATCGTGCCCACCATCAGGCCGCCGCCGCCGAGCCCCTGCAGCGCCCGGAACAGGATCAGCTGGGTCATGTCCTGGGCGGCGCCGCACAGCGCCGAACCGATCAGGAACACGACGAGCGCGACCTGCAGCACGATCTTGCGCCCGTAGAGGTCGCCGAGCTTGCCGTACACCGGGGTGACGGCGGTCTGGGCGAGCAGGTACGCGGTGACCACCCAGGAGATGTGGCTCAGTCCGCCGAGGTCACCGACGATCGTTGGCAGCGCGGTGGAGACGATCGTCTGATCAAGCGCCGCCATCAGCAGCACGAGCATCAGCCCGACGAACACGACCAGGATGCTCTGGCGGCCCCCTGCGGCCGCGCCCCGGGGTGCCTCAGCGCTCATAACCACCCACCTCGATCGCGTCTCTGGTCCCGCTGTCGAGCCCGATCATACGATTTCCGTCCCGCCCGCTCGCCCGCCTGCCCGCCCGGACCGGCGGCGACCGGCGACCGGCGACCGGCGAGCGCGCACCGGCCAGGAG
>JBAWFG010000314.1:0-12543 GCA_049591655.1 Solirubrobacteraceae bacterium
GTGGCACCCGTGGCGGCGGTTGCGCCACTGGAGGCGACGGCGCCGCTGCCGGCCGCGGCGCCACCACCACTCGCTCCACCGAGCCCCATGAGCTTGGCGAGCAGGCCGACCGGCCCCAGTACGGGGGTGAACGCCGCCAGTTGGCGGCTGAGCCCGCGGACATCGGACCGGAAGGCGCGGCAGCCGCAGCAGTCACGCAGGTGGCGCCGGGCCAGGGCGCTCGGTCGCACACCGCGGTCGTGGGCGACGATGAGTTCCTCCTGGATCGTCACGCAGGCGGTGTCCCGGGCCTCGTTGGCCTGAGCGAGGCCGACGCGGGCGCGCACGAGCAGCGACTTGACCGCGGCCACGGTCACTCCGAGGACGGCGGCGACCTCGGCGTAGGGCATCCCGCCGAGCTCGCGCATCAGCAGGGCCGAGCGCTGCTGCTCGGGCAGCCGCTGAACGTCGGCGATCAGCCGCCGCAGCGCGTCGCGCTGCTCCAGTCGGGTGATCGGGTCGTTCGCGGGGCTCGGATCGGCCGTGACCGTCGCGTCGGAGGGGTGGATCTGCGGCCGGCGCAGCTCGTCGATGCACCGGTTGTGGGCGACTCGGTAGAGCCATGCCCGCAGGGCCAGGTGCCGGTTGCTGGCCAGCAGGCCGGCATACGCGCGGACGAATATCTCCTGAACGGCGTCTTCCGCGTCGGCGGCCGATCCGGCGAGCATCTGCCGGGTGTAGGCGAGCATCCGCTGCCGGTAGCGATCATGGATGACCCGGAACGCGTCCTCGCTGCCGGAACGGAACAGCGAGATGAGCTGCTCGTCGGACCGGATTCGCAGCAATGGAGCGCTGATTGCGATCCGGGGCCGCGCCAGACCTACCGTTGCTGGGATGGCGGATGCTTCCACGAGAACCCTGGCTCATGCTAACGGGTCCAGCAGGCGGAAAGTTGTGGATTGGGACGCATGATGGAGAGAAATTGAGTAATTGAGCGCAGTATGCGGGGGAGGCATGGCTACGCTTGCGCTCCCTCGTGTCGCCAGAAAGGACCTCATGACCGACGTTGTCATCGCCTCCGCCGCCCGCACCGCGATCGGCTCCTATGGAAAGGGACTCGCCTCGGTGCCCCCATCGGACCTCGGCGCCACGGCGTCGGCGGCGGCGATCGAGCGAGCCGGCATCGAGCCCGCTCAGGTCGACCACGTCGTGTTCGGCAACGTCATCCACACCGAGCCGGCGGACGCCTACATGGCGCGGGTCGTGTCGATCAAGTCCGGCGTCCCCAAGGAGGTGCCCGCCTACACGGTCAATCGCCTGTGCGGCACCGGGGTGCAGGCGATCGTCTCCGCCACCCAGGCGATCCAGACCGGTGAGGCCGGCGTGGCCCTGGCCGGTGGCGCTGAGTCGATGAGCCGCGGGCCCTACTGGCTTCCGGCCGCGCGCTGGGGAGCGCGGATGGGGGAGACCGAGGTCATCGATCCGGTGATGGGCGCCCTGACTGACCCGTTCGAGTCCATCCTGATGGGTGTGACGGCCGAGAATCTCGCCGAGCGGGGGTCGATCTCCCGTGAGCGTCAGGATGCGTTCGCCGTCCGTTCTCACCGCCTTGCCGCGGAGGCGCGCGCGGAGGGCCGCTTCTCCGACCAGATCGTGCCCGTCGCGGTCAAGGTCAAGCGTGACACGGTCCCGTTTGACCAGGACGAGCACATCCGGGAGAGCGCCTCGGTGGAGGCGATGGGCAAGCTCAAGCCGGTGTTCAAGCCCGACGGAACGGTGACGGCCGGCAACGCCTCGGGCATGAACGACGCCGGTGCCGCGGTCGTGCTGATGAGCGCCGAGCGCGCGGCCGAGCTCGGAGCGCCGATCCGCGCGCGGATCCTCGCCTACGCCAGCTGCGGCGTGGAGCCCTCGCTGATGGGCATCGGACCGGTGCCCGCGGTCCGCAAGGTGCTGGACCGCTCCGGTCGCCGTCTCGACGAGATCGAGGTGATCGAGCTCAACGAGGCGTTCGCCGCGCAGGCGCTGGCGGTGATCGACGATCTGGGCCTCGACGAGGAGCGCGTCAACCCCAACGGCGGGGCGATCGCGCTGGGCCATCCGATCGCCGCCACCGGCGCCGCGATCACCGCCAAGATCCTCGACGAGATGGAGCGCCGCGACCTGGAGCTCGGCCTGGTCACGCTGTGTATCGGTGGCGGGCAGGGGATCGCCATGCTCCTCGGGCGGTAGGCCCACCGCCCACTCTCGCCAGCCGGTACGCTGAACCCCTGATGGACGCAGCGTCGGGCATCGGCCTTCCGGTCGCATTCGGCGCGGGGCTGATCTCGTTCTTGTCGCCCTGCGTGCTTCCGCTCGTGCCCGGTTACATCTCGGCGGTCGCGGGCGGTGCTCCGGGGGAGGTCCAGACCCGGCAGGTGATCGCTCCCAGCCTGGCGTTCATCGGCAGCTTCTCGTTCATCTTCATCGCGCTGGGCCTGCTCGGCCAGCGCGCGTTGCGGACGACGCTCGCCGGACCGACGGCGCACAAGATCTCCGGTGCGGTGATCATCGTCATGGGCCTGCTGTTCATGCTCGCCCCGCTGGTCCCATCGCTGGCCCGGGAGTGGCACGTCGGTGGGCTGATGCGCCGCGCCGGGCGCGGTGGGCCGTTGCTCGCCGGGGCGGCGTTCGCGCTCGCCTGGACCCCGTGCACGGGCCCGACGCTGGGGGCCATCCTCGCCCTCGCCGGCACCTCCAACTCCGCATCTCACGGAGCGGTCCTGCTCGCCGTCTACTGCGCCGGCCTCGGCGTCCCGTTCCTGATCACCGGGCTCGCCTTCGGCACGGCCACCACTGCCTTCGCGGTGATCAAGCGCCACTACCCGGTCGTGATCGGGACCGGCGGCGCGGTGCTGATCGCGATGGGGGTGCTGATCTGGACCGGCGAGTTCACACAGCTCAACGTGACCGTCAGCCAGTGGCTGCAGTCGGTGGGCCTGCCGAACCTCAACGGGGACACCTGACCCTCAGCGGATGAGCTGTTCTGAGCGGGCGGCTCTGACCATCTGCTCGAGCGTCTCCCGCGCGTCGTGGCGCGGGCGCCAGCCGAGCAGCCGGCGGGCCCGGGAGGTGTCCATCACGACCGGCCGCCGGAGACTCTCGATCCATTGCGCCTCAGCCGGCACGAACGGCAGCCGCGCGACGAGCTCAGCGGCCGCGCCCAGCGCGAGGTCGGGCATCGGGATGCTGTACCAGCCCAGCGCGGCGGCGAGGTCGGCCATCGTCAACGTCCCGGTGGCGGCGAGGTTGTAGACCCCGGGCTCGCCCCGGCCGAGGATCGCCGCCCGCAGCGCGGCTGCCACATCGTCGTGATGGACGAGCTGGAACGGGACGCCCGGGTCCGGGATGACGGGCTTGAGTGCGGGCATGAACTCGAGCACGCGCAGGATCGCCGATGGCATCTTCTCTGAGATCTGCACGTACGGGATGCTCTGCACGAGCGTGAGCGCATCGGGACCGGCGACGATGCAGGGCCGGAATACGTACGCGGCGGTGTCCGAACCCTCGAGCATCTCGCGCAGCGCCCCCTCCAGCTCGGCTTTCTGAGCCGAGTAGTAATGGCGCTGGGTCCCCCGGGGCTCGAGATCCTCGGTCAGCAGCGCCGGATTGTCGGCTCCGAACCCGTAGGCGGCCACCGACGAGGCATAGACGAGCCGCGGCACCCCGGCCTCGATCGCCGCCGCGAACACGTTGCGTGACCCCTGAAGGTTGATCTCGGTCGTCTCCTCGACGCTGCCCATGATCATGAAGGCGAGATGCACCACGACATCGGCGCCGGAGATGACCTCGCGTACCGCATCGACGTCGAGCACATCCGCCTGGCGGTACTCGGTCTTGCTCAGACCTTCCGCGCCGGGATCGAACGGCCGGCGGGCCATCGCGGTGACCTTCCCGATGTCACGGCTGCGCTGCAGCGCGCGCAACAGCGAGCGCCCGATGTCCCCTGTGGGCCCGGTCACCGCCACCGTGAGGCCGCCCGACGCCCGGGGTGTGGGACCGCTGGGGGTCACTCGTCGTAGCCCGGCTCGCCCGGGAGCACGATCCGCGCCGTCTCACCGGTCCCCAGCACGCGAGGTTGGACGGGAGCGACCTCGCGCGTGCGCGCGTGTGCGATCAGGTCCTGCGCGGAGGCGAATCCCGACAGCTGCTCGAGGTGCTTGATCGTGGGGAACACGAGCAGGATCTCCCCCGCTCGGGACGCCTGCAGCGCGGCGGCGGGGGCGAACCATCCCGCGTCGACGACCTCTGAGCCGTCAACCTGCGGCTCGGCGCCCTCCGGGGCGGAGGCAAGAAAGAACCAGGTGTCGTAGCGGATCTTGACCACCGCCGGGGTGATCCAGCGGGAGAAGGCGACCAGCTGTGCCGGATCCTCAATCGTGATGCCGGCCTCCTCGCGCAGCTCGCGGACCGCGGCGGCGCGCAGCCCGTGCTGCCCCTCGCCATCCCCGGGGCTAACGGCGCCGCCGGGGAACACCCACGCGCCCCCCATGAACCGTGCCGCCGGCGTCCGCTGCGCGAGCAGAACCTCCAGGCCGTCGCCTCCGCCGCGCAGCAGGATCACGGTCGCGGCGACGCGCGGAACCGTCTCTGGGCCCGAGTGCAGCTCCTCCCCGGGGCCCGGCCGTACATTCTCCATCGCCGGACCCTACACCGTCAGTCCGCCGTGGCGCTGCGCCCGATAGCCTGGCGCCGATGAGATACATGTGTGAGTCGTGCGGGTTCATCTACGACCCGGCAGAAGGCGATCCGGATGGCGGCATTCCGCCCGGCACCGAGTTCGCAGACATCCCCGACACGTGGTTCTGTCCGGTGTGCGGCGCTCGGAAGAAGGACTTCACGCCCTACGAGGACTAGTGCCCTGAACGCTACTCAGGCGGCCCGGCGCACCTGGGCGCCGGCCGCCTCCTCGATCGCCGCGGCGGTGATCGACACCAGCCGGCGGAGATCGTGCTCGGAGATCGCGAGCGCGGGCATCAGCACGATGACGTCGCCAAGGGGCCGGATCACCGCGCCGCGGGCGCGGGCCGCCTCGGTCACCCGGTGTCCGAGGCGGTCGCCCGGCCGTCCTGGGGCGAGCTCGATGCCGACCATCAGGCCGCGCTGGCGGACCTCGGCGACGCCGTCCAGGCCGGCCACGTGCTGGGTCAGCATCCGCTCGAGCAGGTCGATCTTCGGACCGATCCCCTCCAGCGTGCGCTCCTGCTCGAAGGTCTCAAGCGTCGCGATCCCCGCGGCGCAGGCGAGCGGGTTACCGGTGTACGTGTGACCGTGGAAGAAGGTGCGGAACTCGTCGAAACGACCGAGGAACCCCTCGTAGATGCGCTCGGAGGCGAGGGTGGCGGCAAGCGGCAGGTAGCCGCCGGTGATTCCCTTGCCGACGCACAGCAGGTCCGGCACGACCTGCTCGTGCTCGCAGGCGAACATCCGGCCGGTGCGCCCGAACCCGGTCGCCACCTCGTCGCAGATGAGCAGCACATCGTGCTCGTCACACAGCTCCCGGACCCGTCGCAGGAAGCCGTCAGGGGCCATCAGCATCCCGCCCGCGCCCTGCACCAGCGGCTCCACGATCACGGCCGCGACCTCGGGGCCGTGCTCTGACAGGAGCTCGGCCATGTGCGAGCCGTCGTCGACCCGAGCCGCCCAGCTCTTGAACAGCAGCGGCCGGTAGACCTCGTGGAACAGGTCGATGCCGCCGACTGAGACGGCCCCCACGGTGTCGCCGTGGTAGCCGTTGCGCAGGCAGATGAATCCGGTGCGCTGGGTCTCGCCCCGCTGTGTCCACCACTGGAACGCCATCTTGAGCGCGATCTCCACCGCCGTGGAGCCGCTGTCGGAGTAGAAGACGCGGTCGAGCCCCGCGGGAGCGATCGCGGCCAGTCGCTCGGCCAGTTCGATCGCGGGCTCGTGGGAGAGCCCGAGCATCGTGCTGTGCGCCACGCGGTCAAGTTGGGCGCGGATCGCGGCGTCGATCGCCGGGTGGCGATGGCCGTGGACGTTGCACCACAGGGACGAGACGCCGTCGATGTACGCGTTTCCGTCGGCGTCGTAGAGCGTCGTCCCCTCGGCATGGTCGATGATCAGCGGCGTTTCATCCTCACACCAGCCCTGCTGCTGCGTGAATGGATGCCAGACGTGGCGGCGGTCGGCGGCGATCAGGTCAGACGTGGCGCGCATTGCTCGAACGTACCCACCGACGCGGTCGGAATCTGAGTCAGCCGGCGCGCAGCCAGCGGTCGAGCGGCAGCTCGTCGCCGGCTGCGGCCAGGGCGGCCGGATCCGCGCTCGCCACCGCGCCCAGCGTCGCAACCGCGGTGTCGCCGAGTGCCGCGATGGTCTTACGGTTGGAGCTTTCGATGGCGCTTGGTTGCGCCGGCCACGGGGTGAGGACGACGCCGGCGACCGCCAGCCCTACCGACCGGGCCGCCTCGAGTGTCAGCAGCGTGTGGTTGATCGTGCCCAGCCCGGGCCGCGCCGCGACCAGGAGCGGGAGCCCGAGGCTGCCGGCAAGGTCCCGGACGTCGCCACCGGGTCCGAGTGGCACCAGCAGGCCACCGACCCCTTCGACCACGGCGACCTCACCGGGCCTCACCGCCGCCCGGATCCGCTGGGCCAGCCAGTCGAGCGCCGGCGCGGGCTCCCCGGCCAGTTCAGCGGCGAGGTGGGGCGAGACCGGTGGCCCGTAGCTGACGAGATTCACCTCCTGGGCCGACGTGCCCGCCACGCGTGCCAGCAGCTCATGATCCGGCGGCCAGTCGGGATCCGGCGGATCGTCGAGTCCGGTGATCAATGGCTTCAATGCCCGGACGGGGATGTCGCGCCGGCGCAGCGCGGCGGTGATCGCAGCGGCCAGCACCGTCTTGCCAACGCCGGTGTCGGTCCCGGTGATGAACCAGCCGCGCAGCGGCTCAGCTGCCATGGGAGCTACGCGGCGCGGCGGATGGGCTCGGGCGCCTCGAAGTCGAACACCGCCGAGGTGCGGCCGGCAGTGGACGGCGATCCAGATCGGGGCCGGGCAACAGGTGGCGGCGGGCGATCATCGGCCTCGGAGGGGGCGGGATCCCAGTCGGACACGGGCGCGTCCCGCCCGGCGCCTGACGCGGCGAGCCCGGAGCCGACCGGCATCACCCGCCGCGGGTCGTGTCCGAGCGCGCGGGCGACCGAGCCGAGCGTGCGGGCGGCCTGGCGCAGCTCGTCCGCGTGATGGGTGGCCATCACCGCCAGCCGCAGGCGCGAGGTCATCGCCGGAACGGTCGGCGGGCGGATCGCCTGCGCGAACACCCCGTGCAGCAGCGCGCCCTCGCAGATCCGCATCGCCAGCTCGGCATCGCCGAACACGAGCGGCAGGATCTGGGTCCGCGAGCCCCCGACGTCGAAACCCTCGTCCTGGAGCCCCTCGCGCAACGCCGCGGCGTTGGCGGCCAGCTTCTGCACCCGGCGGGGTCGTTCCTCAAGCAGTTCGAGGGCAGCGAGCGCACCGGCGACGGCCGGCGGCGGGAGCGCGGTCGAGAAGATGAAGGTGCGGGCGGCGTTGACGAGGTAGCGCGCCATCGTCCGGTCACAGGCGGCGAACGCGCCGTAGCCCCCCAGTGCCTTGCCGAGCGTCCCGACGATCACGTCGACCTGGTCCTCGACGCCGGCTTCCGCCAGGGCTCCCCGGCCCCCCGGACCCAGTGCGCCGGTCCCGTGGGCCTCGTCCACGATCGTCCGCAGGCCGAAGCGCTGCGCGAGTTCGACGATCTCGGCCAACGGTGCGACGTCGCCGTCCATCGAGAACACGCTGTCGGTGACGATCAGCGCGCCGCGGCCCTCGGCGTGCGCGATGCCCCATTGCAGATGCTCGATGTCGCAGTGGTCATAGACGAACACCTCGGCCCGCGACAGCCGGCAGCCGTCGATGATCGAGGCGTGGTTGAGCTCGTCGGAGAACACGACATCGCCGGGGCGGGCCAGCGCTCCGATCGTCCCCGTGTTGGCGAGATATCCGGACCCGAACAGGAGCGCGCTCTGGCGTCCCTTGAACGCGGCGAGGCGCTCCTCCAGGCGGCGGTGGACGGTCATGGTGCCGGATACGAGCCGCGACCCACCGGCGCCGACGCCCCAACGCATGGCGGCGTCGGCGGCGGCCTCGCGGACTCGCGGGTGATCGGCGAGCCCGAGGTAGTTGTTGGAGCACAACAACAGGACAGGCTTGCCGTCGAGCAGGACGTGGGGTCCTTGCGGTCCACTAACGAGCCGGGTGCGACGCTGCAACCCGAGGGCTTTCAGCTCATCAAGCCGGGCCTCGATCTCGATCATCTCGCCACGCAACATAAGACACGTGCCGGACGTCTGTCTGGCTCAGTCGGCGGCGCCGTCCTCCTGGAGGCGTCGGAGCGCCTCGCGCAACGTGGCCACGTCCTCGGCCGGCCAGTCCCGCGCGCCGGCGAGCGCCCTGGCGAGGGCCGCCGCCCGATCGGGCGCCGCAGCGCTCGGCGGAGCCTTGAGTTCGATCACGCGGGCCAGCGCGCGCAGCGCGGTCAGCGCCTGGGAGCGGGCCAGGCGCTCGGTGCGCTCCTGCCCCGATAGCTCCGGCACGACATCGGGGCTGTAGGGCCGCACCGCGTCACGGCCGTGTGCCTTGGCCCAGTACAGCGCGCCGTCGGCGATCTTGAGCAGCCGGTCCGCCGAGTCGGCATGACACAGGTCGGCAACGCCCACCGAGGCGGTCAGCGTCAGCTCGTCGTCGCCGGAATTCTCCTTGAGCAGCGCGAGCGCCCGTTCCGCCGCCAGGCTGGCCCCGGCCGCGTCGGTCTCGGGCAGCAACAGCGCGAACTCGTCACCGCCGAGACGGGCGACGACATCTCCGTCCCGGCCGACGTCGCGCAGTACGTCCCCGACCCGGCACAGCACGCGATCGCCGGCCTGATGGCCGTAGCTGTCGTTGATCGCCTTGAAGTCGTCGAGGTCGAGCACGGCGAGTGACAGCTGACGCCCATGACGGCGGGCGCGCTGCACCTCGGTGTGCAGCCGCTCCTGAAACGCACGGTGGTTGAGCAGGCCGGTGACCGGATCCTGGGTCGCCTCGACGATCAACTGCGCTCGGGCGGCGGCAGCGATGACGGCGGTGGCGATCAGCTCGGTGATGCGGGCCAGTCGCTGTTCGACGTTGTCGGTGAGCGAGCGCTCCTGCGCCCCTACCACCGCCACGTACCCCCAGGTGCGCCCGGCGATCTGAACCGGTGCCGCGACCCCGGCGCTCGGCGCCGCCGGGCCGGGCTCGGCTGTGATCCGCACGATGCCGCTGGACCCGGGGGCCGTGAAGTGCGTCGAATCAAGGAGCCGGTGCAGACCGCTTGAGCCGATGACCGCCTCACGGCCTGGCCGGGCTGCTGTCCCACGCAACACGCCGGGACCGGCCTCGGGCAGTTCCACCACGACGGCGCCGTCGGCATCGAACAACCGAGCGAGTTCCTCGGCGATCAGGGTGAAGATGGTGGCATCGTCGCGCTGCTGGGCGATGGCGGTGGCGATCCGGCCGACCGCGGCCTGCTCGGTGGCGAGCCGCCGGGTCTCGGCCAGCGTGGTCTCCAGCTGCCGCGAGGTCTCCGCTGCGGCGCGTTGCGCCTCGACCTCTCCGGTGACGTCAACAAACGAGGCGACGACGAGCGTGCCGTCCTCCCCGACGGCCGGATGCACGTCGACGCGCAGGATCACCTCCGAGTTGCTGTCCCGCCGGACGTCGAGCAGGCGCCCGAGCAGCGGCTGAGACGTGCGTAGGACGACCGCGGCGGGACGGTCGGCGGGTGCGATCACCCGGCCGTCGAGCTCGCGCAGGCGGTCCCACACTGGCTGGTCGGGGGTGGTGCCGAGCATGGCGTCGAAGGAAACGCCGAGCAGATCCGCCGCCGCGGGGTTGCAATCCACGACGCGACCCTCACCGTCGTGGACGACGATCCCCTGGCGGCTCCCGTCAAACGCGGCGAGCAGCAAGTCAGCCAACGCCCGGTCCCCCAAACGCTGACGTAGCCGGCCTTGGCCTTCAACGCCTGCTGCGTGCACTTCTCACCTCGCACCGACGGTCCGCCCCGAATCCCTAAACAACTAACGAACCGCCGTAGCCCAATCTTACAGTTCGCCGGGGCGAGTCCCGAGACGTGGGTGCCTCCGATCAGCCCTCTGACCGGACGGCGAGGCCTGGGTCAGACTCAGACTCTGGACGCGACGGCGTGCAGCGACTGCGCTGGGCCGGTGCTGAGGCAGTGCTCAGGCAGCGCTTAGGCAGTGGTAGATCAGGCGGCGGGAGCGTGCCGCGTTGCCGACTCCCGCGTCGGCCGGCCGTACCCGCTGTTGGGGGCGCCGTCGGGACGGGGCGGGACGGCGCGCTTGGCCGCGAAGCGCAACTGCGTGGAGGGATCCCACAGCCGGACCTCGAGCGTCGCAGGCTCGGGATCGGAGAGCGCGGCACCGACGACATCGGGCGTCTCGCCGGCCAGCCAGCCAGACCGGTTGTCAGGCCGCGGGTTGGTGCCGTTGTCGTCCTGGCGAGCGACATTGAGTCCGAGCTCCTCGAACATCGCCCGGTCCTCATCGGGCGTGTTGCCGAGCGTGGTGAGGAAGTTGCCCATCATCACTCCGTTGAGTCCCGCTCGCACCGCGGTGGCCTGCAGTTCCCCGAGGTTCTCGACCCGGCCTCCGCAGAGACGGAACAGCGCCTCGGGCAGGATCAGGCGGAAGATCGCAATCCACTTGACGACCTCCCAGGGGTCCATCAGCTCACGATCGCCGAACTTTGTCCCCGGGCGGGGGTTGAGCAGGTTGATCGGCACGCTCGTCGGGTTGATGGCGGCCAGCTCGAACGCCATCTCGACCCGCTGCTCGCGCGTCTCGCCGAGGTTGAGGATGCCGCCGACGCACGTCTCCAGACCCGCCTCGCGCACCGCGTCGATGGTGCGCAGGCGCCCCTGGTAGCGGACGGTCGTCGACACCTCCGGGTAGTGGGACTCGGCGGTCTCGACGTTGTGATGCACCCGCTGGATCCCGGCCTCGCGCAGCGCCTTGGCCCGCGCGGTCGACATGTGACCGATCGACGCGCAGCGCTTGAGGTTGGTGTGCTCGGCGACGAGCCGCGCGCCGGCAAGCACCTTCTCGAAGTCGCGCTTGGAGAGCCCCTGACCCTGGGTCACCATGCAGAAACGGTGGGCGCCGGCCGCCTCTGCGGCGCGGGCGTGCTCGAGGATCTGCTCGGGCTCCATCATCGCGTGCAGCGGCGTCTCGGCCTCCGCGTACTTGGACTGAGCGCAGAAGCCACAATCCTCGGCGCAGCCGCCGGACTTGGCGTTGACCAGCGAGCACATGTCGGTGGAGTCGGCAAAGCGCTCCACGCGCGCCTCCCAGGCGCGTGTGACAAGCGCCTCGATCTCGGCGTGGTCTTCGATCTCGCCCAGGCACAGCGCCTCGGTTCGGGTGATCAGCGGCGGCATTGGACTGCACAGAGTAAAGATCTCGCCGGACACAGGTCCTCAGGGCATACCATCGGTCAACGATGCCCGACCGCCTCTACTTCACCGAGTCCGACGAGGCCAACGCGCTGATCGCGGCTGACCCCATGGCCCTGCTCGTCGGTTTCGTGCTCGACCAGCAGGTGTCGGTCCAGAAGGCGTTCTCGGGACCGCTCGCGCTGCGCGAGCGACTCGGCGCCGTTGATGCCGACACGCTCGCCGACGCCGACCTGGAGCCCGCGTTCCGCGCCAAGCCGGCGGTCCACCGCTTCCCGGGATCGATGGCCGCCCGGGTCCACGACCTCGCGGTGCACGTCCGCGACGAGTACGACGGCGACGCCGCCCGCGTATGGACCGACGCCGCGGACGCCGACGCGTTGCGGGCCAACCTGGAGGCGTTGCCTGGTTTTGGCGAGATGAAGGTCAAGGCGCTGGGGGCGGTGCTCGCCAAACGCTTCGGGGTGGCCGCCGCCGAGCCGCTGGTCCCCTGGCATCCAACGCTCGGCGACGTCGACTCCCCGCAGGCGCTGCTCGATTACCAAGCGGCCAAGCGGGCCCACAAGGCCGAGTGGAAGCGGGCCCAGGCCGCAAGCTGACGGCGCTGCGGGAGCCGCGGCCCGGCGGTCAGCCGGCGCTGAGCGTCTGCAACCGCTGCTGCAGGATCGGCAGCGCCCGGCCGGCCGGGTCCACCGGTTCGAAGTGGTCGCCCCCGGGCAGCTCACGCAGCTCGCAGTCGTCGCCGGCCGTTACCGCCGCGTCGCGGTAGACGCGGCTCTGCTGGACCGGGACGATGGCGTCTGCGTCTCCGTGGATGAGCAGCGCGGGGCGGGCGAGCGGGACCCGCGCGATCGGGCTGGCGGCCGCGTAGAGATCCGTGTCGGGGTCGGCGCCGAGGAACTCCAGCACCGCGCTGTCGCCCAGGCCGGCGTCGGCGGCTGCTTCGAGGTCACAGACGCCGGCGAGCGAGACCGCCAGCGCGACCGGGTGCTCACGGGCAGCCCACAGGGCGAGGTGCCCGCCCGCGGAATGGCCGACGAGCACGACC